>DASZWI010000162.1:0-3598 GCA_035546715.1 Gaiellaceae bacterium | reverse complement strand
CTGATCTGTCTCCGCCGGGCGCCGAGGGCGCGGCGGAGGCCGATCTCGGAGCGTCGCTCGAGGACGGAGATGATCATGATGTTCGCGACCCCGACTGCTCCGACGAGCAGGGCGACGGCGCCGAGGCCGAGGAAGAGCCCGTTGAGGGCGCTCTTTGCCTTCGCGCGGGCTTGCAGCGCAGAGGAGGGCTGGCTGACGGCGACCTCGTTCGGCGCCTCCGGGTCGGCCGCGTAGGCCAGGCGCTGCTGCACGTCTGCGACCTGGTCGGTGGCGGCGCGAACGTAGATCGCGGTCGGGTTCCCGATCGCGGGCTCGCCGTGGAGGTTGCTTTCGTAGCCGAGGTAGCGTTCGGCTGCCGGGTAGCCGACGAGCACGCTCGAGTCGAGCTCGGGCGCGAGCGTCGCCGGCCTGAGGATGCCGGCGAGGTAGAACCACTGCTTGCCGAGCCAGATGCGCTCGTCGGGGTAGATGTGGTCGACGCCGAGCCGGGCTGCGGCCGAGGCGCCGAGCACCGCGACCGGCTGCGTCGCCGTTGCCGCGTTCAGGTAGGCGCCCTGGGCGATCGTGGTTCCGGCGATCGGCAGCAGGTTGAGGCTGGCCGCTTCGACGGTGATCGAGTTGGTGTCGATCGTCGGGACGTACGGGCTTCGGTAGACGTCGACGCCGTCGACGATCGCGGTGTCGGCCACCTGGAGGACGCCGTCGAGGCGGCGGATCATCGCCGGCGCCGCGAGCGGCAGTTGGGCGGTCGCTCCGGTGAAGGTCTGGCCGTTCTGGACGGTGAGGAGGTTCGTTCCGAGCCGATCGATCTCGGCCAGGAGCCCGGCTTGCGAGGACGCGGAGAGGCCGAGGACGGCGACGATCGCGGCGACGCCGATCGCGATCCCGAGCGCCGACAGGGCAGCGCGCAGCCGCCGCGTGCGGACGCCCACGCTGGCGACGCGGGCAAGGTCGCCGAGGGCGAGCCGGCCGCCTGGGTGAATGCGGACGGTCACCGCTGCACCTCGATCCGCCGGCCGCCTCTGGCGGCAGCCGCCTCGGTGGGCGCGGCGTCTGCCACCACCTGTCCGTCCCGCAGCTCGATCAGCCTCGGAAAGCGCGAGGCGACCTCCCAGTCGTGCGTGATCACGACGATCGTCGCCCCGGCGGCGTTCAGCTGCTCGAGCAGCGAGATGATCTGGGCCCCCGTCCGGCTGTCGAGATTCCCTGTCGGCTCGTCGGCGAGCACGATCGCCGGCCCACCCACGAGGGCGCGGGCGATTGCGACCCGCTGCCGCTGGCCGCCGGAGAGATGGGTGGGGCGCGCCGCCACGCGGTCGGCGAGGCCGACCGCGTGGAGCGCTTCGAAGGCGAGCTCGCGGCGCGCCCCGACGCTCACGCCCGCGTAGAGGAGGCCGTCGGCGACGTTGTCGAGGAGGCTCATGTGCTCCGCGAGAAAGAACTGCTGGAAGACGAAGCCGATCTGCGTTGCCCGGACGGCGGCGAGCTCGTGATCGCCGAGTCGGGCGACGTCCACGCCGGCGACGGCGACGCGCCCTGTGGTCGGCTGCTCGAGCGTGCCCATGAGATGGAGCAGCGTCGACTTGCCCGAGCCCGAGGGCCCGACGATCGCGACCAGCTCACCTTCGCGCACGGCGAAGCTGACCCCCCGTAGCGCCGCCACCGGCGGATCGACGCCGTACGTCTTGCTTACATCGTGCAGTTCGAGGACGGTACGGCTGCTCATAGCGACGGCACCACCACACGGCGTCCCGCGCGCAAGCCGCTGCCCGTGACCTCGACGAGACCGTCCGCGTCGTCGAAGAGCCCGAGCTCGACCGGCACCAGGTGATGGCCGCCGGCCGTGTCGGCGACCTCGACGGCGTACCGTCCGCCGCCCTGCGCGACGAGCGCGGTGACAGGGACGACGAGCACGTCCTTGGCGGTGGCCGTCGTGATCAGCAGCTCCACCGGCGCTTGGTCGAGACGGCCGGCCGCGGCCGGGTGAAGCAGCCGCGCGGTCAGATCGAGCATCGGCGGCGCCGCGCGCCCGTCGCCGGCCGTCGAGCTGCTCGAGCTGACCGTGCCGATCCGGGAGATGACGCCGGCAGTCGTGGTGTTGTCGGGCAGCGTGACCCGGACGCGGTCACCGACGTGCACGTTTCCCTGCTGGCTGGGGTCGAGCTGCACGTCGACCTCGTGCCGGGTCGAGGTGACGGTCATCACCGACGCGCCGGGCTGCACTGGCGTCCCGACCGACGGCAGGACGCTCGCTACGCGGACACGGCCCGGCCTGAACACGACCGATCCAAGGGTGAGCACGCCCGTCTCGCTCAGACCGCGATCGTCCTGTAGCTGCTCGATGGCGCGCCGGGTTCCGTCGGTGAAGCTGTCTCCGCTCGGTGCGTCGTGGTAGCCGAGTGCGCGCAGGTTGCGGTTCAGCTCGGCCACGTCGCGTCCGTCGGACATCCCGAGCCGGAACTCGCGCCAGGCGGGCGTCGAGCCGTAGAGAAGCAGCGCCGGGTTGCCGTCGACGGAGTAGAGGCGCCGCCCGCGCCGGATGACGTCACCGGCATCGGGGAGCCAGGTGAAGACGCCACCCTGGCCGAGCGCGGCGATCTCGGCCGGATCGGCATAGCCGATCGTGCCGCTCGCCTGCGTCTGCGCGGACAGCGTCGTCCGCCTGACCGGCGCCAGCGAGGTGGCGACGCCCGCCGGCTGCTGCGAGTCGCTTCCGCCGCCGTTTCGGCGGCTCGCGATCGCAAAGCCGGCGGCGATCACGGCCGCGAGCGCGAGAGCCACCGCGACAGCTACAGGGCCGCGGCGACGGCGGCGCGGGCCGGCCGTGAGCGCCGGCCGGCCGTCTGCCGTCTCGGTCGGCGCGGGCGTGCTGACTCGGGCGCTCATCGTCAACCGCCGACCATCGAGCCGGCCGGGATCAGCGACTGACATGCCTGCATCGCCGTCTGGAACTGCGGCGAGCTCGGGTCGATCCCGGTCACCACGGTCTGGCCGCCCTTGGTCGGATCGGGGAAGTTCGGCACGCCGTTCTTGCGCATGCACTTGACGAACTTCACGAGCTGGTCCTGCTGGGCGGAGTCCGCCGACCCGGAACCGTTCTGCTGCGCCGGCGCCAGCGACCGGCACGCCTGCATGGCCTGCTGGAACTGGGCAGAGCTCGGATTCATGCCCTGCGGCAGGGTGAGCTGGATGCGGCCGTTCACGGTCCGCTGGTCGGGGAAGTCCGGCTCGCCGTGCTGGCGCATGCACTGCGAGAAGCGGGCGAGCTGCGCGTTCACGTCGGAGCCGCTCGAGCTGCCGGCCGGCGCCGACGCCGAACCTGAGCCGGTCTCCGCCGCCTTCGAGCCGCCGCCGCAGCCGGCCACGACGAGTGCGACCAGCGGGAGGACGAGCGCCGTGGCAACGAGCGCCCTGGCGCTTCGGCGAGCCTGTGCCGCAAGCCGATGCCCAGCTCTCCGTCGGTCGGCTTCCCTGGCGAGGGACGTTTTCCCATTCATCTTCTCGATCTCCGATCTCGTTCGCTTTCGGGTTCGGAGCTCGTTGTACGGGACGGCCGGTAACACGAGCCAAACGGGCGCCGTTACCCGGCTGTTACCTG
>DASZWI010000161.1:0-23572 GCA_035546715.1 Gaiellaceae bacterium | reverse complement strand
CGCAGAGGAAGGAGACGGCGCCGGCAACGTCCTCCGGCGTCAGCAGCCGGCCGGCCGGCGTGCGGTCGACCGTCGCGAGCATCTCCTCCTTGTTCGGGAAGTGCTCCAGCGCGCCGGTGTCGACGACGCCGCCCGAGACGGCGTTGACGCGGATCCCGCGCGGCGCGAGCTCGACCGCGAGGTAACGGACGACCGACTCGAGCGCGGCCTTCGACGTCCCGATCAGGACGTAGTTCTCGAGCACGCGCTGCGAGCCGAGGCTGGAGATCGCGACGATCGACGAGCCGGGCTCCATCGCGGGCGCCGTCACGCGGGCGAGCGAGAGCAGCGCGCGGGCGTTCGCGTTCAGCGTCCAGTCCCAGTGCTTGTCCTCGGTCTCGAGCGCCGGCCGGATGACGCCGGTCGCGGCGTTGTGGACCAGCACGTCGAGCGGCCCGAGCGCCGCCACCTCGTCGAGCACGCGGCTGGACGTGATGTTGCCCCGGACGAGCACCGGCTCGGCTCCGGCGGCCCGGAGCTGCTCGGCGGTCTCCTCGGCAGCGGTGTCGTTCCGCATGTAGCCGATCGCGACGCGCTTCGCGCCGTCCCGCGCCAGCCGCAGCGCGATGGCGCGACCGATGCCGCGCGACCCGCCGGAGACGAAGACGTTCACGCCCGCCGGGGCAGCGGCGCGTCCGCCGGCGCGGACGACGGCAGCTCGTCCCAGCCGATCCGCCCGCGCGACTCGCGCTGTCCTTCGTCCGCCTTCGACGAGGCGTGCCCGAGCCGGTCGAGGCGCTCCATTTGCTCCTCGGCGTAGCGGCGGACGTCGTCGTCGGCGGGCAGGCCGGCGACGAGCTCGCGCACGCGCGCCCGGAGCTGGTAGGCGAAGTGCGGCGTCGCCGGGCCGACGAGGGCGTCGACGTCGTCCCGGGTGGGCTGCGAGCCGTGGGCCATGGCGCAGCAAGCCTAGACGACGCGCGCGTCCCAGTAGTGTCGTGGCGATGCGGCAGCGTCACGTGTTGGTCGACCTGATGCTCCTCGGCACCGTGCTGCTGTGGGCGCTCAACTCGACCGTGACGCGCTACGTCCTCACGCACGGGTTCGCGCCGCTCGCCTACGGGACGCTCCGGTACGCGGCGGCGGTGCTGCTCTTCTGGGCGTTCACCTGGATCCGCGAGCGGAGCTTCCACGTCGCCCGCCGCGACCTCGGCTGGATCGCCCTCGCCGCGGCGATGATCTACGTCAACCAGATCGGCTTCGTCTACTCGATCGACAAGACCTCCGCGTCGACCGTCACGCTGTTCCTCGGGACGACCCCGATCTTCGTCGGGCTTGTGGCGGGCGCGATCGGGCTCGAGCGTCCCGGCGGCGGGTTCTGGGTGGCGACGGCGCTGTCGTTCGTCGGCGTCGGCTTCGTCGCGGCCGGCAGCGGCGGTCTCTCCGGACGGCTCTTCGGCGACGCGCTGGCAGTCTTCACCGCGGCGTCGTGGGGCGTGTACTCGACCGCGATCGCACCGCTGATGAGGCGCTACTCGCCGTTCCGGATCAGCTCGATCGTGCTGGGTCTCGGCTGGCTGCCGCTCGCCGCCACCGGCCTTCCGCAGACGACGGGGCAGAGCCTCCACTTCGGCTGGCGGATCTGGCTGTGCTTCGCGTTTGCCGTCGTCGGCCCGCTGTTCGTCACCAACCTGCTCTGGTTCACTGCGATCGACCGCGTCGGGCCGTCGCGGGCGTCGCTCTTCTCGAACGTCCAGCCGTTCGTCGGCGTCGTGTTCGCGATCCTCCTGCTCGGCGAGCGTCTGAGCCGCTGGGAGATCGTCGGCGGCGTCGTCATCGCCGCCGGCATCGTCGCCGAGCGGCGGAGCCGGCTCGGACGGCGGACCCCCGAGCTGCAGCCGGCGGCCGATTAGGTGCACCATGCGGCGATGCCGCTCGAGGTCCTCGATGCGATCGCCCGCCAGCAGGCCGCGGCCGACCACGTCGCGCACCGCATGTCGCCCCTCCCCGACCGGGACTGGGCGCACGCGCAGACCTGGGAGGACCTCTGCTTCCTCCACTGGCCGGTCGATCCGGACGCGCTCTCGCGCCACCTGCCCGAGTCGGTGCAGGTCGACGTCCACGACGGCGCCGCCTGGCTCGGGATCGTGCCGTTCCGGATCACGCACCTGCGCGCGCGGGGACTTCCGCCGCTGCCGCCGCTCGACGGCTTTCGCGAGCTGAACGTCCGCACCGGCGTCACGGTCGACGGGAAGCCGGGCATCTGGTTCTTCTCGCTCGACGCCTCGAGCCGGCTCGCGGTCGAGGCGGCGAAGCGGCGCTACCGGCTGCCGTACGTGCACGCCCGCATGGAGCTCGAGCGCGAGGACGAGTGGATGCGCGTCGACTCGGCCCGCCCCGGCGGGGCCTTCTCGGCGCGGTACCGCGGCACCGGCGACCTGTTCCACGCCGAGCCCGGGTCGCTCGAGTGGTTCCTCGTCGAGCGGTACCGCCTGTTCACGGAGGACGGAGGACGGCTCTACGAGGCGGAGATCCACCATCGGCTCTGGGAGCTCCAGCGTGGGGAGGTGCTGATCGACCTGAACACGATGGCGCCGCTGCCGCTCCCGGACGTCGAGCCGCACGCGCTGTTCGCGCCGCGCCAGGACACCCTCGTCTGGTCGCTCGTCGAGCTGTGAGCGCGGCGCCGTGACCGCCTCTCCGCAACGGCGTGCCGCCCTGACCTCGGTCGCCGCCGCGGCCGCCCTGCTCGTGCTCAAGCTCGCGGTCGGGCTCGAGGCGCACAGCCTCGGCCTCGTCTCGGAGGCGGCCCACTCGGGCGTCGACCTCGTCGCGGCGCTGCTGACGTTCTTCGCGGTGCGGGTGTCGGCGCGGCCGGCTGACGTCTCGCACCAGTTCGGACACGGCAAGGCGGAGCACCTGTCGGCGCTCGCCGAGGCGGCCTTCCTCGCGGCGGCGAGCGTCCTGATCGGCGTCCGCGCGATCGAGCGGCTCGCCGGTGTGACCTCGGGCCGCGTCGACGCGGCCTGGTACGTCTTCGTCGTCGTCGCGATCGTGATCGCGGTCGACATCAGCCGGGCGAGCGTCTCCTACCGGGCCTCGCGCGTCTACGGCAGCCCGGCCCTCGCCGCGAACGCGCTGCACTTCGCCAGCGACCTGGCCGGGTCGGTCGCGGTCCTGGTCGGGCTGCTGTTCGCGCGGGGAGGGCACCCGAAGGCAGACGCCGTCGCGGCGCTCTTCGTGGCGGGGATCGTGCTGCTCGCCGCGGTGCGGCTGATCCGCACGAACGTCGACGTGCTGATGGACCGCGTCCCTGCGGCCGCCGAGGAGACGGCGCGGGCGGCGATCGCGGCCGTCGTGCCGCACATCGACCTCCGCCGGCTGCGGATGCGCCAGGCGGCCGGTCGCCAGTTCGCCGACGTCGTCATCGGCGTCGAGGCGGGGGCGGCGGTCGGGCAGGGGCACGCCGCGGCCGACGCCGTCGAGGCCGCGCTCGCACGCGCGCTGCCGGGGTCGGACGTCGTCGTGCACGTCGAGCCGGCGGCCGACGCGAGCATCCGGGAGCGCGCGCACGCGGCCGCCGTCACCGTGCCGCGCGTCCGCGAGGTGCACAATCTCGCCCTCGTCGAGGTCGGCGGCCGCACCGAGCTGTCGCTACACGTGAAGCTGCCGGGCGACCTGACCCTCGACGAGGCGCACGAGATCGCCGAGCGCGTCGAGCAGGCGATCCGCTCGGCCGCGCCGGAGATCGACGACGTGCAGACGCACCTCGAGCCGCTCACCGAGGCCAGCGCGGCGCGCGAGGTGGACGCCGACGCCGCCGTCGTGTCGCGGATCGTCGCGCAGGAGACGGGCCGGGCGCCGCGGGCGCTGCGCTTCCTCCGCACGGAGACGGGCATCGTCGCCTTCCTCACGCTCGGGCTCGACGGCCAGACGCGGCTCGACGAGGCGCACGCTCAGGCGAGTCGCGTCGAGGAGCGGATCCGGGCGGAGCTGCCGGACGTCGCGGACGTGATAGTCCATACGGAGCCGTGACGCCCGACCCGCTCATCCCGTGATCTCGGGCGCCGACGTCCGTGCGGCGGCGACGCTGCTCGACGGCATTGCGCATCGAACACCGGTGATCTCGTCGCGGACGCTGGACGAGCGCGTCGGCGCCCAGGTCTTCGTGAAGGCCGAGAACCTCCAGCGCGGCGGCGCCTTCAAGTTCCGCGGCGCGTACACCAAGATCTCGTCGCTCCCCGAGGGGGTCGACGTCGTCGCGTTCTCGTCGGGCAACCACGCCCAGGCCGTCGCGCTCGCCGCGTCGCTGCTGGGTCGGAAGGCCACGATCCTAATGCCGACCGACGCCCCGCAGGCGAAGCTCGACGCGACACGTGGCTACGGCGCCGAGGTCGTGACCTACGACCGCTACACGGAGGACCGGGAGCAGCTCGGAGCCGACCTCGCCGCCGAGCGCGGCCTCGCGCTCGTCAAGCCCTTCGACGACGAGCTGATCATGGCCGGCGCCGGCACGGCGGCGCTCGAGCTGCTCGACGAGGTCGGCCGGCTCGACCTGCTCGTCACCCCGGTCGGCGGCGGCGGGCTGCTCGGCGGCTGCGCGACCATCGCCCGGGAGCGCGGTGTGACGCGCGTCTACGGGGTCGAGCCCGCGGCGGGCGACGACGTGCGGCAGTCGCTCGCCCGCGGCGAGCGCGTCCGCATCGACGTGCCGCGCACGATCGCCGACGGCCTCCAGACACCGGAGCCGGGCGAGCTGACCTTCGAGGTGCTGCGGCGCAGGGTGGACGGGATCGTCACCGTGACCGACGAGCAGCTCGTCGAGGCCATGCGGTTCGCGTTCGAACGCTTGAAGCTGGTCATCGAGCCGAGCGGCGCCGCCGGGATCGCCGCGCTGCTCGCGGGCGCGCTCGAGCCTGGAGCGCGCGTCGGCGTGGTCGTCTCGGGCGGGAACGTCGGCGCGGACCGGTTCGCCGAGCTGCTCGGACGGTGAGGTAGAGGTACATCTACCTCACGCTGAGCAGGGATTTTCGCGCCTGAGGGCCGATCTGACGGCGACCGCGTCGGAAAGTCCCTGGAAATCATGAGGTAGAGGTACAGCTACCTCACGATGTGCGGGCACTTTTCGCGCGAACTGCCGCCGCCACCTTGGCTCGCTCGTACGAGAGCCGGAACAGCTCGACCGCCTCGGCCGCGTCCGCCTTCGACTCGACCCGGCGGGTGACCCAGCCGGAGCCGGGGAGGACGTGGTGCGGCTCGGCTCGGCCCGTCTCGACGAGCATGTCGCGGATCCCGCGCGTGAACGGGAGATCGACGACGCCGCCCGGATGGAGGTGGCCGAGCTCGCGGCGGCCGAGCCGCAGCTCGACGCCGCCGAAGCGATGCGGACGGACCTCGACGCCGTCCCAGGAGGCGACCTCGTCGCGGATGCGGGCGAGGAGCTTCTCCATGCGTACGGTTCTAGCACCCGTGCTGCTGCCGCTTCCCGAGCCCTACGACTTCGACGTGTCGACCGAGCGCTTCCGCGCGTTCGGGATCGACAACGCCAACCTGTGGCACGAAGGGGGCCTGTACCGGGCGGTCGGCGGGCGGGAGGTGCGCATCGAGTCCGCGCCCGGCGGCGTCGACGTGTCGCCGCTCGACGACGAGACCCGGCGCGTCGCGCTGAAGTTGCTCGGCGCCGAGTTCGACCTCGACTCGTTCGCCGCCTGGGCGAGCGGCCAGCCCGTCCTCGCCGAGCTCGTACCGCGGCTCGCGGGCTTCCGGCCGCCACTCTCCCCGGATCCGTTCGAGGCCCTCGTCACCTCGATCACCGCGCAGCAGGTCTCGCTCTTCGCGGCCCTCGCGATCCGCAACCGCCTGGTCGCGCGCTTCGGCGAGCGCGTGGGGCTCGCCTGGGCGTTCCCGACCCGGGAGCGGATCGCGCGCGCGACCGAGGACGAGATCGTCGCCGTCGGGTTCTCGCGCCGGAAGGCGGAGTACCTGATCGGGCTCGCCCGGGGCGACCTCGACCTCGACGCGCTCGCGGGCCTCGACGACGACGAGGTCCGCGCCCGCATCACGGCCGTCCGCGGGCTCGGGGCGTGGACCGCGGAGTGGTTCCTGGCGCGCCACCTCGCGCGCCCGCGCGCATGGCCGGCCGGCGACCTCGCCCTCCGCAAGGCGGCCGACCTCCTCTACGGTGTCGACGTGATCGAGCTCGGGCGGCGACTCGACCCCTTCCAGAACCTGTCGGCGCACTACCTGCTGACCGGGAGTCGGGTCGTCGGATGACCGTGCGGCGCGCCACCGAGGCCGACGAGCCCACGCTGCGCGAGCTCTGGGAGGAGTTCGAGCGCGAGGTGCCGGAGCCGGCCGGCCTGGAGCCCGAGACGTGGGCGGAGGAGTGGGCGGACACGCTCGACGACATCCGCGGGGGCGGCGTCTTCCTGGCCGAGGACGAGCAGGGGGCGCTCGCCGTCGCTCGCATCGAGGCGCCCGAGCGGGGCCGCGCGCACATCCAGCTCGTCCACGTGCGCGAGCGGGGCCGCCGCCAGGGCGTTGCGAAGGAGCTCCTGCGCGCGTGCGTCGCCGACGCGCGCGAGCGCGGCGCGACGACCGTGAGCCTCGACGTGCTCAGCTCGAACGAGACGGCCCGCGCGGTGTGGCGGCGCCTCGGCTTCGAGGAGGTCGCGCTGTTCATGGTCACGCCGCTCGACCGGCTGGACGCCAGGCTGACCGAGGCTCCCACCGGCGAGCAGCGGGCGAGCACCCACGTCCAGTCCGACGACCGGACCTCCGTCGACCGGGCCGTGCACCAGTTCGTGCCGCGGCTGGAGGACCCGCAGCTCAGCGCGAACGGGAGCTGGATCCGGATCGCCGACGCCGTCCTCGACCGCGACCGCGACGCGCACGGTCGGTTCGCGCGCGAGCTGTCCGAGCGGCTGGGCGCGGTCACCGTCGCGCTGTCGCTGGAGGGGCAGGTCGTGCGCTTCCGCCTCTACGAGCGCGGCCGCATGGTCGACGAGTACCTCTCCGTCCCGACCTTCTACAGCGAGCTCTCGCGCGGCGACGCGCTCGCGCTCGAGGCCAACCCGACGCTCGTCGCGCGGCTCACCGGCGCCGATCGGGACGAGGTGCGCCGGGTCGCCCGGACAGCCGCGTCGCCCGCCGACCTGCCGCCGGCGCCCGAGCTGTACGAGCGGCTCGCGCGGCTGATGGGGCTCGAGCCGTGAAGCTCGTCGACGCGCCGCGCTGCCCGTACTGCGCCCGCGTGCGGCTCGTGCTCGCCGAGAAGGGGCTCGAGCACGAGACGGTCGAGATCGACCTCGACAACCGGCCGGCCTGGCTGTTCGACCTCAACCCGGCGGGCCGCGTCCCGGTCCTCGACGACGGCTTCGTCCTGCCCGAGTCGGATGTGATCATGGCATACCTCGAGGAGCGCTACCCGCAGCCGGCGCTCCTGCCGGACGACGTCGTCGAGCGTGCACGGGCGCGCCTCGCCGTCCGGCGCTTCGACGACGACCTCGGCCGCGACTACTACGCCTTTCGCCGCGGCGAGCCGAACGAGCTCGCGGCGCGGCTCGACGCCCTCCGGCTCGGCCAGAGCCTCTACGCCGACCTCGCCTACGCTCCCTGGGTGATCCGCGCCCGCGACCTGCTCGGCGTCACGCTGCCCGACCGGCTGGAGACGTGGCTCGCCGCGCTGTCGGAGCGTCCGTCCGTCGCGGCCGAGGTCGAGGTGGTGCGAGGCCTGTGAGCGAGATCTCGATCGACGAGCTGGCCGAGCGCCTCGGCGAGGTCCCGGTGCTCGACGTCCGCACGACCGCCGAGTACGACGGCAGCGGCGGCCAGCCGTGCGACCCACGCCAGGGGCACATCCCGGGCGCGCGGAACCTGGACGTGTACCGGCTGATGGAGATGGCGCCCGACGCGATCGAGGCCGAGCTCGGCCTCGAGAGCGGGGCGGAGGTCGTCGCGTACTGCCACTCCGGCTCGCGCTCGGCGATGGCCGTGCAGATCCTGCGCGCGCTCGGCTACGACGCGCGCAACTACGTCGGGTCGTGGCACGAGTGGTCGCGCCACGACCACCTGCCGCTCGAGACCTAGCCGCCCGCCGCGACGCGGAGGAACGCCCGGCAGAGCGTCCGTCCGAGCTCCTGCCAGCCGGCGAGCTTCTCCGCCAGCTCGACCTCGAGCTCGGCGACCGGGCGCGCCGCCTCGACGCGCCACCAGCCGAGCACCTGGTCGTGCCGCACCTCCGGATGGAACTGGACGCCCCACGCGCGCTCCCCGACGCGCAGCGCCTGCGGCACCGGCCCGTCGGCGAGCTGCACCGCGCCCGGCGGGACCGTGAAGCAGTAGCCGTTCGCGTTCAGCGCCTCGAACCGCCGCGGCAGCGAGCCGAGCACCGGGTCGGCGAGGCCCGCGTCCGTCAGCTCCGTCTCGTAGAAGCCCGAGAGCAGCCGGGGCGCCGGCCCGACCGTCCCGCCCGCCGCGTGCGCGAGCGTCTGGGCGCCCAGGCAGACGCCGAGCAGCGGCGTGCCGGCGGCGACCCATCCACGCAGGAGCTCGTACTCGAGGTGCAGCCACGGGTTGCGCTCCTCCTCGCCGACGTTCTGCTCGCCGCCGAAGACCATGACCGCGTCGACTCCGGCCGGCGGCGTCCCCCGGGCCGGCAGGTCCCACTCGACCAGCTCGTGGCCTTCCGCCCGCACGACGTCGCCCCAGAGCTCGGAGCGCACGTGCGGGCCGTGGACGACGGCGAGGACGCGCATCACGCCGTTGGAACGTGTTCCTCGTCGAGGATCTTCCGCAGGAGATCGGCCCCGGCGGGCCCCTGCGCGACGCCGTTCGTCTGGTTGTTGTTGTTGAAGAACGCGTAGACCTCCTCCGCCTCGCCGGACAGCTCCCGCAGCGGCTCCACCCACTCGCGGAGCTCCTCGGCCGAGTACAGGTAGTCGAAGCGCTCGGCCGCGGAGCCGCCGCGCACGTTCCAGGTGGCGGCGTTCCGTCCGTGGAAGCGGACGTACGCCAGCGGCGAGGTGACGGCGACCAGCGTTGCCGGGACGTTCCCGGCGTCGACCTTCGGGGCGTCGACGACCACCCACGACAGCCGCCGCTCCTCGAGCCAGCGGAGGAGCTCGGCCCGCACGTCCTCGGCGAACCAGGACCGGTGCCGCGGCTCGACCAGCATCCGCAGCCCGCGCAGACGCTCGTTGGCCCACTCGAGGTAGTCGAGCGACGACGGCTTCCAGGTGACGTAGGGCGGGAGCTGGAACAGGATCCCGCCGAGCTTCCCCGCCTCCCGGAGCGGCTCCAGCGCGTCGAGGAACGCGTCGAAGACGAGGCCGCGGAGCTCGCGCGGCGGCCGGTCGACGCGTCCCCGGTGGTCGACGGGGAGGCCGTCCCGCAGGTCCGGCGGCACCTGCTCGATCCGCACCGGATGCCGCGTCATGAGCCCGAACGCCTTCACGTGCACGACGAAGCCGTCCGGTGTCCGCTCGGCCCACCCGCGCACCATCTGCTCGGTCGGCACCCGGTAGTACGTCGAGTCGACCTCGACCGACGAGTAGCGCTCGGCGTAGTAGGCCAGGCGGGCCTGCGCCGGCGTGCCCGGCGGGTACCAGTGCCTCGTCAGGGCGTCGTCCGCCCACGAGCACGTGCCGATCCGGACCGGGGCCGCCATGCGCCCAGGATACGAGGGGAGGGCGGCCGCAGCCCTCCCCTCCGGTGCGCGGCGCCTACTTGTAGGCGGTGACGCGGATCGACGCCGAGTGCGAGCTGCCGGCGACGGTCGCGTCGACGCAGGGCAGGCCGAAGAACGACGTCGGCACGCAATCCGCGGCTCCGAGGTCGCGCGTCGGCACGATCCCCGTCACCGCGAGCGTCACCGTGCCCTTCGTGAGCGTGAACGAGCCGGAGACGATGCCGCCCGCGTTCGTCGTGCCGGTCTTGACGACCTTGCCGCCGGCGCGTGCGGTGACCTTCGCGCCGGCCACCGGCTGACCGTTCTCGCTCACCTTCGCCTGGAAGGTCACGCGGGTCGTGACCTGGCGCCGTTGGGCCTTCTTGCCCTTGACCTTCACGGTGCGGACCACGCGGGTGCGCTTCACGGAGACCTGGGCGACCGTCGGCGCGCGGATCACCGACTGCGTCTCGACCGAGCCGGCGACGTTGGCCGTGCCCTTCGCGGGCGTGTAGGGGGTCCAGAGCGACGTCCAGCGGAACTCGCCGGGCGTCCCCGGGCTGGCGATCGCCGAGGTCGTCAGCGTCGCCGAGAGCAGCTTCGCCCCGAAGACGGCGCGCCCCGGGGTGCCGTTCGGCACGTCGGGCGGCGGCAGGCAGACGACGAGCTTGTACGGGCCGATCGTCACCTCGCTGCCCTGCGTCGTCGCGACGAACATCGGGATGTCGATCGTCTGGCCGGCGGCGCTCAGGTGCATGTCCCAGGTGGCGACGGCGTTGACGCCGCACTGGTTCTGCAGGAGCGGGTTCGGCGCGGTCACGAGGAGGTCGCCCTGGAGCTGGAGCACGGCGCCTGCGAGGTCGGCGGCGGACGCGGTGCCCGTGACGGCCCCGAGCTTGGTGCCGATCGCCTGGCCGGTCGTGACCTCCCAGTTGCGCGGGATGAAGATCTGGACGCGGGCGGTCGCATCGTCCGCCGCCGCGGTGGCGACCGTGATCGTCACGGAGCCGCCCTGCGTCGCGGCGCCGCCCCCGATCGTCAGCTTCGGCGAGTAGGACGCCCAGGCCGAGCCGGCCGTGGCCAGCGCTCCCGCCGTCACGAGTGCGAGAAGCGTGCTGCGAACGCGTGTGCTCACCTTCGTCCCCCTTTGGTCGCTCGAGCGTGCCCCGGTGTGCATGCTACGGGCCGCTGACGGGCTTCGTGAGCGTCTGGAGCCGGAGGTCGACGGCGCCGAGCGCGATCGACCCCGTCGCCCCGAAGCCGAGGTAGGCGGCGTCCGACCGGCCGCCGTCGGGGCCGAGCTGGACGCTCAGCCGCGTCCCCTTCGGCAGGTACTCGACGTAGTTCGCGAGCCGGATCGTGTCGAGCCCCTGCTTCGGGACGATCGCGCCGTGCGTGATCACCCGGTTGCCCGCCTTGACGACGGCGACGAGGCGCGGGTAGCTCGACACCTTCCGCACCTGCACCTCGAGGAGCGAGACGCCGAAGGTCTCGAGGCCGTGCTGGAACCGCGGACCGACCCGCGACAGCGCGGTGCCGCGGAAGCCGACGTCCACGACCTTCGTCTTCGGGAGCGCGGGGTAGCTCGCGCGCTTCGAGCCCGTCGCGGCCGCGAGCGTCACCGGCGGCTGCCGGTCGACGCCGTTCCTCGTGCCCTTCACCCAGCGGTCGAGCCACGCGACGCTCTGCGGGATCACGTACGAGCGGAAGTCCGGGGTCGTGAACGTCGACGGCACATGGCCGAACTGGCCGATGTAGAGGCGCCTCGGCCCGGCGAGCCGCTCGAAGCCGTTCTCGGCCTGGGTGACGTCGAAGGCCCAGTCGACCCGACCCTGGAACATCGCGACGGGCACGTGGATCGACGGCAGCTTCGGGTAGACCGAGCGCTGCGCCGCCAGCGCCTCGATCGCCGCCGGATCGGTGGACTGCGCCGCCGCCGTCGCGAACTGCTGGATGAACGGCGACCGCGGCAGGATCGGCTGCTCGAGGCCGACGACGATCCCGGACCGCGCGATGTCCTGCGGCCAGAGCGCCGGGTAGAGGTCGGTCCAGCTCGCCACGACGTCTGCGGCCTTGTAGGGGATGCCGGCCGCGAGGCCGTCCCAGACCTGGCCGCCGCCGTAGGAGATGCCCCAGGCGCCGATCGCGGTGTCGCTCACCTGCGGCAGCCCGGCGAAGAACGACTCCAGCGCTCGCTCGTCCTCGATCTCGCGCGGGCCGGCCAGCGTCAGGTCGCCGCCGGACGTGCCCTCGCCGCGCGACGTGTAGGCGAGGGCGGCGTAGCCCGCGGTCGCGAACGCGCCGGCGACGGCGGCGACGTCGTCCTTCGAGCCGCCGAGGCCGTGCAGCACGACGACGCCCGGCCAGCCGGTGACGGGGGCGGTGCCGTCGGGCAGGTAGAGGTCGTACGCCAGCGACACGCCGTCGCTCATCGCCTGCGTTCCGGTCTGCTTGCTGAACGCCTGCGCGGGTGCTGCCCAGCAGAGCAGCGCGGCCGCGACCACGAGGAGTCGCTTCGGCACGAAGGCATCCTAAGATGTCGCGATGCCCGACGCGAGGCCGATCGGAGTGTTCGACTCGGGCGTGGGCGGCCTGACGGTCCTCCACGAATGCCTGGTGACGATGCCGCACGAGGACTTCGTCTACCTCGGCGACCACGCACGGCTGCCGTGGGGCCCGCGGACGCGCGACGAGGTGCGCCGCTTCGCGCGCGAGATCGCCGTGTACCTCGAGGCGCAGGGCGTGAAGATGGTCGTCGTCGCGTGCAACACGGCGACCGCGGCGGCCCTTCCGGACCTCCAGGAGAGCCTCGCGGTACCGGTGGTGAGCGTGATCGTCCCGGAGGCGCACGCGGCCGTGCAGGCGACGCGCAACCGGCGGATCGGGCTGCTGGCGACCGAGCTGACCGTGGCCAGCGGCCGGTACGAGACGCTCATGCGGACGCTCGACGCCGGGGTGCGCATCACCGCGGTCGCCTGCCCGAAGCTGGTGCCGCTCGTCGAGGCGGGCGACACCTTCAGCGAGGAGGTCGCCGAGGCGGTGCGCGAGTACGCCGGGCCGCTCAAGCGGGCAGGATGCGACACGGTCGTGCTCGGCTGCACCCACTATCCGCTCCTGCGCCCCGTGTTCCAGCGCGCCTTCGGACGCGACGTGACGCTCGTCTTCTCGGCCGACGAGACCGCGCGCGAGGTCGCCGAGACGCTGGGTCGCAAGGGCTGGGAGAACGACGCCGCCCGGGAGGGCACGTACCGCTTCCTCACGACCGGCGACCCCGTCCTCTTCCGGTCGCTCGGCGAGCGCTTCCTGCAGCTGCCGCTCGGCGAGGTCGAGCGCGTCGCGGTCGCCGAGCTGGAGCAGGCGGCGTGAGCCGCGCCGACGGGCGCCGGCCCGACCAGCTCCGCCCGGTCGTCGCCGATCCCGCGTTTCTCGAGCAGCCGCACGGGATGGTGCTCTGGTCGCAGGGCCGCACGCGCGTCCTGTGCACGGCATCCGTCCAGGAGGGCGTGCCGCGCTGGCTGCACCGCTCCGGCCGGGGCTGGATGACGGCGGAGTACTCGCTGCTCCCGGCGTCGACCGGCGAGCGGACCGACCGCGAGGCCGCGCGCGGCAAGCAGGGCGGCCGCACGGTGGAGATCCAGCGGCTGATCGGGCGGGCGCTGCGCGGCGTCGTCGACTTCCAGGCGCTCGGCGAGCGCACCGTCTACCTGGACTGCGACGTGCTCCAGGCGGACGGCGGCACGCGCTGCGCGGCGATCACGGGCGCCTATGTGGCCGCGCGGCGGGCGCTCGACCGGTTCGGGCTGTCGAAGGCGCTCGCCGGGTCGGTCGCGGCCGTGTCGGTCGGCGTGGTCGACGGCGTGTCGCTGCTCGATCTCGACTACGCCGAGGACTCGAACGCCGACGTCGACCTGAACGTCGTCATGACCGGCGACGGGCGCCTCGTCGAGGTGCAGGCGACGGCCGAGAAGGTGCCGTTCGACCGGGCCCGGCTCGACGAGCTGCTCGACCTGGCGGCGGTCGGGATCGAGGAGCTCGCCGCGACCCAGCGGGAGGCCGTCGATGCTCCTCGCGGCTAGCGCCAACGTGACCGAGCTGAGCTGGGGCAACGTCTGCGTGCGCCTCGTCGTCGCCGGCGCGCTCGGCGCCGCGATCGGGTTCGAGCGCGAGTGGCGCGAGCAGGAGGCCGGGCTGCGCACCCACATGCTCGTCGCGATGGGCTCGGCGCTCTTCACGATCGTGTCCGCGTTCGGCTTCCACGACATCCTCGGCTCGAGCGGGTCGAGCGTCCTCGTGCGCCTCGACCCGTCGCGGATCGCGGCGCAGATCGTGAGTGGGATCGGCTTCCTCGGCGCCGGGGCGATCATCCGCAACGGCCTCACCGTGCGCGGGCTCACCACCGCCGCCTCGCTCTGGCTGGTGGCCGCGATCGGCATGGCTGCCGGGGCCGACTTCTACTCCGGGGCGCTGATCGCGACGGCGCTGACGCTCTTCGCGCTCTGGCCGCTGCGGATCCTCGGCAAGGGCTTCGTGGAGCGCCGCCGGCCGGAGGACAAGCGGATCACGCTCCGGCTCAAGGAGGGCGTCTCCGTCGCGGGCGTGATCGACGCGCTCGCCGGGCTGCGGCACTTCGAGATCGACGGCCGCGTCATCGTGGCCGAGCTCCGCGACGTGGACGAGTCGATCGTCGCGTCGCTCGCCGACCGCGACGACGTCGAAGCCGTGCAGTGGAAGCCCTGAGGGTCGTCCTCGCCACGCAGAACCCCGGCAAGGTGGCGGAGCTGGCGGAGCTCTTCCCGGACTGGTCGCTGGAGGGGCTGCCGCCGGGCGACCTGCCGCACGAGGACGGCGAGACCTACCTCGACAACGCCCGGCTCAAGGCGCGCTACGGCCGGCTCGTCGCGCCGCCGGAGGCGTGGGTCCTCGCCGACGACTCGGGCCTCGAGCTCGACGCGCTCGAGGGCGGTCCCGGCGTGCTGACCGCGCGCTGGGCCGAGGGCCGCCACGTGGAGAAGGCGCTGGCCGCCGTCGAGGGCCGGACGCGGACGGGGCGCTACGTCTGCGAGCTCGTGCTGCTGTCGCCCGACCGGCGCGAGGTGCGCGGCACCGGGGTGCTCGAGGGCCGGGTCGCCGAGCGGGCGAGCGGCGCGGGCGGGTTCGGCTTCGACCCGGTCTTTGTGCCGCGCGGGCACGACCGGACCGTGGCCGACCTCGGCGACGACTGGAAGCGCGAGCACTCGCACCGCGCGCTCGCCGCGCAGGCGCTTCTCGACGCGCTCCGCTGACGGCGTTCCTCGGCCGCCGCCGGAACGCCTGCTCCCTCGTGCGGCTGCTCGCTCGGCCGCTGCGTCGCCGAGCCGGCGGCAGACGGCGAGGCGCTCACCGCCGCCGAGATCCTCAGACGGGGTCCGGGGGAGCGGTCGCCGCGGAGCCGCTCGCGGTCCCGTGCGCACGCCACCAGTTGACCTCCGCGCCGAGCACGATGACGTTCGCCATCACGTAGAGCCACACGAGCAGCACGGCCGGGCCGGACAGCGTCTGCAGGACCAGGTTGTGCTTCGAGAGCTGGACGTACTGCGGCAGCACCTGGAAGGTCGCCTCGAGGATGACCGCCGCCGTCACCGCGCCCGGCAGCACCTCCCGCACCCGCAGGCGGACGTTGGTGAGCACGTAGTACGCGGAAGTCAGGAACACGAACACGCCGAGCAGCGACACGGCGATCGCGACGATCCGCGCCGAGACGGGGTTGCCGTGGAAGCCGCCGTACCGCTTCAGCACCTCCTGGCCGACCGATCCGACCACGAGCGAGCCGAAGAGGAAGACGAGCGAGCCGACCATCATCAGCGTCGCCAGGGCCTTGCCGTGCAGCCACCCGCGGTTCGGCCGGTCGTAGACGATGTTGAACGCGCTCTCGAGGACGCTGAAGAACGAGAGCGACGACCACGCGAGGAACGCGGCGCCCACGATCCCCAGGGTGCTCGCGTTGCGCTGGATGGCGCGCACCGCGTCGAGGATCGAGTCGAGCGAGGTGCTCGGGAAGACCTTCGACAGCTCCTCGACGAAGAAGGAATGCGACGAGGCCTGGTTGACGAGCCCCAGGAGCGCGAGCGCGAGGAACAGCAGGGGCACGAACGAGAGGAGCGCGAAGTAGGCGATCATCGCGGCCAGGTGCGTGCCGCGGTCGCTGAAGAACTTCCGGATCACTGCGCCGACCGAGACGCTCCATCGCCGCCTGCGGCCCGTTGCTCGGTGGACGCTCAAGGCAGCGCCAGTATGCTCGGCCCGATGGACGCGCACGAGGCGATCGCCGAGCTGACCGACATCTCGCCCCAGGTCCGGGACGTGGTGGTGATCGGCGCGGACGGGACGGTGGTGGCGTCGAACGTCGACGCGGAGGCGCGCGTGCGCGCGCTGGCGGACGGCGCGCGCCGGTTGGGTGAGGGGGCCGACGAGGTGCGCGCCGCGCACGGGCTCGGGCCGGCGGCGCAGCTCGAGGCGGCCACCGTCGCCGGCAGCGTGTTCCTCGTCCGGGAAGGCGGGCGCACGATCGTCGCGACGACCACGCCCGAGCCGACGGTCGGCCTCGTCTTCTACGACCTGAAGACCTGCCTCCGCGCCATCGAGGAGCCGAAGAAGCCGGCTCGCCGCACCCGGAAGGCCGACGATGCCGCCGCGTAAGGTCGTCACCGGGATGCTGCTCGCCGCGGGCTCGCTCGCCGGCTCGCTGCTCGTCCGCAGGCGCGCCGCCCGCCGGCGCGAGCGCGTCGACCTCTACGCCGAGGACGGCTCGATGCTGTCGCTCGCCGACGGCACGCCGGAGGCGGGGCGGCTGCTGGCGATCGCGCACGAGCTGCTCGGGCCGGCGTGACGCGCGACGAGCTCGCCGCGGCGCTCCGCGAGGCCGCGTACCTCGAGGGCGACTTCGTCCTGCGCTCGGGTCGCCGCTCGCGCTACTACCTCGACAAGTACCGCTTCGAGACCCGCCCGGACCTGCTCGGCCCGCTCGGGGATCTGATCGCCGCGGCCGTGCGCGAGCACGAGCCGGAGGCCGACCGGCTCGCCGGCCCGGAGCTCGGCGCCGTGGCGCTGGCGGCGAGCGCGTCGCTCGCCGGCGGGCTGCCGTTCCTGATCGTGCGCAAGGAGGCGAAGGAGTACGGCACCTCGAACCGCCTCGAGGGCGTGCACGCCGAGGGCGAGTGCGTCTGCCTCGTCGAGGACGTCGTGACGTCGGGCGGCGCGGCGATCGAGGCGGTGCAGGCGCTGCGCGACGCCGGGCTGCGCGTCTCGACCGCGATCTGCGTCGTCGATCGCGAGGAGGGCGGGGTCGACGAGCTCGCCCGGCACGCGGTCCGGCTCCGGCCGCTCTTCACGGCGTCGGAGCTTCTCGCGACGGCGTCCGCCGCGTAGCGCTACCCTGCGGCCGCTTTTCGGCTCTGTTGAGCCGGTTCGCGACCCCGGTGACGTCCGATTCCGTTGTTAGGGTGTCCCGTCAAGGTCTGATCCCCGAGTCCCCGATCCCAGGAGGAAGGTCAGTTGACGAAGCAAGAGTTCATCCAGAAGGTCGCGTCGAAGAGCGGACTGTCCGCTCGTGACGCCGGCAAGGCCGTCGACGCCTTCATGGAGTCCGTCACCGAGACGCTGAAGAGCGGCGATTCGGTCAACTTCACGGGCTTCGGCAAGTTCTCGGCCTCGCAGCGCGCGGCCCGCCAGGGCGTGAACCCGCGGACGGGCGAGCGGGTGCAGATCGCCGCGACGACCGTGCCGAAGTTCTCGGCCGGGAGCCAGCTGAAGGCCGCGCTCAAGTCGTAGTCCCCGAGCGGACCTGAGCAGGACCCGGAGGGCGGCGAGAGCCGCCCTCCGCCGTTCCCGCTACGGTTGGCGCGATGGCCGTGGCGACGGTGACGTGGGCCGACCGGCTGGCCGCCGAGGTGGAGCGCAAGCGCTCGCAGCTCGTCGTCGGGCTCGACCCGCAGCCCGACCTCCTGCCCATCGAGCTGCGCGGCGACGTGGCGCGCTTCTGCTGCGGGATCGTCGACGCGGTCGCGCCGCACGCGGTCGCGGTGAAGCCGCAGCTCGCCTTCTTCGAGGCGCTCGGGCCGGCCGGGATCGCCGCGTTCGACCAGGTCTGCGCCTACGCGCGCCGCGCCGGACTGCTCGTCATCGCCGACGGCAAGCGCGGGGACATCGGCTCGACCGCCCGGGCGTACGCCGAGGCGTACCTGGAGGGCGAGGTGCCGCGCGCGGACGCGCTGACGGTGAACGTCTGGCTCGGCCGCGAGTCGGTCGAGCCGTACCTCGCCGCCGCGCGGCGCAACGGCGCGGGCATCTTCTGCCTCGTCAAGACGTCGAACGCCGGCTCGGACGTGCAGGACGTCGTCCTCAGCGACGGGCGCCCGATGTGGCAGCACGTCGCCGGGCTCGTCCACGAGTGGGGGGCCGACCTGATCGGCGACGTCGGCCTGTCGGCGGTCGGCGCGGTCGTGGGCGCGACCCATCCGCGGGCCGTCCGGGAGGCGCGCAAGCTGATGCCGCAGGCCGTGCTGCTCCTGCCGGGCGTCGGCGCCCAGGGCGCGAGCGTCGCCGACGTCGCCCGCGCGTTCACGAGCGGGCCGGCGAGCGCGCTCGTCAACGCCTCTCGCTCCGTGATCTACGCCTTCCGGGAGGACGGCTCCGACTTCCGCACGGCCGCGGGCGCCGAGGCCGCGCGGCTGAAGCGGGAGATCTGGGCCGCGTCCGGCTGGTAGTGGAACGAGACGAATGGCGGCGCTACGCCGCTCCGGCGGGCTTCCTCCTCCTCGTCACGGTCGCGGTGATCCTGATCCACGCGGGCCTGGAGGGCGGCGGCGGCTCGAACGTGCAGCCGCCGGTGCCCCCGCCGCCGACGACGACCCGCGTACGGACGACCGGGACGACCACCGCCGAGACCCGCACGGCGCGGTCGCCGGCGCGGCGGTACTGGACGGTGCGGGCGGGCGACACCTTCGGCGTCATCTCGCGGGCGACCGGCGTGCCCCTCGCGACGATCGAGCGCCTGAACCCCGGGCTCTCCTCGACGTCGCTGACGATCGGCGAGAAGGTGCGCGTCAGGTGAGACGTGCGCTGCCCCTGGTCGCGGTCCTCGCGACGCTCGTCCTCAGCCCGGCGGCGGCCGGCGCCTCGGGCGCACCGGCGGTGGACGCGCGCGCCTACACGGTCGTCGACGCGCGCACCGGCGACGTCCTCGCCTCGTCGCACGCCGACGAGGAGCTGCCGATCGCCTCGATCACGAAGCTGATGACCGTCATCGTCACGCTCCAGCACAAGCGGCTCGACGACGTCGTCCGCGTCGACCCCCGCGCGGCGGCGGTGGGCGAGGAGTCGATCTACCTGGACGCCGGCGACGAGCTCACCGTCCGCGACCTGCTCGAGGGGACGCTGATCCAGTCGGCGAACGACGCCGCCGACGCGCTCGCGCTGTCCGTCGCGCCGAGCTTCGCGGCCTTCGCCGCCCTGATGAACGCCGAGGCGCGGAAGCTCGGGCTCGACCACACCCACTTCGTCCGGCCCGACGGCCTCGACGCGCCCGGCGAGTACTCGTCGGCGGCCGACGTGACCAAGCTCGGCCGCGACG
The DNA here is from genome assembly GCA_035546715.1 of Gaiellaceae bacterium. Classification (GTDB taxonomy): domain Bacteria; phylum Actinomycetota; class Thermoleophilia; order Gaiellales; family Gaiellaceae; genus PALSA-600. The sequence goes on along the minus strand of DASZWI010000161.1, from coordinate 4,319 downwards.
CGATGCGCATCCCGATCGTCCGCCGGATCGTCCGCATGCCGACGGCGACGATCGCCGGTGGGCAGGTGCTGCACACCTGGGACGACCTGCTGGGCGTCTTCCCCGGCGTGCTCGGGGGCAAGACCGGGCACACCGACGACGCCGGCTGGTGCCAGGTGATCGCGGCCCGGCACGGCGGGGCGACGGTCTACGTCACCATGCTCGGCAGCCCGTCGCGCAGCGTCCGCAACGCCGGGCTCGAGGCGCTGCTCGCGTGGGGGCTGGCGCAGTTCAGGGTCGTGCCGGCCGTCGATCCCGCGAGGACGTACGCGAGGGTCCGGCTGCCGTACGGGCGCGCGCCGCTGCGCCTCGTGCCCGCCTCGGGCCTGAACGCCGAGGCCCGCGTGGGGCACGGCCTCACCGAGCGCGTCGTCGCGCCGGTCGCCGTGTCGCTGCCGGTGCGCAAGGGCCAGGTGCTCGGCCGCGTCACGGTCTACGACGGAAAGCGGCTGCTCGGCAGCCGGGCGCTGGTCGCCGACCGCACCGTCGAGCGCCCCGGCGTCGCAGGGCGAGTAAGGTTCTACGGATCGAGGACGCTCCACCACCTCGTCGGCTGGATCACACCGTGATGCTCGCGCGCCCGTGATCGTCACCGTCACCCTCAACGCGGCGATCGACCGCACCCTGACCGTGCCGAACTTCCAGCGGGGGCAGCGGCATCGCGCGAGCGCCGGCCTGACGCTGGCCGGCGGCAAGGGCATCAACGTCGCCCGCGCGCTCAAGGCGCTCGGCGTGCCGGTCGTCGCCACGGGCCTGGCCGGCGGACGCAACGGCACGCGCATCGTCGAGGAGCTCACGGGCGAGGCGATCCTCAACGACTTCGTCCGCATCGAGGGCGAGTCGCGCACGTCGACCGCCGTGGTCGACCCGGCCGACGGCACGTACACGGAGATCAACGAGTGGGGGCCGGCGGTGCGGCCCGAGGAGCTCGAGATCCTGCTCGACAAGCTCCGCTACCTGACGCAGGGCGCCGAGGTGGTGGTCTTCGCGGGATCGCTGCCGCGCGACGTGGCCAACGACTTCTACGCCGAGGCGATCCGCGAGCTCGGCCGCCGCCACGTGCCGGTCGTGCTCGACTGCGAGGGCGAGCCGCTGCGCCTCGGGCTCGAGGCGGAGCCCTTCCTCGTCTCGCCGAACCAGGCCGAGGCGGAGGGCGTGGTCGGCCAGGAGCTGTACGACGACGACGACTTCTGCCTCGCCCTCGACCAGATCGCCGAGATGGGCGCCCGCAACGTGATCGTGACGACGGAGGCCGGCTGCGTCGCGCTCTTCCGCGAGGAGCGCGAGACGTCCCGCTTCCGGGCGGTCGCCCCGCGCGTCGAGCCGGTCTCGACGGTCGGCTCCGGCGACGTGCTGCTCGCCGCGTACCTCGCGGCGCGCCACGCGGGCCGCCCCTTCGCCGAGGCGCTCCGCAGCGCGGTCTCGGCCGGCGCCGCGTCCACGCTCGAGGTGGGCGCCGGCCGGTTCGACCCCCGCCAGGCCGGCCGCCTGCACGCCGGCGTCGAGGTCACCGAGCTGCCGGCCGTCACCGAGACCCCGGCGTAGGCCGCGTCGTCGGGCGGGCTCGGTAACCTGCCGCGATGGACGTCGGAAAGCTCGAGCTGGCCCTCCCGTCCACGGGCCTGCCCGAGAAGTTCGCGAAGGAAGGGCTCACCTTCGACGACGTCCTGCTGGTGCCCGCGGCGTCCTCGGTCCTGCCGAACGCGGTCTCGACCGCGACGCGCTTCACGCGGACGATCGCGCTCGAGCTGCCGATCGTCTCGGCGGCGATGGACACGGTCACGGAGGCGCGCCTCGCGATCGCGCTGGCGCGCGACGGCGGCATCGGCGTCCTGCACCGCAACCTCTCGATCGAGGCGCAGGTCGGCGAGGTCGACAAGGTCAAGCGCTCGGAGTCCGGGATGATCGTCGAGCCGGTCACGCTGCCGCCCGACGCGCTCGTGTCCGACGCGCTCGCGCTGATGGAGCGCTACCACATCTCCGGCGTCCCGATCACCGAGGACGGCGGCAGGCTCGTCGGCATCCTCACCAACCGCGATCTCCGCTTCGAGCGCGACCTGTCGCAGCCGGTCTCGGCGCGCATGACCGCGCGCGACCTGGTCACGGCGCCGGTCGGCACCACCTTCCGGGAGGCCGAGGAGCTGCTCCATCGCCACCGCATCGAGAAGCTCCCGATCGTCGACGCCGACGGCTGCCTCAAGGGCCTGATCACGGTCAAGGACATCGCCAAGCGGGTCGAGTTCCCGCTCGCGACGAAGGACCCCCAGGGCCGGCTCCGGGTCGCCGCCGCGGTCGGGGTCGGGCCCGACGCGCTCGAGCGGGCGCAGGCGCTGGTCGCCGCAGGGGCCGATGTCCTCGTCGTCGACACGGCGCACGGCCACTCGCAGGGGGTGGTCGGGATGGTCGAGCGCATCGCGGGGCTGTCCGGCGAGTTCGAGGTGGTCGCCGGCAACATCGCCACCGGCGAGGCGGCGGATGTGCTCTGCGAGGCAGGGGCAGATGGTTTGAAAGTAGGCATCGGCCCCGGCTCGATCTGCACGACGCGCGTCGTCGCCGGCGTCGGCGTCCCGCAGATCACCGCCGTCTACGACGTCGCGCAGGCAGCGGCGCGGCACGGGGTGCCCGTGATCGCCGACGGCGGCATCACCTCCTCCGGCGACGTCGCAAAGGCGATCGCGGCCGGCGCCGACACGGTCATGCTCGGCTCCATGCTCGCCGGCACGGACGAGTCGCCGGGCGACGTCGTCTACGCGCAGGGCGAGCGGTACAAGGAGTACCGCGGCATGGGGTCGTTGGGCGCCATGAAGGCGCGCGGGTTCTCGAAGGACCGCTACTTCCAGGGCGACGTCGAGGACTCGGAGAAGCTCGTGCCCGAGGGCATCGAGGGGCGCGTCGCCTACAAGGGGCCGCTCGGAGCGGTGCTGCACCAGATCGTCGGCGGGCTCCGCCAGGCGATGGGCTACTGCGGCGCGCCGACCATCGAGGCAATGCAGCAGGCGCGGTTCGTCCGCATCACCGGTGCGGGCCTGCGCGAGTCGCACCCGCACGACATCACGATCACGAAGGACGCGCCCAATTACCGCCGGGGCTGAGGTCGTCCCTCTCCACCCGGAGCCGGCTCCGGAAGAGCGCCCGGTCCTGGTCCTCGACCTGGGCGGCCAGTACTCGCAGCTGATCGCCCGCCGCGTCCGCGAGGCTCGCGTCTACTCGGAGCTCGTCTCGCACCGCGTCACCGCCGAGGAGGTGCGCCGCCGCGACCCGGCCGCGCTGATCCTCTCGGGCGGCCCGGCCTCGGTGTACGCCGACGGCGCGCCTCGGATCGACCCCGCGATCTACGAGCTCGGCGTGCCGACGCTCGGCATCTGCTACGGCGCCCAGCTCCTCGCGCTCGAGCTCGGCGGACGGGTGGATCGGACCGGCGTCTCCGAGTTCGGCCGCACCCAGATGACGGCGCAGGGCGGCGAGCTGTTCGGCGAGCTGCCGGCCGAGCAGACGGTCTGGATGTCGCACCGCGACACGGTCGTCGCGCCGCCGGCCGGCGCACGCGTCGTCGCCGAGTCGGCCGCGACGCCGGTGGCGGCGTTCGAGGACGACCGCCGCCGCGTCTACGGCGTGCAGTTCCATCCAGAGGTGGTGCACACGCCGCACGGGCAGGAGGTGCTGAAGAACTTCCTCTACACCGTCGCCGGCGCGCCGCCCGCGTGGACGCCGGCCGCCGTGATCGAGGAGCAGGTCGAGCGGATCCGGGAGCAGGTCGGCTCGGAGCGGGTGCTCTGCGCGCTCTCGGGCGGGGTCGACTCCGCGGTGGCGGCGCTGCTCGTCCACAAGGCCGTCGGCGACCAGCTCACGTGCGTCTTCGTCGACCACGGCCTGCTCCGCAAGGGCGAGGCCGAGCAGGTGGTCGAGATGTTCGACGGCGTCTTCCACGTGCCGCTCGTCCACGTCCAGGCGCAGGAGCGCTTCCTCGCGCGCCTCGCCGGGGTGACCGACCCCGAGGCGAAGCGGAAGATCATCGGCGAGGAGTTCATCCGCGTCTTCGAGGAGGAGGCCCGCAAGCTCGGCTCGTCGAGAGGCAGTGATGTTCGCTGGCTCGTCCAAGGAACGCTGTACTCGGACGTCATCGAGTCGGGCGGCACCGACGGCGTGGCCGAGACGATCAAGAGCCACCACAACGTCGGCGGGCTCCCGGCCGACATGAGGATGAAGCTCGTCGAGCCGCTGCGGCTGCTCTTCAAGGACGAGGTGCGCCGCGTCGGCGAGGAGCTCGGCATGCCCGAGCG
>DASZWI010000160.1:0-9415 GCA_035546715.1 Gaiellaceae bacterium | reverse complement strand
CAGCATCGCCCCGATCTCGCCCGTCCCGTGCCGGCCGCCGGTGCGGGCGACGTCGAGCCCCAGCCAGCCGGCGCCGTCGTCCGTCACGTTCGCGAAGCCGTGCGCGCGGAGCGCCTCGACGCTCTCGGGCTGCGTGAGGATCGGGATGTCCTTCGGCAGCAGCTCGACCGCCGTGGGATCGAGGTGGTCCTGGTGCAGGTGCGAGACGATGCAGCCGTCGATGCCGCGCACGACGTCGGCGGCGGGCATCGGGAGCTCGACCAGCGGGTTGCGCGCCTGGTTCGGCGTGTTCTCGATCGGCGGGCGGGCGCCCGCGGGATCGAGCATCGGGTCGACCAGCAGCCGCCGACTGCCGACCTCGAGCAGCAAGGTCGCGTGCCGGACGAGCGTCAGGCGCACGTCAGCCGACTCGCCCGAGGAGCACGCAGCCGTTGTGGCCGCCGAGTCCCATCGCGTTCGAGAGGGCGACGTCGACCTGCACGTGCCGCGCCTCGTTGGGCACGTAGTCGAGGTCGCAGTCCGGGTCGGGCTCCCGGTAGTTGATCGTCGGCGGCAGCACGCCGTCGCGGAGCGCCAGCACCGAGAAGATCGCCTCGATCGCGCCGGCGGCGCCGAAGGTGTGGCCGGTCATCGACTTGGTCGACGAGACCGCGAGGCGGTACGCGTGGTCGCCGAAGACGTCCTTGATCGCCCGCGTCTCCGCGAGGTCGCCCTGCGGGGTGGAGGTGCCGTGCGCGTTCAGGTAGCCGACGCGCTCGGGCTCGACGCCGGCGCGCTCGAGCGCGGCGCGCATCATCGCCGCGACCCCGACCGCCTCGGGCTCGGGCTGCGCCATGTGGTGGGCGTCGTTGGACGCCCCGTAGCCGAGCACCTCGGCGTAGATCGGCGCCCCCCGGCGCTCCGCGTGCTCCCAGTCCTCGACCAGCAGCGCGCCCGCGCCCTCGCTCATCACGAATCCGGCGCGGGTCGCGTCGAACGGCCGTGAGGCGTGCGCCGGGTCGTCGTCCTCCACGGCGAGCCCGCGCATCGCCGTGAAGCCCGCCAGGATCAGCGGGTGGACGCAGGCCTCGGTGCCGCCCGCGATCACCGCGTCGGCGTCGCCGCGCTTGACCAGCTCGGCCGCCTCCCCGACGGCGTGGGAGCCGGTCGCGCATGCGGAGACGATCGCGTAGTTCGGCCCGCGGATGCCGAGCGAGATCGCCATCTGGCCCGAGCACGAGTCGACGAGCACGTTGGGCAGGAAGTTCGGCGACACCCGGTCGGGGCCGCGCTCGGCGAGGATGTTCGCCTGCTCGACGATCCCCGGCAGGCCGCCGATCGCCGACCCGAACACGATCCCGACGCGCATCGGGTCGAAGCCGTCGAGGCCCGCGTCGGCGAGCGCCTCGCGCCCGGCCGCGAGTCCGAGCAGCACGTTGCGCTCGAGCTTCCGCACCTCCTTGGGGGAGGCGACCTGCGTCGGGTCGAAGTCCTTCACCTCGCCGGCAACGCGCACCGGCAGGCCCTCGACGTCGAAGGAGCGGATCCAGTCGATGCCGCTCTCGCCCGCGCAGGCGGCGCGCCAGCTCGACGGGACGTCGAGACCGAGCGGCGTGACGGCGCCGAGGCCCGTGATCGCGACGCGCTTCACGGGCGGAACCCTACCCGCGCGCCGTCTAGTCTCCGGTCATGGCCGAGGAGTTCGACACGCCGCCCGGGCTGCCGTTCCCGCCCATGGAAGCCGACCTGGTGCGCGAGCTCCCGTCGGGCGGCGGCTGGCAGTACGAGCCGAAGTGGGACGGGTTCCGCGGGGTGCTCGAGAACCTCGACGGCGAGCTGCGGCTCTGGTCGCGGAAGGGGCGCCCGCTGCTGCGGTACTTCCCGGAGCTGCGGCCCCTGGGCGACCTGCTGCCGCCGCGCTCGGCGCTCGACGGCGAGATCGTGATCGCCCGCGACGGCGCGCTCGACTTCGACGCGATGCAGACGCGCCTGCACCCGGCCGAGTCGCGCATCCGCAAGCTGTCGGCCGAGATCCCGGCGGAGTACGTCGTGTTCGACGTGCTCGTCTGGGAGGACGAGCCGGTGTGGAAGCTGCCGCTCGTCGAGCGGCGCAAGCGGGTGGAAGGGCTCTCCGGGTTCCGCCTCTCGCCGGCCGCGACCGACCTGGCCGTGGCGCGCGGGTGGCTCGACCGGTTCGAGGCCCTCGGCCTCGACGGCGTGGTCGCGAAGCGCCTCGACCTCGCCTACCTGCCCGGCGAGCGGGAGGCGGTCGTCAAGGTCAAGGAGCACCGGACGGCGGACTGCGTCGTCGTCGGGCTGCGCTGGAAGGGCGACCGCAGCCAGGTCGCGACGCTGCTGCTCGGCCTCTACGCCGACGACGGGCACATCGACTACGTCGGCTCCTGCGCCGTCGCCGCGGGTCGCCGCGCCGAGGTCGCGGAGCGCGTGCTGCCGCTGCTCGAGGACGCGCCCGAGCGGCGGTTCTCCGAGCCGAACCGCTGGGGGACGGGGGAGCTCGAGGAGGCGGCGGTGCGTCCCGAGCTGGTCGTCGAGGTGCGGTACGACAAGGTGCAGGGCTCGCGCTTCCGCCACGGCACCAAGCTGATCCGCTGGCGCGAGGACAAGGATCCGGCCGACTGCACGTGGCGCGAGCTGCGCCCGCCGCGCGACCCGAACGAGACCGTCGCATCGCTCTTCGCGTGAGCGGCGATCGGCCGCGCCGTGGCCGGGTACGCGGGAGCCGTCAGGCGAGCTTGCCAGGCGGCCGGATCACGACACCCTGACGGTCGGGCTGGAGACGTGCTCGGCGGGCAGCCAGACGCGGAAGCGCGCGCCCTTGCCGGCCCGGACGGTCACCTGGAACATCCCGCGCGCGCCGGTGCGCCGGGTGGCGCCGACCGACCGCCAGCGGCCGTTCCGCTCCTGGAGGAGCCGGTACGCACGGCGTCCGTGCCCTGGGCGCACCTGTCCCCAGAGGACGGTGCGAAGGCCCGTGCGCGAGCGCTCGGCGAGCGGGAGCCGGAACGCGTCGTACGCGGGCTTCGGCTTCGCCGCGACCGTCAGGAGCCCGCTCTGCCAGCGGTGGACGTCCGGCTCGTCCTGGAGCAGGTAGTGGATGAGGATGTCGACCCGCGGCAGCTCGTACGCGCGGAGCGCCGCCTCCCCGAGGAACCGCGCCTGCGCGAGATCGGAGACGCCGAGCACCCGGTCGGGCGGGTTCGTCTGGTAGCCGTACTCCGTCAGCCAGATCCGGGCCCGGGGGAAGTCGGCCGCGACGATGCGCTCGAGCCGCTCCAGGGTCGCCAGCGTCACCGTGGTGCAGTGGTCGCAGCCGCCGGCGAACGGCGTCTCGCGCGGGCTCAGCGGGTAGGGGTTGTGCGCGTACGCGTCGAGCTTCGCATGGGCGGCGTGCATCCCCTGGATCCACGCCACGGGAGACACGCCGCCCGTTCCGCCGCGAGGCGCGGTGACGCCTCCGGCGACCTTCTCGCCCGGCTGGACGCCGTGGATCGCCCTGTAGGCCGGGTTGAGGAGCCGCGTGGTGTAGACCGCCGGCGACGCCGGCCGCAGCGAGCGCACCTGGTTGGGCTCGTTCCAGATCGTCCACAGGCGCACGTACCGGTAGCGGCGGGCCGCCGTGCGGGCGAACGCGGCGAACGCCGAGCCGCGCGTCGGCGCCCAGTTCTCCGACCGTCCGCCGTTCGCCCAGCGCGGCGTTCCGTACAGCGTCACCAGCGCGGCGATCCCGCGCCGGTGCAGCTCCGTCAGCAGCGCGTCGGGGATCGACCAGTCGAAGCGCCCCCGGCGCGGCTCGATCTGCGACCAGTCGAGCGTGACGCGCACGACCGTCGCGCCGAGCTCGTGCACGGTGTCGACGCGCTCGGCGACGCTGCCCGGCCCGTACGCGAGCCAGGCGTCGTCCTGGACGCCGTAGCGGACGTACGGCGACGCGCCCGCCGCCGGGGCGAAGAGCCCGAGAGCCCCGAGCGCTGCGACGGCGAGCAGCACCACCAGGATCGATCGACGCATCCCGCCACGGTAGGGGGACGGCGTTGGGACGATGTAAGTACTGCTTACGAATCAGGTACGGCGTCGAGCCCGAGCCGCTCGAAGAGCGGGCGCAGCGACGGCGGCTCCGCCCACATGCCGGCCATCGGATCGCCGGCCTGCGCGATGCGGTCGCGCATCGTGCCCAGCGTGAACGCGGCGGGGTCGACGTCGGCGACCTCGTCCCAGCGCAGCGGCGCCGACACGCGCGCGTCCGCGGTCGGCCGCACCGAGTACGCCGACGCGATCGTCCGGTCGCGCGCGTTCTGGCCGAAGTCCACGAAGACGCCGACGCGGTCCGCGACCCGCCACGTGGTCGTCGCGACCGCCTGGTCGTCGATCCGGCGCTCGACCTCCTGGGCGACCGCCTTCGCGAACCGGCGCACCTCGGGGAACACGAGCTCGGGCGCGATCGGCGCGAGGACGTGCAGGCCCGTCGCGCCCGACGTCTTCGGGTACGACGGGAGGCCGAGCTCGTCGAGCACCTCGCGGACGACGAGGGCGATCTCGCGCACGAACGGCCACTGGCCGTCGGTCGTCGGGTCGAGGTCGATGAGCAGGTAGTCCGGCCGCTCGATCTCCGGCACGCGCGAGTGCCAGGTGTGCAGCTCGATGCAGCCGAGGTTCGCGACCCAGGCGAGGCCCGCCGCGTCGCGCAGCACCGCGAAGACGGTCGAGTGCCCGCTCGGGAACTGCACGAAGACGTCGTCGACGTAGTCCGGATGGTTCTTCGGCACCCGCTTCTGGTGGAAGAACGCGCCGTCGACGCCGCCCGTGAAGCGCTTCATGTGGAACGGCCGGTCGCGGACGTGGGGCAGCGCCTGCTCGGCGACGTCCACGTAGTACCGCACGAGGTCGCCCTTGGTCCACCCGTCCTGCGGGAAGAACACCTTGTCCGGGTTCGTGACCGGGACGTCGTGACCGGCGACGTGCACGGGACCTGAGTATCGTTGGAGGCATGTTGGACGGGCAGCCCATCACCAGCGCGACCCTCGAGCCGCTGGACGACTACATCGTCGTCGAGCCGCTCGACGAGACCGAGACGGCCACCGGGCTGATCGTGCCGGTGAACGAGGCCGCGCAGTGCCGCACGGGCATCGTCGCCGCGGTCGGGCCGGACGTCTCGGCGGTCGAGCCGGGCGACAAGGTGCTGTTCCCGCGTGACGCCGGCTACGAGGTCCGGCTCGCGCGCTCGTCGCACCGCGTGCGCGTGCTGAAGCGCGAAGAGCTGATCGCGCGCGTCCAGGACTAGCGGCCGCCGAAGACGCCGAAGCCCCGCGACCCTGGGGGCCGCAGGGCTTCGACGACACGCCTCAGCGGAGAGAGAGGGATTTGAACCCTCGATGCACCTTTCGGCACATACGCGATTTCCAGTCGCGCTCCTTAGACCGCTCGGACATCTCTCCGGGGCCGGCGCATCGTACCGCCGACCGGAGGCGGGCTCTGCGCTCGCCCCGCCCCGGTCGGCGTCCAACGGAGGGGGAGGGATTTGAACCCTCGATCCGCCCTAAAACGGATAACGGTTTTCGAGACCGCCGCATTCGACCGCTCTGCCACCCCTCCGGTCGGCTCGGAAGGGTACAGGCGGCGGCGAGAGGCCGTCCGGGGCTGCGATACGATGCCGACCGCCCGGAGAAGTGGCCGAGTGGCTGAAGGCGGCGCCCTGCTAAGGCGTTAGGTGGGGAAATCCCTGCCTCGAGGGTTCGAATCCCTCCTTCTCCGTTCCCCTCGGCAGCGCTGGGCTCGCTAAATCACCCGAAAGGGGTATATGCTCCGCGGCGCCACGCGTTCAGGATCCGTGGTGCCGGCTCCCCCTGACACCGGCGAAGCAACTGCGGCGACCCGCTCCTCCCCCGAGCGGGTTCGCTGTTTCTGGGGACCTTTTCGCGGCGGCCCGGGGGCCGCGTCGCTCGACGCTCAGCGCCGGATCGGCGCCCGCAGAGGGCTCAGTGCGTCGACGGCCTCAGTGCGTCGACGGCTCAGTGCGTCGACGTGGCGACGAACGCGGCGACGTCCTGGATCTGCGTCGCGCTGAGCTTGTCCTTGAACGCCGGCATGGCGCCGCCGCCGTTCTCGACCTGACGGGCGACCGTCGCCTGGTCCGGCTTGAGCTGGTCGAGGTTCGGGCCGATCAGGCCGTGCGAGCTCGCCGCCTTGAGCGTGTGGCACGTCGCGCAGCCGGCGCTCGCGAAGACGGCCTTGCCGGCCGTCGGGTTGCCCGCGGGCGTCCCGCCGCCTCCGCCGCCGCCGTTCGTGGTCGTCGGCGGGGCGCTCTGGCTGGTCGTCGTCCCGGCGGCCTCGGCCGGCTCGCCCTTCTCCTTGCCGAGGATCAGCACCGCCGCGAGCATCGCGACGAAGAACAGGACGCAGACGACGACGTAGGCGCCGATGCCGCGGCCGGGGAAGTTCGCGTTCAGCCGCGGGAGGACGAACGACGAGACGAGCGCGAAGACGATGAAGGCCGCCGCGACGAGCGCGAGGCCGATCTCGTGGCCGGTCGAGAGGCCGGCGATGACGGGTGTGAAGAAGAGCATGCGCGCGCAACCTTAGATCATGAAGGCGCCGTTGTTGTGATCGACCGACTGGCCGGTCACGCCGAGGGCGTCGGAGGACAGGAGCCATGCCACCGTACCGGCGATCTCGGCCGGCTCGCGCATCCGACCGAGCGGCACCTCGCGCATCGCCGCCTCGAACGCCTCCTCGCGCGTCATCCCGGGGAAGGCGTCCAGGCCTTCCCAGGCCATGTCCGTGTTGACCCAGCCGGGGCAGATCGCGTTCACCTGGATGCGCCGCGGCGCCAGCTCGGCGGCGAGCGAGCGCACGAGGCCGAGGAGTCCCGCCTTCGACGCGCAGTAGGCCGTGTAGCCCGGCACGCCGATGCGCGCGAGGATCGACGACGTGACGACGATCCGGCCGCCGTCGGGGAGCAGCGGCTCGGCGGCGCGGCAGCACCAGTACGTCCCGTAGAGGTTCGTGCGGACGATGTCGTCGAAGCGGTCGCCGGGGCCGTCGGCGTTCGGCCCGCCGATGCCCGCGTTCGCGACGAGGAAGTCGAGCGGCTCGTCGATCGCGGCGCGCACCTGCGCCTCGTCGCGGATGTCGCAGGCCTTGACGGTCGCGCCGTCGACGACGCCCTCGAGGCGCGACGCGTCGCGCGCCAGGAGCGTGAGCCGCGCGCCCTCCGCCGCGAGCCGCTGGGCGATCGCGCGGCCGATCCCGGTGCCGGCGCCCGTGACGACGGCGTGCGTTCCCTCGAGCCGTCTCACCGCGCGTCCCACGCGGCGAGCACCCGCTGCTCCTTGGCGGGGTCGAGGCCGGCGGGCGCGTCGGCCGGCGCGTCGCCGCTCCGCACCCAGGCGAGCGTGTCGGCGACGGTCTCGGCGAGCGGCCGGTTGCGCAGGCCCGCCGCGACGGCGCGGTCGGAGGGAGCGTCGAGCATCCCGGCGTAGTCGGGATCGGCGATCCACAGCGGCAGCTCCATCCACTCCTCGACCTCCTGCTCGGCCAGGAAGCCCGCGTCGACCCAGACCGGCTCGGCATCGCTGCCGGCGGCGAGCCGGCAGGCCTCGAAGACCTCGTCCATCGTCGCTGCCGGGCCGACCGCGTTGTAGATGCCCGCGAGTCCCGTCTCGGCCGCGTGGACGATCCAGTCGCCCAGGTCGCGCGCGTGGATCACCTGCACGTGACGCTCGGGCGGGCCGGCCACGAGCACCCGCCCGCCGCGGTCGAGCCGGGCCGGCCAGTAGGTGAAGCGGCCGGTCGGGTCCCACGGCCCCACGATGAGGCCGGGGCGCGGCACGAAGGCGTCGGGGAAGCGCGCCAGGACGCTCTGCTCGCAGAGCGCCTTCAGCGCGCCGTACGCCTCGCTCTGCGGGTTCTCGGTCGGCTCCTCGAGCGTCGCGACGGGGTCGCCCTCGTGCGGCGGCTTCGACAGGTCGCCGTACGCCGAGATCGACGAGACGAACGTGTAGTGACCGACGTCGCCGAGCGCGTCGAGCGTGCGCTCGACGATGCGCGGGACGTAGCCGCTCGTGTCGACGACCGCGTCGAACGCGCGGCCGGCGAGCGCGGTCAGGTCGCCGTCGCGGTCGCCGCGCAGCTTCTCGACCTCCGGGTAGAGCTCGGGCCGCGTCTGGCCGCGGTTGAACAGCGTCACGTCGTGCCCGCGCGCGAGCGCCGCGTCGACGACGTGGCGGCCGAGGAACTTCGTGCCGCCCAGGACGAGGATCCGCATAGGCTCAACCTATGGGAATCGCGATCCGCCACGCGGAGCCCTCCGACTACGGACGGGTCGTCGCGGTCGTCGACGAGTGGTGGGGCGGGCGCCCGATGGCGGCCATGCTGCCGAAGCTCTTCTTCGTCCACTTCCGCGACACGTCGTTCGTCGCGGAGGAGAGCGGCGAGCTCGCGGGGTTCCTGTGCGGCTTCCGGTCGCAGACGTTCGACGACGAGGCGTACGTGCACTTCGTCGGCGTGAGCCCGGCCCGACGGACGGCCGGGCTCGGGCGCGCGCTGTACGAGCGGTTCTTCGAGGCGGTGCGTCCACGCACCGTCGTGCGCGCGGTCACCTCGCCGGTCAACGAGCGCTCGGTCGCGTTCCACCGGGCGATCGGGTTCGAGGTCGAGCGGGTCGACGACGACTACGACGGGGCCGGCGAGAGCCGCGTCCTGCTCGTGCGGCGGCTCGCGTGCTGACGTTCGACGACGTCGGCGATCCGTCCGGGGCACCGGTCGTCTACCTGCACGGCGGCGGGGACTCGCGGCTGTCGCGCCACCCCGACGACGGGATCGCAGCCGAGCTCGGCGTCCGGCTCGTCGCGGTCGAGCGATGCGGCCCGCCGGTCCGCGGCCGCACGCTCCGGTCCTGGGCGGGCGAGGTGGGGGAGGTGCTCGACGCGCTCGGGCTGGGGCGCGTCGGCGTGATCGGCTGGTCGGCGGGCGGCCCGCACGCGCTCGCCGTCGCGGCGGGGCTCCCCGACCGGGTGGCTCGTGTCGGGCTCGTCGGCTCGATGCCGACGCCCTCGGGCGTCGGCGCGCTGCCCGTCGACGTGCAGCGCTCGATGCGCGTGGCGCGCTGGGCGCCGTGGCTCGCGGCACGGGCCCTCGAGCGGTGGGGGCGGCGACCCGTGGCGTCGACGGGCGACCCGCGCACCGACGACGCGTATGCGCGCGGCCGCGTCGAGTCGTTCCGCAGCGGCGGCATGTGGCTGGCGCGCGAGCTCGCCTACCTCGGCCGGCCGTGGGGGTTCGACCTCGCCGACGTGCGCGCGCCGGTCACGCTCTGGTGGGGCGAGTCCGACCGCGTCTGCCCGCCGTCGATCGCCCGCGCCTACGAGCGCGAGCTGCCGAACGCGACCCTGCGGCTCGTCGAGGGCACGCACCAGCTCCT
>DASZWI010000159.1:0-12318 GCA_035546715.1 Gaiellaceae bacterium | reverse complement strand
GCCGAGGCCCTCGCCGAGCGCGAGATCTCGATCGCGCGCCTGCTCCAGCACCCGAACGGCAACGGGGCCGCCCTGCACGTGGTGACGCACGAGACGAGCGCGGGTGCGCTCGCCGAGGCGCTCGCCGGCATCGAGGCGCTGTCGGAGGTCTACGACCGCCCGCTCCCGCTGCCGGTCATCTCCGACCGCGGCGTCACCGAGCTGGGGTGGACGTAGCCGGTGGGCGTGATCGAGGCGCACCGGGAACGGCTGCCCGTCGGGGCGGCGACGCCGGAGCTGACGCTCGGCGAGGGCAACACGCCGCTCGTCGAGGCGCCCGCGCTCGGCCGCGAGCTCGGCGTCGAGCTGCACCTGAAGTGCGAGGGGCTCAACCCGACCGGCAGCTTCAAGGACCGCGGCATGGTCGTCGCCGTCGCGAAGGCGGTCGAGGAGGGCGCGCGCGCCGTCGTCTGCGCGTCGACCGGCAACACCTCGTCGTCCGCGTCCGCGTATGCCGCCCGCGCCGGGCTGGAAGCCGTCGTGCTCACGCCCGCCGGCGCGATCGCGGCGGGCAAGCGCGCGCAGGCCATCGCCTACGGCGCACGCCTCTTCGACGTGTCCGGCACCTTCGACCAGGCCCTGGACGTCTGCTGCGAGCTCGCCGAGCTCGACGGCTTCGTCCTCGTCAACTCGCTCAACCCGCACCGCATCGAGGGCCAGAAGACGGCCGTCTTCGAGCTCCTCGACCAGCTCGGGCGCGCGCCCGACATCATCGCCCTGCCGTACGGCGGCGGCGGCAACCTCTGCGCCTTCGCCAAGGGTCTCGCCGAGGCCGGCGCGCCGTCGTTGCTCGTCGCGGGCCAGTCGTCCGCGCGCCCGACCACCTTCGCCTCCGCGATCCGCATCGCGGAGCCCGCCCATCTCGACGAGGTCGAGGAGATCGTCGCGTCCGGCCGAGCCGAGGTCTTCTCGATCCCGGAGGACGAGCTCCAGCAGGCCTGGTCCGACCTGGCCGCCGGCGGCGTCTTCTGCGAGCCCGCCTCCGCGGCGGGCCTCGCCGCCCTCCGGCAGCGCGGCGTCGAGCCCGGCTCGCTCGTCGTCACGGTCCTCACCGGCAACGGGCTCAAGGATCCCGACGCCGTCGACCGGCTCGGCCGCACCGGCACCGTCGTGGAGCCGCGCCTGGACGCGGTGCTGGAGGCCCTCGGATGATCCGCGCCGTCGCGCCCGCGTCGACCGCGAACCTCGGGCCGGGGTTCGACTGCGCCGCGGCGGCCCTCGACCTGTGGAACGAGGTCGAGGTGGAGGAGGGGGCGCACGAGGTCGTCGTCGAGGGCGAGGGCGCCGACGAGCTGTCCCGCGGCCCCGACCACCTCGCCCTGCGGGCGTTCGCGGTCCACGCCGACCCCTCGCGCTACCGGTTCCGCTTCGTCAACCGCGTCCCGCTCGAGCGCGGGCTCGGGTCGAGCGCCGCGGCGGTCGCGCTCGGGCTCGTCGCCGGCGCAGCGGCAGCGGGGCGCACGCCCTCGCTCGAGGAGCAGCTCGCCGAGGCGGTCCGCATCGAGGGGCACGCCGACAACGTCGCCGCCGCGCTGTACGGCGGCGTCTGCCTCGCCTGGTCGTCGAACGGCGGGACGGCCGACTTTCGCGCGGCGCGCATCGCCCAGTGCCTGCCGCTGCGTCCCGTGCTGGCGGTGCCGTCCGCGCGGACGAGCACCGCCGGCTCGCGGACGCGCCTGCCGGCCGAGGTGCCGCACGGCGACGCGGTGAAGAGCTCGGCCGCCGCCGCGCTGCTCGGCGCCGCGATCGCGTCGGGCGATCCCGAGCTGCTGCTCGCCGCTTTCCACGACCGCCTGCACGAGCCCTACCGTGCCGCCGACGCGCCGCTCCTCGCCGAGCTCGGCGCGGACCTGCCCGTGACGCTCTCGGGCTCCGGCCCGTCCGTCGTCGTGTGGGCGGCCGAGGACCGGGCCGACGCCCTCGCCGGCGAGCTTCGCCGCCGGCTGTCCCCCGACACCACCGTGCTGCCGCTCCGGGTGGCACAGGAAGGAGCACGGCTCGCATGAGCGACGCGTTCTCGTACGACAGCCCGACGGATCCGGCCAAGCGGCACAGCGCCGCCCTCACCGACGGGGTCGACCGGGCGGCCGCCCGCGCGATGCTCAAGGGCACCGGCTTCACGGACGAGGACCTCGCGCGGCCGCTGGTCGGCGTCGCGACGACCTGGATCGAGACGATGCCGTGCAACCTCAACCAGCGCCTGCTCGCCGAGCACGTCAAGCGGGGCATCCGCGCCGCCGGCGGTACGCCGGTCGAGTTCAACACCATCTCGGTCTCCGACGGCGTCTCGATGGGCACCGCGGGGATGCGCGCCTCGCTCGTCTCGCGCGACGTGATCGCGGACTCGATCGAGCTGGTCGTGCGCGGCCACCTGCTCGACGGCCTCGTGTGTCTCGTCGGGTGCGACAAGACGATCCCCGGCGCCGTGATGGCGCTCGCCCGCCTCGACGTGCCCGGCCTCGTGTTCTACAACGGCTCGATCGCGCCGGGACGGTTCCGCGGCCGCGACGTGACGATCCAGGACGTCTTCGAGGTGGTCGGCGCCCACGCCGCCGGCAAGGCCTCCGACGCGGACGTGCACGAGCTCGAGAGCCTCGCCTGCCCCGGCGCCGGCGCGTGCGGCGGCCAGTTCACCGCCAACACCATGGCCACGACGCTGGCGTTCCTCGGCATCGGCGTCCCGGCGCTCAACGACATCCCGGCCACCCATCCCGACAAGCCGCGCGCCGCCGAGCAGGCCGGCGAGCTGGCGATGCGGCTCGTCCGCGAGGACGTGCGTCCGCGGCACCTGATCACGCGCGCGTCGATCGAGAACGCGATCGCCGCCGTCGCGGCGACGGGCGGCTCGACGAACGGCGTCCTGCACCTGCTGGCGATCGCGCGCGAGGCGGGCGTGGAGCTGAGCATCGACGACTTCGACACGATCGCCGCTCGCACGCCGATCGTCGCCGACATCAAGCCCGGCGGCCGGTACGTCGCCGTCGACCTCTACGAGGCGGGCGGCGTCGGCCTGGTCGCGCGCGAGCTCGTCGAGGCGGGACTGGTCGACGCGGACGCGAGGAACGTCGAGGGCCGCTCGCTGCGCGAGGTGGGCGAGGCGGCCGTCGAGACGCCCGGCCAGCAGGTGGTCCTGAGCTGGGACGCGCCGCTGAAGGCCACCGGCGGGCTCGCGATCCTGCGCGGGTCGCTGGCGCCCGAGGGCTCGGTCGTGAAGCTCGCCGGCCACGAGCGGCTCTTCCACCGCGGCCCGGCGCGCGTCTTCGACTCCGAGGAGGACTGCTTCGCGGCGGTGAAGGCGCAGGCGATCCTCCCCGGCGACGTCGTCGTCATCCGCTACGAGGGCCCGGCGGGCGGGCCCGGGATGCGCGAGATGCTCCACGTCACCGCCGCCCTCGTCGGCGAAGGACTCGGCGACGAGGTCGCGCTGATCACGGACGGCCGGTTCTCCGGCGCCACGCACGGCCTGATGGTCGGCCATGTCGCGCCGGAGGCCTTCCGCGGCGGGCCGATCGCGTTCGTGCGCGACGGCGACCCGATCGAGATCGACGTCGAGGCCCGCGAGCTCCGGCTCGACGTTCCCGCGGACGAGCTGGAGCGCCGCCGCAGCGCGTGGCAGCCGCCCGCGCCGCGCTACGACTCGGGCGTGTTCGCCAAGTACGCGTCGCTCGTGTCGTCCGCGTCCGAGGGGGCCGTCACCGGATGATCCTCCGGCCCTTGCCGCAGAAGCTGCCGAATGCCGCGCGTCGCCTGTGCGATCCGCTGCTCGTTCTCGACGAGCGCGAAGCGCACGTGACCGTCGCCGCCTTCGCCGAATCCGATCCCCGGGCTGACCGCCACGCCGGCGTTTCGTGCAAGCCGCAGCGCGAACTCCAGCGAGCCCAGTCGGCGGAACGCCTCGGGGATCGGAGCCCACGCGAACATCGTCCCGACGGGCGGCTCGATCTCCCAGCCGGCCCGGGCGAGGCCGCCGACGAGCGCGTCGCGACGGCGCCGGTACACCTCGCAGACCTCGACGGGGTAGTCGGCCGCCTCGCGCAGCGTCACCGTCGACGCGATCTGGATCGGCTGGAACGTGCCGTAGTCGAGGTACGACTTCAGCTTGGCGAGCGCTGCGACGACGTCGCGGCGGCCGACGACGAAGCCGACGCGCCAGCCCGCCATGGAGAACGACTTCGTCAGGCTGTACAGCTCGACCGCGCACTCGTGCGCGCCCTCGGCGCCGAGCACGGAGGGCGGACGGTGGCCGTCGAAGGCGATGTCGGCGTAGGCGAAGTCGTTGACGAGCACGAACTCGTGCTCGCGGGCGAGGTCGACGAGCCGCTGCATGTCCGCAGGCGAGGCGACGGCGGTGGTCGGGTTGTGCGGGTACGAGACGATCACCACCCGCGGGCGCGACGCGAGCACGGCCTCCTCGATCGCGTCGATGCCGCCGGTCGTCGGCGCGCCGACGAGCGTGCCGCCGGCCAGGCGCGGCGCGACCAGGTGGATCGGGTAGCTGGGCGTCGGCACGACCGCCGTGTCGCCCGGCTCGAGCAGCACCCACATCAGGTGCGCGAGTCCCTCCTTGGCGCCGATCGTGTTGACGACCTGGGTGTCGGGGTCGAGCTCGACGCCGAAGCGGCGCGCGTACAGCTCGGTCACCGCCCGGCGGAGCTGCTCGATGCCCCGGCTGGCGGAGTAGCGGTGGTTCCGCGGATTCGCGGCGGCCTCGCGGAGCTTCTCGACGGCGATCCCGGGCGACGGGATGTCCGGGTTGCCGAAGCCCAGGTCGATGACGTCGCGGCCCTCGTGCCGCAGCTCGCGCTTGAGCGCGTCCACGGTCGCGAAGACGTAGGGCGGCAGGTCGTCGATCCGGCGAAACTTCATTCTCGAAAGTATTGTAGGAGGCGGTTTGGCTGTTGAACGTCTGAAGTGCCGGGTGTGCGAGAGCTCCTTCCCCCCGGTCGCAGGAGGCATCTGCACGAACTGCTTCGGTCCGCTCGAGCCGGTCTACGACTGGGACGAGCTGAGGCAGACGGTCACGCGCGCCTCGATCGCGGCCGGGCCGCTGTCGCTGTGGCGCTACGCCGCGCTGCTGCCGGCCGAGCCGCCGCCGGACGCGGCCAGCGGCCCCGGCTGGACGCCGCTCGTCCCCGCGCCGCGGCTCGCCGAGACAGTCGGCGTCGGCGAGCTCTTCCTCAAGCTCGACACGTCGAACCCGACGCACTCCTTCAAGGACCGCGTCGTCGCCGTCGCCGCCGCCAAGGCGCTCGAGTTCGGCTTCGACACGCTCGCCTGCACGTCGACCGGCAACCTTGCCGGCGCCGTCGCCGCCCGCGCCGCGGCGCTGGGCCTGCCGGCGGTCATCTTCTGCCCGGCCGGGATCGAGCCCGAGAAGCTCGCCGCGGCGAGCGTCTTCGGCCCGACGATCTACGGGGTGCGCGGCTCGTACGACGACTGCAGCCGCCTCGTCTCGGAGCTGGCCCAGGAGGTGGAGTGGGGCATCGTCAACGTCAACCTGCGCTCCTACTACGCCGAGGGCTCGAAGACGCTGTCGTTCGAGATCGCCGAGCAGCTCGGCTGGGAGCTGCCGGACGCGGTCGTCGCGCCGATCGCGTCGGGCGCCATGTACTCCAAGGTCTGGCAGGGCTTCGACCAGCTCGCGCGCGTCGGCGTCGTCGAGGGCACGCTGCCCCGCCTCTTCGGCGGCCAGGCCCAGGGCTGCTCGCCGGTCGCGACCGCGTACGCGGAGGAGCGGCCGGTCATGCCCGTGCGCCCGTCCACCGTCGCGCACTCCCTCGCGATCGGCAACCCGGCCGACGGCGATCTCGCGGTGGCGACGGCGAAGGCGTCGGGCGGCGCGATCCACAGCGTCCCCGAGGACGAGGTCGGCCCGAACATGGCGCTCCTCGCCTCGACGACCGGCATCTTCGGCGAGACGGCCGCGGGCGTCACGCTCGGTGCGCTCCGGGCCGCCGTCGCCGCCGGCCAGCTCGGGTCGGACGACCGCGTCGTCGTGCTCGTCACCGGCACTGGCCTGAAGACGCCCCAGCTGATGCGCAGCGAGAACGCGGTCGTCGAGGTCGACCCTGACATCGACCGCCTGCTCGCGGGTCTCGGAGTGGAAGCGTGAGCGTGTCGTCGTCGGACCAGGTCGTGCAGCGCTACCGCGACGAGATCGCGGCGATCGACCGGCAGCTCGTCGAGCTCGTCAACGCCCGCCTCGGCGCCGTGACCGAGCTGCACCGCTACAAGGGCGAGCAGGGCCTGCCGGCCCGCGACCTCGACCGCGAGCGGTGGCTCGTCGAGCACCTGCAGGCCGAGAACCCGGGCCCGCTGTCGGCGGAGGGCGTCGCCGAGCTGGTCGAGTTCGTGCTCGGCCTCATCCGCCGGGAGCAGGCTCGTGGCTGACCGCATCGTCGTCCTGCCCGGCGACGGGATCGGGCCCGAGGTGACCGCCGCGGCCGTTCGGGTGCTCGAGGCGCTGCCGGTCGACGTCGACACCGTCGAGCGGCCCTTCGGCGGCGCGGCGATCGACGCCTTCGGCGATCCGCTCCCCGCCGAGACGCTCGAGGCGTGCCGCGGCGCCGCGGCCGTGCTCCTCGGGGCGGTCGGCGGCCCGAAGTGGGACGGCGGCGCGGTGCGCCCGGAGGCCGGGCTGATCGGCCTGCGCAAGGCGCTCGACGTCTACGCCAACCTGCGGCCCGCCGTCGCCGAGGGGATCGACCTGGTGATCGTGCGCGAGCTCGTCGGCGGTCTCTACTACGGCCGGCGCGGGACGCTCGCCGACGGGACCGTCTTCGACACGTGCGAGTACCACCCCGACCAGGTGCGCCGCATCGCGCACCGGGCCTTCGCGCTGGCCCGGAGCCGGCGGGGACGGCTCACGTCGGTCGACAAGGCGAACGTGCTCGAGACGTCGCGGATGTGGCGCCGCGTCGTCACCGACGTCGCGTCCGAGTACCCCGACGTCGAGCTGCGCCACCACCTCGTCGACAGCGCTGCGATGGAGATCGTCACCAACCCCGAGCGCTTCGACGTGCTCGTGATGGAGAACACCTTCGGCGACATCCTCTCCGACATCGCCGCGGCGGTGACCGGCGGCCTCGGGCTCGCCGCGTCCGCGAGCCTCGGCGAGGCCGGCCCCGGGATCTTCGAGCCGGTGCACGGCTCGGCTCCCGACATCGCCGGGACCGGGGCCGCGAACCCGGCCGCGATGCTCCGCTCGCTGGCCCTGCTGCTCGAGCACGCGCTCGACCGCGCCGATCTCGCCCGCGAGCTGTCCGCGGCGGTCGACCGCACGCTCGTCTCGACGCCCACGCCGGACGCCGGCGGCAGCGCGACGACCGACGACTTCACCGGCGCGGTGCTCCAGGAGCTGGGCTCGGCGGTGACCTCGTGACCGCGACGGTCAGCGTCGTCGGGTATCCCGGGCCCGAGGGGACGCACTCCGACGCGGCCGCGACGATCCTGGCGCCGGCCGGCGCGGCCACGGTCGGCCTGCCGACGTTCACGGCGGTGATCGAGGCGACCGCCTCCGCGGAGGTCGGGCTCGGGGTGCTCCCGATCGAGAGCTCGCTCGTCGGCCCGATCGCGGAGACGCACGACCTCCTCTACCGGGCGCCGCTCTCGATCGTGCGCGAGGCGACGCTCCCGATCCGCCACTGCCTCGTCGGCCTGGCCGGCACGAAGATCGAGGACGTGCGCGTCGTGCGGTCGCACCCCGCGGCGCTCGACCAGTGCCGCGCGCTGCTCGCGCGCCTGCCGGTCGAGAGCGTGCCGGCGTCGACGACCGCGGAGGCGGCGCGCCTCGTGGCCGGCGGCGGCGATCCGACCGAGGCCGCGATCGCGAGCGTCGAGGCTGCGGAGACGCACGGGCTCGAAGTGCTCGCCGACAACGTGGGCGACCATCCCGAGGCGTACACGCGCTTCGTCGCCGTCGCGCCGTACACGCTGATCGGCCACCAGGAGGGCTGGCGGACGGCGCTGTCCTTCGCGACCGACCACCGGCCGGGGGCGCTGTTCCGGGCGCTCGAGCCGTTCGCCCGGCACGACGTGAACCTCGTGCAGCTCGTCTCGCGGCCGCTGCCCGAGACGCCGTTCCGCTACCGCTTCGACCTGGTGCTGGACGGCCACGTGTTCGACCCCGAGCTGCGCGGCGCGCTCCAGGAGGTGCGAGCCCAGGCGCGGTCGCTACGGTTGTTCGGGTCCTATCCGGCGGAGGAGAAGACGGAATCGTGAGTGGAAAGACCCTCTTCGAGAAGATCTGGGAGACGCATGTCGTGAGCGAGCCGGCGGGCGAGCCGGCGCTCGTCTACGTCGACCTCCACCTCGTGCACGAGGTGACGAGCCCGCAGGCGTTCGACGGCCTGCGCCTGGCCGGGCGGCGCGTCCGGCGGCCCGACCTGACGGTCGCGACGATGGACCACAACGTCCCGACGGTCGCCGGCCCGATCACCGACCCGCTCGCGAAGGCGCAGCTCGACGCGCTGCGCCGGAACTGCGACGAGTTCGGCATCCGCCTGTACGCGACCGGCAGCGGGCGCGAGGGCATCGTCCACGTGATCGGCCCCGAGCTCGGCGTCACCCAGCCGGGGATGACGATCGTCTGCGGGGACAGCCACACCTCGACCCACGGCGCGTTCGGCGCGCTCGCGTTCGGCATCGGCACCTCCGAGGTCGAGCACGTGCTCGCGACGCAGACGCTGCCGCAGCGGCGTCCGAAGACGATGCAGATCCGCTTCGTGGGCGAGCTCCCGCTCGGGCTCACGGCGAAGGACATGGTGCTCGGCGCGATCGGCCGCATCGGCGTCTCCGGCGGCGTCGGCCACGCGATCGAGTACGCCGGCCCCGCCGTCGAGGCTCTCTCGATGGAGGGCCGCATGACCATCTGCAACATGTCGATCGAGGGCGGCGCCCGCGCCGGGATGATCGCGCCGGACGACACGACGTTCGCCTATCTCGAGGGCCGCCCGGCGGCGCCCGCGGGCGCGGAGTGGGAGCAGGCGCTCGACCGCTGGCGCGCGCTCCGCAGCGACCCGGACGCGGTCTTCGACTCGGTGGTGGAGATCGACGTCACGTCGCTGCTGCCGCAGGTCACGTGGGGGACGAACCCCGGCATGGTCGCCTCGATCGACGACGCGGTCCCCGATCCCGCCGAGATCGACGACCCGGACGAGCGCGCCGCCGTGCAGCGCGCGCTCGAGTACATGAACCTCGCGCCCGGCACGCCGATCCGCGACGTGCGGATCGACAAGGTGTTCATCGGGTCGTGCACGAACGCCCGGATCGACGACCTGCGTGCCGCAGCGCAGGTCGTCTCCGGGCGGAAGGTCGCCGAGGGCGTGCACGCCATCGTCGTGCCGGGATCGGCGCAGGTGAAGCGCCAGGCGGAGGCCGAGGGGTTGAACCGCGTCTTCGAGGCGGCCGGGTTCGAGTGGCGCAACGCCGGCTGCTCGATGTGCCTCGGCATGAACCCGGACATCCTCCAGCCGGGCGAGCGCTGCGCGTCGACCTCGAACCGCAACTTCGAGGGCCGCCAGGGCGCCGGCGGCCGCACCCATCTCCTCAGCCCGCCGATGGCCGCCGCGGCCGCCATCGCCGGCCGCTTCGCCGACGTCCGGGAGCTGGCATGAGGCCCTTGACGCGCGTCACCGGGCCGGTGGCGGTGCTCGACCGGCCGGACGTCGACACCGACCAGATCATCCCGAAGCAGTTCCTCAAGCGCATCGAGCGCACGGGCTACGGCGAGTTCCTCTTCTTCGACTGGCGCAAGGACCCCGACTTCGAGCTGAACCGGCCCGAGGCGCAGGGTGCGGCGATCCTGCTCGCCGGGCGCAACTTCGGCTGCGGGTCGTCCCGCGAGCACGCCGCGTGGGCCCTCGAGGACTACGGCATCCGGGTGGTCGTCGCCCCGTCGTTCGGCGACATCTTCAGGTCGAACGCGGTCAAGACGGGGCTCGCGCCGATCGTGCTGCCGTCCGAGACGATCGCGCAGCTGCGCGACGCGGTGGCCGCGCGGAACGAGCTGACCGTCGACCTCGAGCGCCTGCGCATCGAGCACCCCGACGGGCTCGCCGTGCCGTTCGAGTTCGACGCCTACGCGCAGGACACGCTCGTCCGCGGTCTCGACGACATCGGACGGACGCTCGAGCACGTCGACGCGATCTCGGCGTACGAGGCGACGCATCCCGGCCGCTTCGACGCGCTCAGCCTGCCGGTCTAGCCCCTTGGTCGAGCTCGACTCGGTCGGGGAGCTCGAGCCGTTCCTCGCCGAGGAGGGGTTCTTCGGCCGCGACGACGTCATCGCCCGCGTCTTCGTCGGCCACCGGGCATCGGACGGGCTGCGGCGGCTGCCGCTCGAGCCACCGCGCGAGCCGTGCCGGCTGCCGGCGGTCGCCTGCGCGATCGAGCCGCGCGAAGCCCGGCCCTCGCCGCCCGGCGCGTACGCGGTCGGCGCGTGGGAGCGCACCTGGAGCGCCGCCGAGCACGAGGCCGCCGTCGAGGCGGTGCGCGCGGCCATCGCGGCCGGCGACGTCTACCAGGTGAACCTCGTGCAGCACCTGAGCGCGCCGTTCGAGGGCGACCCGCGCGGCCTCGCCGCGGCGCTCGCGCCGCTGCGACCGCTCGAGCCCGAGCCGCTGCTCGGCGACGGCTGGGCGATCGTCTCGGCTTCGCCCGAGCTGCTGCTGTCGCGCCGCGGCCGGCACGTGCGGACGCAGCCGATCAAGGGCACCCGCCCGGCGGGCGTCCCCGTCCGCTCCGACAAGGACGATGCGGAGCACGTCATGATCGTCGACCTGGAGCGGAACGACCTGGCGCGCGTCTGCGAGCCGGGCTCGGTCGTGTGGCCCGAGCTGCTGGCCGAGCGGCCGCTCGCGGGCGTCAACCACCTCGTGGCGACCGTCGAGGGCCGGCTCCGCCCCGACGTCGGGCTGACGGAGCTGCTCGAGGCGATGCTGCCCGGCGGCTCCGTCACGGGCTGCCCGAAGATCGCCGCCCTCGACCTGATCGCCGCGCTCGAGCCGGTCGGCCGCGGCGCCGCGATGGGTGCGCTGGGGCGGATCCACCCGAACGGCGACCTCGATCTCGCCCTGACGATCCGCACCTTCGCCGTCGCGGACGGCGTCGTGCACCTCTGGGTCGGCGGCGGCATCGTCGCCGACTCCGACGCGGGCGACGAGGTGGAGGAGTCGCTCGTCAAGGCGCGGCCGCTGCTCGAGGCGATCGGCGCGCCGCTCGAGGTGGCCGCGTGACGCTCCTGGCGGTCGTGCAGCTCGGGCGCGGGGCGGTGCCCGTCGACGAGCCGGTGCTCCACGCGGACGACGAGGGGCTGCTGCGCGGCCGGGCGGTGTTCGAGACGCTGCGGGTCTACGGCGGGCGGCCGTTCCGGCTCGACGAGCACCTCGCGCGCCTGGCGATGTCGGCCGAACGGGTCGGCCTGGCGGCACCCGACCAGGCCGGCTTCCGCGCCGCGGCGGTCGAGGCGATCGAGGCGGGCGGGTCGCCCGACGCCGTGCTGCGCTTCCTCTGGTCGCCGGGACGCGAGGGCCGTGGCGAGCCCCTCGGCCTGACGCTCGTCTCGCCGCTGCCGAAGGACCTCGACGCGCTGCGCGAGCGTGGCCTGACGCTCGCGACCGTCCCGTGGGCCGCGACCGCGATGGCCGGCGCCAAGTCGACGAGCTACGCCGCCAATCTCGCGGCACGCGATACCGCCGTCGAGCGCGGGTTCGACGACGCGCTGCTGGTCGGCTTGGACGGCGTCGTGCTCGAGTCGAGCGTGTCGAACGTCTGGTGGCGCGTCGGAGAGCGGCTCGCCACGCCGACGCTCGACCTGCCGATCCTGCGCGGGGTGACGCGGGGCGCCGTGCTGGAGCTGGCCCTCGCGGCCGGCTACGAGGTCGACGAGGTCGAGGCCGCCACGGGCGACCTGCTCGCCGCCGACGAGGCGTTCCTCACGTCGTCGGTGCGCGAGGTGATGCCGGTGGTCGCGGTCGACGGGACAACGATCGGGACCGGGCTGCCCGGGCCGGCCGCCGCGGCGCTGCAGGACGCGCTGCGCGCGGCGGCGACCGACGCCTGATTCAAGCCCCCTGTAAGAGCCGCGCAACTGCGCCGCAACCTCGCTCGTGGACGCTGCGTCCGACCACGACCGAGGAGGACAGGATGCGCAGGACGACCATCGCAGGGACAGCCGCAGCAGCCGTGTGCGCGCTCGCGGCGCCTGCCGCTCTCGCCGCCGGCATGCACCCCGTGCTCGGCGCCAGGCTGTCGGGCATGGGCGACCACGGAGTCGTCAAC
>DASZWI010000158.1:0-4014 GCA_035546715.1 Gaiellaceae bacterium | reverse complement strand
ACGAACGAGGCGACCACCCAGCCGTGGCGCGGGTACGCCGAGTCGAGGTAGCCGAGGTTGTGCGCGATCTGGAAGCCGGAGCCGAGCGTCATCGTGACGAGCGTCGGGATCAGCAGCACGAGCTTCGGCATGAACCGGGCGGTGAACTCGGCGCGAGCCGGGATCGACATGCGGCCGATCGTCGGGCCGAGCACGAAGCCGAGGAAGAGGTCGAGCGTCGTCCAGGCGCCGCCGCCGACGACGTGGAAGAAGTCGAGGCCCCACTGCCAGTTCCCGGCGATCGTCACGATCAGACCGACGACGGCCGCGGCGGCGAACGGGATCCCGGCCTTCGGGACGATCTGGATCTCGGGCCGCGCAGGCGCCTCGTGAGCGTGCGGCGTCTCGGCGACGGTCGCCATGTGCGCGACTTTACGGAGCCCGGTGGACGGAATCCAGCCCTACAGGCGTGTCCGCCGGCGAATCCCGGTGCGGCGCTGCGCCTCCTGGTCGTACTCGCCGTCCTTGCGGGCCGCCCAGACGAACAGCCAGATGACGCCGACCGCGCTGACGGCGGCGCTGACGCTCGCGATGACGAGGGCCGCGATGCTCACGGTGGGATCCTGCCCCGTTGGCGCGCACCGAACCCACCCAGCCGAAGCCGTCGCGGATCGAGGCTTCGCCGCCGCAGCGGCGACCGCGTCACGACGGGCGAATCGGCTCCGAGCGATGCGCGAGGTACGAGGGCTGCGGCGGCTCGCTCCGCCCCTCGCCGGCGCGCTCAGGCAGCGCGGAGGGCGGCCGCCCACGCGACCAGCTCGGGATCGGCGAGCGACTCGACCTGCCAGTCGCAGTCGACCTCGAGGCCGGCCAGCGAGGGGACGCCGACGACGTAGAGGCCTGCGGCTCGCGCCGACCGCATGCCGGTGCCGGAGTCCTCGAAGGCGACCGACGACGCCGGGTCGGCGTCGAGCCGGCGGCAGGCCTCGAGGAAGAGGTCCGGCCACGGCTTCGGCCGCTCGACGTCCTCGATCGTGATCCGCACCGGCAGCAGGTCGCCGAGGCCGGACGGCGCGAGGGCGAGGTCGACGAGGCTGCGCGGGCTGTTGCTCGCCACCGCCACCGGGACGCGGGCGGCGCAGGCGCGCACGAGCTCGAGCGCGCCGGGGAGGGCCTCGGCCTGCGCGGCGATCTCGCGGTGGACGCGCTCGAGCAGGTCGGCCGCGATCGCGTCGGCCTCGCCCGGCCGCCCGAAGTACTCGGCCATGTCCGGTGCCGCCTCCTCGACGGCGCGGCCGAGCAGCATCGCCTTCTGCTCGGGCCCGAACGGGAAGCCGTACTCGTCGAACACCGCCGTCTCGGCGATCGTCCAGCGCGACTCGGTCTCGACGAGGAGGCCGTCGCAGTCGAAGACGACCGCGGCGACGCGTGTCGGGGCGGGGGCCACGACGGCCAATCGAACCAGAACGGCCGGGCTCGAGCCGGCCTACTGACCGGTCAGGCGGTGGCGGCGAGCTGCCCGCACGCGGCCGCGATGTCGCGGCCGCGGGTGAGCCGCACCGTCGACGGCAGCCGGGCGGCGTCGAGCACCGCCTTGAAGGCGGCGATCGTCTCGCGCGACGAGCCGTCGTACATCCCGGTCGGGTTGTACGGGATCAGGTTCACCTTGAAGATCCGCCGATCGAGGGCGGCGACGAGCGCCTCGGCGTGTTCGACGCGGTCGTTGACCCCGGCGAGCATGACGTACTCGACGAACACCTTCCGGCCGCGGAGCTCGAAGTAGCGGACACACTCGGCGAGGACGTCGTCGAGGGGATAGCGGTCGTTGACCGGCATGATCTCGCTCCGCAGCGCGTCGGGCGCGGCGTGCAGGGAGAGGGCGAGCCGGATCGGCTCGTCGACCTCGTCGACGAAGCGCGTCAGGCCGGGCAGCCAGCCGACGGTGGAGATCGTCGTCCGCCGGTGCGTGACGCCGACGTCGGGCAGGCGCCGGGCGGCCGCGAGGACGTTGTCGACGTTGAGCATCGGCTCGCCCATGCCCATGAAGACCACGTGGTCGATCGGCTCGATCCGGCGGAAGTGGAGGGCCTGGTCGAGGATCTCCCACTGGTCGAGGTTGCGCCGGAACCGCATCTGGCCCGTGGCGCAGAACGTGCAGTCGAGGGGGCAGCCCGACTGCGACGAGAGGCAGACCGACCGGCGGCCGTCGCGGTAGCGCATCAGCACCGCCTCGACCGGATGTCCGTCGTGCGTGTGGAAGAGCGCCTTGACCGTGCCGTCGGCCGAGTGCGCCTCGTGGACGAGCTCGAGCGTCGAGAACGGCACGCGCTCGGCGAGCTCGGCCCGCAGCGACGCGGGGAGATTCGTCATCTCCTCGTACGACGACGCGCCGCGCGAGGCCCATTCCCACACCTGGCGGAGGCGGTAGTCCGGCGCTCCGTCGAGCGCCTCGGCGACGCGATCGAGGTTCACCGGGCCACGGTAGCGCCGGAGCCGACCTGAGGATTTCGGCGGTCGCCGTCGAAGATCGAGGCGTGAAGCCGGACGACAGCCACATCGACGAGATGCGGGAGGCGGTTCGGGGCGACTTCGAGCGGAGCCGGCGGAGCAGCGTGCTCTCGCAGCAGCTCGCGGGCGACGTGCAGGCCGAGTCCGAGCCGGAGCTCGACGAGGCTCGGCACGACGGGCCGGTCGCGACCGCCGAGCCTCCGCGGCGCTTCCGCCTCTGGCGCAGGTAGCGGCGCGAGCCCGCTAGGCCGTTGCGCCCCGCGCGGCGTGCCGCGCCCGGTAGCGGCGCATCTTCGCGCGGGCGCCGCAGCCCGACATGCTGCACCAGCGTCTGGTGCCGCCGCGCGACGCGTCGAGGAAGAGCCAGCCGCAGGTCTCGTGGTTCTCGCACTCCTTCACCCGACGGAGCACCGATGAGGTGAGGAGCTCGACGGCCGAGGCCAGGACCGGCCAGAGGATCGCGTCGGCAGGGGCAGGCCGCCAGGCGAGCCCGTCGCCCGCCGGAACGAGGGCGGCTCGTCCGAGCGTGGCGGCGTAGGCGCGCCGGATCCGCGCGAGCGCGGCCGCGGGCGGGTCGCCGCCGGCGGCGACGGCGCCGAAGACGGCGTGCAGGTCGCGACGGACGGCGAGCGCGCGGGCCAGGTCCTCGGCGGTCGGCGCGGCGGGCGGCTCGAGGCCGGCGAGCGCCGCCCAGTCGGCGAGGGCCGCGGGACGGTCGAGGAAGTCCTGCGCGTCGGGGCCGACCAACGGATCGACCGTGTTGACGAAGTCGAGCGCGAGCGCTCCCGCCAGGAGGCGGAGCTTCATGGGTGGATGTTACCGCCCTTCGCCGTTTCGGCGGTCGCGGATCGGTTACCGTCTCACGACATGGAAGCGGTAACGACGATCGTGGAGGCCGGGCCGTCGAAGCTCGACGGGCTGCGCGCGGTGCTGCCGTTCGCGGCCGCCGATCTCGTCGACGGCGTCGCCTTCGGCGTCGTCGCGGCCGGTCTGGGGGTCGCCGCCTCGAAGGCGATCGTCCTGTCCGCGACGGCGTTCTCGGGCAGCGCCCAGTTCGCCGCCCTGACCGTCCTCGGCGACCACGGCAGCGTGTTCGCGCTGCTGGCCGCCGTGGCGGCGCTGAACGCGCGGTACCTCGTCTTCGCGGCCTCCGTGGCCGATGCGCTCTCCGAGAACCGGCTGAAGCGTGCGGGCGAGGCCCAGCTGCTGACGGACGCGGCGTGGGCGATCGCCCATCGTCCCGGCCGGCCGAGCCGTGAGCTGCTCGTCGCCGCCGGGGGCACCGAGCTCGTCGCGTGGACGACGGGCAGCGCGATCGGCGTGCTCGCAGGCGGGGTCGTCGGCGGGTACCGGGCGGTCGGGCTCGACGCGGTGCTGCCTGCATTCTTCGTCTGCCTGCTGGTCGAGCGCGTCGTGCGAGGCGGCGGGGCGGCCGGGGCGGTGGCAGGCGGCGCGGCCGCGGTGGCGCTGACGCCCTTCCTGCCCGCCGGGCTCCCGCTGCTCGCGGTGCTCGGCGGCGCCCTGCTC
>DASZWI010000157.1:0-3812 GCA_035546715.1 Gaiellaceae bacterium | reverse complement strand
TCGGCGAGGCCGGCTACGGGATGGCGCTGATCGTGCTCGTCGTCGGCTTCGCGGGGCGGTTCGGCCGCCTCTGGCCGGTGGCCGCCTGGCCGGTGCTCGTCGCGGTGACGGCGCTGTTCGCGTTCACCTCGGGCTACCTGGGGTCGGTGGGGACGAAGCCCGTGCACGAGCCGTGGCTGAAGGCCGACGCGGCGCGCCTGGCGGCGATCGAGCATGTCCCGGGGACGCAGGTCAGGATCGACGACGTCAGCTCGATCACGAACCAGGTGAACGCGTTCACGGTGGGCTTCGGCCCGTCCGCGCGCGTCGTGCTCTGGAACACCGTCTTCACCCTGCCGCGCTCGCAGGTGGACGTCGTCCTCGCGCACGAGCTCGGCCACGTGCGCAGCCGGCATGTCGTCAAGGCGATCGGGTGGACGGCGCTGCTGACGCTGCCGTGCCTGCTCCTGCTCGAGCTCGCGACGCGCCGCTGGGGCGGCCTGCGGAACCCCGCCAACGTGCCGCGCGCGCTCCTCGTGCTGCTCCTGCTGACGCTCCTCGCCGCACCCTTCGAGAACCTCGTCTCCCGCCGGTACGAGGCGGAGGCCGACTGGCGCGCGCTGAACGCGACGCGCACGCCCCTCGCCGCGCAGCGCGTCTTCCAGAGCTTCGGAACCGACAGCCTCGAAGATCCCGATCCGGGCCTGCTCGACTACCTGTGGCTCGAGAACCACCCGACACCGATGCAGCGCATCGCCATGACGCGCGCGTGGGCGGCGCGGCGGGCCGGCCGGTGAGGGCGCGCTACTCGGGCCGTTCGGGCCGGTGCGCCTCGGGCAGCGACTGGATGCCCTTCACGGTCGTGTACTTCGACCAGGCGTCGCCGAGCGCGGCCAGCAGCTCCTGCGTGAACTGCTGCGACATGTTCACGCGCGAGACGACGATGCCGGGCACATCGCCCGACTCGACCTCGTGGTCGACGCGCATGAACGTCAGCGTGAACTCGTAGTCCGAGAAGGTGACGTTCGCGAAGTTGGCGTACACCCCGGCCATGTGCTCCGGGTCGAGCTGGATGTTGAGACGGCGCTCGGTCTCGTCGGGCTCGTCCATGCCCTAACAGTACGCTTCAGCGATGCCAGACGCCGTCCGGGAGCTTGCCGCGCAGGTGGCCGCAGTCGCGGGCGCCGAGGTCGACCTCGAGCGGCCGAAGGACGCCTCGCACGGCGACTACGCCACGAACGTGGCGCTGCGGTCGGCGAAGGCCGCGGGGCGGGCGCCGCGCGACCTGGCGCAGGAGCTGGCCGAGCGCGTCGCCGGGCTCCCCGTCGTCGACGCGGCGGAGGTCGCCGGGCCGGGCTTCCTCAACCTGCGGCTCAGCGACGCGTGGTTCGTGTCGACGCTGGCGGCGATCGGCGAGGGCTACGGTGGCGGCTGGGCCGAGCGCCCCGAGCGCATCCAGGTCGAGATGGTGTCCGCGAACCCGACCGGCCCGATCGTCGTGTCGGCCGCGCGGAACGGCGCGTTCGGCGACTGCGTCGCGCGGCTCCTCGCCTTCGGCGGGCACGAGGTCGAGCGGGAGTACTACTACAACGACGCGGGCTCGCAGATGGACCGCTTCCGCGCGTCCGTCGACGCGATCCGGCGCGGCGAGCCGGTGCCGGAGGACGGCTACAAGGGCGAGTACGTCGTCGAGCTGGCCCGCGAGGAGGGCGATCCCGTCCCGCGGATGCTCGCCTCGATCGAGCGCACCATGGAGCGCTTCCGGATCCACTTCGACAGCTGGGCGTTGCAGAGCGAGCTCGAGCGGCGCCTGCCCGAGCTGCTGCCGCGCCTCGACACGTACGAGAAGGACGGGGCGCTGTGGGCGCGGTCGTCGGCGTACGGCGACGACCAGGACTGGGTCCTCGTCCGCTCCGACGACAAGGGACGGCTGCCGACCTACCGCGCCGCCGACGTCGCCTACCTCGTCGACAAGCTCGACCGCGGCTTCGACCGCGCCATCTACGTCCTCGGCGCCGACCATCACGCGACCGCGAAGTGGTACGCCGCGATCGCGCGGATGCTGGGCTACGACCCCGATCGCGTCGAGCCGCTGCTGTACCAGTTCGTGCACCTCACCCGCGGCGGCGAGGCGGCGAAGGCGTCGAAGCGGGCGGGCAACGTCGTCTTCCTCGACGACTTCATGGACGAGGTCGGCGTCGACGCGGCGCGCTGGTACCTCGTCAACCGGGGCCCGGACCAGGCGATCGAGATCGACCTCGACCTGGCGTCGGAGAAGTCGCAGAAGAACCCCGTCTACTATGTCCAGTACGCCCACGCGCGGATCGCGGCGATCCTGCGCAACGCCGGCGACGCGGAGGTGGGGGGCGACCCGCCCGGCCCGCTGGCGGCGGAGGAGCGGGAGCTGATCAAGCGGCTGGCCGACTTCCCGTCGGTCGCGCGCGAGGCCGCGGAGCGCCGCGGCCCGCAGCTCGTCCCGGCCTACGCGATCCGCCTGGCCGACGACTACCACCGCTTCTACCACGAGTGTCGCGTCCTCGGCGACGAGGCGCAGGCCTTCCGTCTCGGCCTCTGCCGGGCGACGCAGCAGGTGATCGCCACCTCGCTCGACCTGCTCGGCATCGAAGCGCCCGACCGGATGTAGCCGGCGCCACCGCTCCACACCCCGGCCCTTCGCAGACGCGTCCCCGCGGGCCACCCCCGTGGTCAGACCAGGGTGACAGAAGTGTCACGAACGATCCACAGGCACGCCGTTTCGCTCAACCATGCGGCGCGATCGCCGCATCCGGACGCGTCTGCGCGGGCCACTTTCGTGGTCAGACCAGGGTCACAGAAGTGCGACAAACGTTCCACAGGTGCTCGCCGCCGCTCTAGGATCCGAGTCCGTGACGAACCCGCTCCCCGATCGGAACCTCGCGCTCGAGCTCGTGCGCGTCACCGAGGCGGGGGCGATGGGGGCCGGGCGCTGGATCGGGCGCGGGGACAAGAACGCGGCCGACCAGGGCGCCGTCGACGCGATGCGCACCATGCTCGACACGGTCTCGATGGCCGGCGTCGTCGTCATCGGCGAGGGGGAGAAGGACGAGGCGCCGATGCTCTACAACGGCGAGGCCGTCGGCGACGGGAACGGCCCGGCGGTCGACGTTGCGGTCGACCCGCTCGAGGGCACCCGGCTCGCCGCCTTCGGCCAGCCGAACGCGATCTCCGTCATCGCCGTCGCCGAGCGCGGGTCGATGTTCTTCCCGGACACCTTCTACATGCGGAAGATCGCCGTGGGTGCCAACGCGCTGCACGCGATCGACATCGACGCGACGCCGACCGAGAACGTGAAGGCGGTCGCCGAGGCGAAGGGCGTCAAGCCGACCGACATCCGCGTCGTCGTGCTCGAGCGCGAGCGCCACGAGGACCTGATCGGCGAGCTGCGCCAGGCCGGCGCCCGCGTCAACCTGATCCGCGACGGCGACGTCGCGCCCGCGATCGCGGCCGCGCGGCCGGGCACCGGCGTCGACCTGCTGATGGGCATCGGCGGCACGCCGGAGGGCGTCATCTCCGCCGCGGCCCTCAAGTCCGTGGGCGGCGGCATCCAGGGCAAGCTCTGGCCCCGCGACGACGCCGAGCGGCAGAAGCTCCTGGCCGACGGGCACGACCTCGACCGCGTGCTCACGACGGACGACCTCGTCGCGAGCGACGACGTCTTCGTCGCCGCCACCGGCGTGACGACCGGCGCGCTCCTCAAGGGCGTCCGCTACGTGCGCGACGGCGTCATCACGGACTCGATCGTCATGCGCTCCCGCTCGGGCACCGTGCGGCGGATCGAGGCGCGGCACAACCTC
>DASZWI010000156.1:0-29887 GCA_035546715.1 Gaiellaceae bacterium | reverse complement strand
GGCGCTTCACGCGAGCCGGCGTGCTGCGGCTCACGCCCGAGCGAGCTCGGGCGCTCGCGAAAGGCAGGCCCTTCGCCCGGCGGTGGCGCCGGGGCGAACCGACCTTGTGTTGAGTCAACACAAAGTGGGGATACGCGCTCGGAGTGCCGAGCACGCTCGGGCGTGAGCCGGCAGAACCCGTGACGCATGAAGCGATCCGGACGACCGTCCGGGCGGACCGATGTCGGAGGGGAGGGTTCGGGAGGGGCAGCTTCGGTGCCCCTCCCGGGTTCTTCACATGCAGTCGCGCAGCGCCTGGGCCTCGGGGAGGCTCTCGAGCTTCTTCAGCGTGTTGTTCTCGATCTGGCGGATGCGCTCGCGCGTGACGCCGAAGGCCTTGCCGACCTCCTCGAGGGTGCAGGGCTGCTCGCCGGTGAGGCCGAAGCGCAGCTCGATGACGCGGCGCTCGCGCTCGGGGAGCGACGACAGCGCGTGCTCGATGTCGGTGCGCCGCAGGGTGAGCGAGGCGGCCTCGTCGGGCGTCTCGGTGTTCTCGTCCTCGACGAAGTCGCCGAGCTCCGAGTCCTCCTCCTCGCCGATCGGCTTCTCGAGCGAGATCGGGTGCTGCGCCATGCGCAGGATCTCGCGCACCTCCTCGGTCGTCATCTCGAGCTCCTCGGCGATCTCCTCCGGGCGCGGCTCGCGGCCGAGGCGCTGCACGAGCTGCCGCTCGATGTGGACGACCTTGTTCAGCTTCTCGACCATGTGCACCGGGATGCGGATGGTGCGCGCCTTGTCGGCGATCGCTCGGGTCACGGCCTGGCGGATCCACCAGGTGGCGTACGTCGAGAACTTGTAGCCCTTGCGGTAGTCGAACTTCTCGACCGCGCGGATCAGGCCGAGCGAGCCCTCCTGGATGAGGTCGAGGAAGGAGAGGCCGCGTCCGAGGTAGCCCTTCGCGATGGAGACGACGAGGCGCAGGTTCGCCTCCGTCATCTGAGTCTTCGCCGCCATGTCGCCGCGCTCGATCCGCTTCGCCAGGTAGACCTCCTGGTCGGCGGTCAGCAGCGGCACCTTGCCGATCTCCCGCAGATACAGCCGCAGCGAGTCCAGGCTGGGCTCAACGGTGAGGTCGAGCTTCGGCGCCGGGACCTTCTCCTCCTCGGCGAGCGGCTGCTCGTGCGGGAGGCGCTTGTGCTCCTCGCCCTCCACGAGCTCGACGCCGTGGTCGATGAGGTATGTCGTGAAGTCTTCGCTTTGCTCCTTGGTGAGCTCGACCTCCTCGAGCCCCTTGACGATCTCGTCGTAGGTGAGGAAACCCTTCTCTTTCCCGGTCTCCACCAGCTTCTGGAGTTCCTCGACGTCGGGAAGCGAGATGTCGACAGTGAGCACCTGAGCATGACCTCCGGCTCTACGCGGTTGACGGGGGACTAGACCAACGACCAAACCACAAGCCGGGGAGGCGAGTCTGCCGCCGGCTCACCCTCTGACTACCCTCTGACGGTGGGCGGACAATACATCAGGATTCACAGAAGCGACATGGTTTTTTTCCCATTCGCTCACAGTTGATTGAGACGGCGTCGGCGGCTCCGTGTTAGCCCTGCTCACAGTCCTTTTTACGTTGGCCCACCCGCCGGCGGCGTATCTCGACACGGGGACGGCCCACGTCCCGCTGACGGTCTCGTCGTGGTGCCTGGACACCCGCTGCGGGGCGCCGATCGCGGCGTCGAAGCGCGTGGCCACCGTCTCGCAGGGCGCGCTCGTCCGCTGCGTGTTCGGCTTCGACCCGGCGAAGGTGTCGGTCAGCGTCGGCGGCAGGCGGATGACGGTGAAGCCGATCGGCGACGCGGTCGAGTGGCGCGCGACGCGCGGCGGAGGCGTGGCGATCACCGCCACGGCGCCGGCGACCAAGGCGACCCCGGCGGTCTACGTCACGTACGTCGCGCGCCTGCGGTTCCGGCACTGACACCGACGGGCACGCGACGGAGAGGGAGCCAGCCGCAATGGCTCCCTCTCCGTCGCATCGTCGCGCCCTGTCGCAGCCCCTCCGCTCCGGGCCCCGCCGTATCGGGCCCGCGCAGAAGCTGAGCCAATCATGCGCCCTCGGCGACCGCTTCATCTATCACCCGTTCGGTTGTTGACCGTCGTACTTGACTCCGCTTCACTGCGCCGTGAGGGCTACCCCGACGCCCGCCGGTAGCCTCCGGGGCGTGTCGAGCCTGTTCCAGCAACGGCTGCGCGACGGTCACGTGTTCGTGGCCGACGGCGGGATGGGATCGCTGATCACGGCGGCGGTGCCGCGCCTGCGGACGCCCGAGGAGGCGAACCTCCGCGCCCCCGACGTCGTGACGTCGCTGCACGTGAGCTTCATCAACGCGGGCGCGGACCTCATCGAGACGAACTCGTTCGGCGCGAACCGGCGCAAGCTGGCCCAGCACTACCTCGAGGACGACTTCGAGCGGATCAACTCCGCAGCGGTGAAGCTCGCGCGCGACGCGCGC
The DNA here is from genome assembly GCA_035546715.1 of Gaiellaceae bacterium. Lineage (GTDB taxonomy): Bacteria > Actinomycetota > Thermoleophilia > Gaiellales > Gaiellaceae > PALSA-600. Next base: position 27,407 of record DASZWI010000156.1, on the reverse strand, counting down.
GAGATCACGGGGCGCGAGGTGCTGATCGGCGCGGCGATCGGGCCCGCGGGCGAGCACGCGCCCGCCCCGTTCGCCGAGCAGGCGCGGATCCTCGAGGGCCGCGGCGCCGACGTGATCGTGCTGGAGACGTTCTACGACCTGGACGAGCTGACGAGCGCGGTCGAAGGGGTGCGGTCGGTCTCGGCGCTGCCGATCGTCGCGCTGATGAGCTTCGACGCCGACGCGGTGACGATGGGCGGCGTCAGTGCCCGCGACGCGGCGGCGCGGCTTCGCGAGCTCGGCGTCGACGTGTTCGGCGCGAACCACGGCCGCGGACCTGCGGCGGCGCTCGCCGCCCTCGCGGAGATGGCCCAGGACGGGACGGCGCTGGCGGCGCTCCCGAACGTCGGTCTCGCGACCTTCAGCGGGTCGCGGCTTGCCTTCCCGCACGCGACGCCGGAGTACTTCGGCGAGTTCGCCGCCCGCGCGCGGGCCCTCGGGGCGCGCGTGATCGGCGGCTGCTGCGGGACGACCCCCGCCCAGATCGCGGCGATCAGGACGGCGATCGACGAGAATCGCACGCCGCGCCCCGGAGCCCGCGCGCGCGCCGAGGCCGACGAGGCGCTGCCGGCCGGCGCGTCCGAGGAAGGCCCGACCGAGCTCCAGCGCCTGCTCGAGGCGGGGGAGTTCGTCGTCTCGGTGCAGCTCGACCCGCCGCTCGGCGGCAACGCGAGCGGACTGATCGACGCGGCACGGCAGATCCGCGAGTCGGGCTTCGCCCAGGTGGTCGACGTCAACGACAACCCGCGCGCGCGGGCCCGGATGAGCGGGCTGATGGCCTCGTCGGCGATCCTCCGCGGCGCCGGCATCGAGGTCGTCCCGCACCTGACCCCGCGCGACTCGACGGTCGCAGGGCTCGAGTCGCTGCTGCTCGGCGCCCACGCCGACGGCGTCCGCAACGTGCTGGCGGTGACCGGCGACGCGCCGGAGCAGGGCGACTACCCCGGCACCGGATCGGTCTACGACCTCGACTCGATCGGGCTGGTCGACCTGATGACGCGGCTGAACGGCGGCGTCGACTTCCACGGGCGGGCGATCGACGCGCCGACAGCCTTCTATCCGGGTGTCGCGGTCAACCCGACGGCGGACGACCTCGAGCTCGAGGCGGAGCGCTTCAAGCGCAAGCTCGACGCCGGGGCACGGTTCGCCATGACCCAGATCGTCTTCGACCTGTCGTACCTCGAGTCGTTCCTCGAGCGCGTCGGCGGGTCGCCGATCCCGCTGCTCGTCGGCGTCTGGCCGATCCGGTCGCTCGAGCTCGCGGTGCGCGTGCACAACGAGACGCCGGGGATCGTCGTGCCCGACCACGTGCAGGAGCGGTATCGCGCCGCCGGGCCGGACGCTGCCAAGGTCGGCGTCGAGCTCGCGCACGAGCTGATCGCGCAGTCGCGCGAGCTCGCGGCCGGCGTGTACGTCGTCGCGCCGTTCCGGCGGCCGAGCATGGTGCTCGAGCTGCTCGGCTGAGCGGTCCTACGCGGCCTCCGCGACGGCCGCTCCCTCACTCACGAGCGCGACGCGCCCTCCCCCGGCCGGCCGCGTGATCGGCGAGTACCGCAGCACGAAGCCGACCGTCGCCTCGTTGAACCCGCGCGCCGCCGCCAGCCCGGCCGCCGTCCCGATGTCGAGGGGCCCGTGAGCGAGCAGGATCTCGTACGTGCACAGCTCCGCATCGGAGAGCTCGCGCGCCGGGTCGAGCGGCCGTCGCGAGCGGACGAGCCCGGCCGCACGGTCGACCGCCGTCCAGGGCAGCAGGTCGCAATACGCGACGACGACGGGCCCCGGCAGCGGCACGGCGCGCGGGCCGCGGCAGAGAGCGGCGACGAGCTCGTCGACGGAGAGCTCATGCGCGATCGCGAGCACCTTGCGGAGGCGCAGCTCGTTCCGGCTGCGCGGAGCACGGCGAGGAACGAACCAGCCGGTCGCCTCGAGCTCGACCAGCTCGTCGCGGAGGCGAAGCAGGCGCTCGACGTCGCGCGCGGGCGCACCGAGCTCGGAGGCCACATCGGCGGCGCACACCGGACCGAAGCTCCGCGAGAGACGCCGGGCCGCGGTCAGTGCCGTGACGGACTCGTCACCGCGCCCTTCGAAGAGGACGAGGGCATCGTCGACCGCGAACGGCGGGTCGAATCCCAGCAGGCGGGCGGCGTTGAGGACGCCGGCCGGGTCGAACGGCCGGCGGGCGAGCCCTGCGTCGCGGAGGGCGAGCCCCACGGCGCTGCGCCGCGCGGGCGCCGCCGACGCGATGACGGCCAGCGCGCGCTCGACCAGCGGCACGCGCGGGCTGACGCGGCGAGCGTAGGCGACGACGCGCTGCTCGAGCTGCCGGACGCGCTCGCGGGTGTATCCCTCGCGCTCGCCCGCGTCCGCGAGCGTGGCGCCGCCGGCGCCGTCCCAGCCGAGCCTCGCCGCAACCGCGCGAGCCTGCCGCGGCCCGAGGCGTGCCGCCGTAAGCAGAGCGCCGAGCTCTCGCTCGAGCGTGACCGCCGAGGGCGCCGCAGCAGGACCGTGGGCGGCGGACGCCCAGAGCGCCGCGCGCGGACGGCGGCGGCCCAGTCCCGGCCGCGCGGCCGTCGCCATCCGTTCCGAACCGAGCATCGTCACCTTGCACCTCCTGTTCTCGACAACACGAAAAAGGCCCCCGGAAGACCCTCTTCCGGAGGCCGCATCGCCCCTCGCCGCTCGTCCGGCGAGTCGAAAGTGTCGACGGGCTCCACGGCGAGCCCTGTCGCTCGACACGCTAGCGAGCGCCGTCCCGCCGTGCCAACACCGTGCGCATCGGCACGATCTGCGACGCGAATGTCAGGTCGTGCAGGAGCCGGTCGAGACCGGCTTGCGCGCGTCGGCCAGCGCCTTGCGGATGCGTGAGGCCGGGATGCCGTAGCCCCCGGGCGAGCCGACCCGGGCGGCGAAGATCGTCGCCTGCACGGCGCCGGAGGAGTCGACCGCCGGCCCGCCCGAGTTGCCGTGCCGGACGAGGCCGCTGACGGCGGTCACCTGGCGCAACGCGCCGTCGTCGATCACGTCGGCGGTGGAGCCGATCCGTCCGGCCCGCGCGTCGAACGGCCCGTTCTCGGGGTAGCCGAGGATCGCGACCGACGTGCCGGGGACGGGGTCGACGAGCAGGAGCGCGGCCGCGTGGAGGCCGGGCACGCTCAGGATGGCAATGTCGTCGTGGCGGTCGACGACCAGTGCGCGCGCCCGGTGTCCCGCGACGAGGATGCCCTTCCCGCCCGCCACCACGTGCGCGGCGGTGACGACCCGGTGCGGGCGCACGACCCACCCGCTGCCCTCGACGCCGAGGCCGCACGCGACGTCGGTCACCCGCACCACGCTCGCGCGGACGCGCTTGACCGCGGCAGACGAGAGGACGCGGCTGTCGGGCGCGAGCGTGGGCGGCGCCGGGCCGGCGACGGCCGGGAACGGGTCGATGCGCGCGAAAGCGCGCAGCACGGTCCGCGGCGGCACCAGCGTGTTCAGCTGCTGCAGGATCCGCGAGCCCTGCACCTCCTGCCGCAGCCGCGTCTGACCCGGCAGCTCGAGCAGGACGGCGCCGGCGACCCATACGACCGCGAACCCGAGAGCCGCGCCGGCGAGCAGCCCGCCGATCGTGTCGAGCGCCCGCAGCGGCGGCACGACGAGCAGGCTCCCGCGCGCCGCCGTCCCGACCATCGCGGCGACGGACTGCAGCAGCGTCGCGCCGAGCGTCGCGCCGACGAGCGCCGCGATCGGCGTGTACGGCGACGACGACCCGCCGTGCAGGACGTGCGGGGCGAGCCGGGCGCCGATCACCGCCCCAGCGGCGAGCCCGCCCAGCGAAAGGGCGGTGGCGACGAGCCCGCGCTTGAGCCCCGAGAGCGCGGCGAGGCCCGCGATCGCGAGGGCGATCCAGTCGACGCGGCTCACCGCGCCACACGGTAGCCAGGCGGGCGTACGGCTCTCGACCCCGCTACACTGCGGGCCGCGCCGGGGGCGTAGTTCAGCTGGTTAGAACGCCGGCCTGTCACGCCGGAGGTCGCGGGTTCGAGTCCCGTCGCTCCCGCTCTGAAAGTCCCCGCTCGCGGGGACTTTTTCGTTCGGCGAGTTCCCAGGCGACCTTTTCGATCGGGTGTGGATGGGGCCGTGAGCCCATCGAGGTCGTCCAAACACCCCGATTGGCGTTCGGGAGAGGTGGCCGTAGAGGTCGCGCGCCAACGATATCGGGCGCAGCCGCGGTTCCTCGCACAGCCCCACGCCCACGCTAGCGCCGACGCTTCCACGTCATCGTCCGCTCGTCCCACCGGTCGAGGTCGGGCGTCTCACCAAGAATCGGATCGAGAAAAGTCGCGGCGGCTCGATGCCCCGCCGCCAGATCCGGGTCGAGACCGACCTCGGTCGCCAGTGCGCGATAGGGCTGCGACCAGTCGCCTGATGGTGGGGGTAGCGACGCCGGCAGCTCGTGGGTGTCGCGCTCGCCGAACGTTCGGACAATCGCGTCCCGCAACCGTCCGTATTCGAACGAGGCAAGCTCGCTCATGAGGACAAGGTCGATCAGATCCTTGACGCGCGAGCTCGGCTGATCGTCGCCGTAGCGGCGGGTATAGGCGTGCAGCTTTTCGGCGATGTGTCGCTCGAGCGGTACGGCTGGAACCTCGACCGGCTCGATCTCGGCGAATACGAGAAGGTCGGTCGTCGTGAGCGTGTCGCGCTGCTCAATGAGCGAAGATCGCAAGCCGACATCGAGGAGAAACGTCTCGAACGGTCGACCAGCGAGGCTCGCGGTGACGCGGAAGCGGTGGCTGCCACCGAGGCGCTCCGGCGCCATGCCCGTATGCTCGATGCCGAAGGTGAAGAAGTCGTCACCGTCGACGCCGGCGGCCTCTATCAGAGTCTCTGCAAGTTCCTCCTCGTCCGCCTTCCAGTCGATGTCCACGTCCCGCGTCGCTCGAGCGCGATCGGCAAGGCGGAGGTCGAGTGCGAAACCGCCCTTCAGCAGCCAATCGCCCGGAGCGACCTCGTTGAGGCGAGCTAGAAGTCGATCGAACGCAACGCGCTTGCGATCCCGGGCGAGACGTGCACCGTCTCCGCCTGCGCGCGCACGCAGCCGCTGCTCGAGAGCCTGCCGGAACGCAGCCGCGTCGCGGTACCTCACGTGGCGTGTTCCCTGAGTACGCGATCGACGAATTGGCGGACGCGGTTGGAGCGGTCGCCGGCCGCGGCATGCAGTCGGCGAGGCGTCGTAAGGCCGCGCTCGAGCGCCTGGCCAATCGCGAGCTCGATCTGTTCCGGCTGCGTTCCCGCCTCGAGGGAGTCGACAATCGTCCGCTCGGGGGTCGTCACGAGGACGCCGTCGACGCGCCTGATCTCGTTGGGGCCCGGAGCCTGCGTGAGCATGTGGAACTTCACGCCCGCCCTCGGACGCCGGCCCCGCTTCTCGCGCGGCAGAGTGATGTGAACCGCGTTCGGGATGACGTCGGACAGCTCGTACAGCTCGAGCGCGCTTTCGTGGGAGACAACCGCCGGTGCCGGCAGGTCGAGCCAAGCGGCGACAACGTGCTCGTGCGGGCTCGACGGAAAGTGACGCAGCCGGTAGAGCCCACGCCGAACGCGCTCGTAGCGCCCACCGGGACGGGCATGGTGAAGAAGGGTGCTTCTGTCCATCCCCGCCTGAAGGGCCTGCTCGGCCGTGAAATAGCCTGCCTGCGACTCGGCAAGCCGATAGAGGCTGTCGTGGTCGATCCTGTCAGACATACGAGGGAGATTATCCCTCAAACGTCGGACACGACCCGGCCGCTCCCGCCCTAGGTTCGTCGCGTAACCCGTGCCGCCCCGATACCGTCGCGTTGTCAGGAAAGGCGGCAAGACGATGGGGTGTAGATGGGGCGGGACGCTCCAAGAGTCCCGTGGGACGCCGTGGAGCGCCGCCCGCGGCCCCGAAGGAACTCCCTGCTAATCAGGCTCTTCCGGGACTTCGCATGGAGGATCGTGTTCGCCCTTGCGCCGCCTGTCACGCCGGAGGTCGCGGGTTCGAGTCCCGTCGCTCCCGCTCCCGGTCACTCCGCAAGGACGCGAAAGCGGCCGCCTGCGCGGCCACTTTCCGTCGTCCCCTCGCGCGACGGAGGACGGACGGCGGGAGAGCGCCCCGAGGCGAGAAGCGCAGCGCAGCTCAGTTCAGCTCGGGCTTGGTGAAGGGCAAGCGCTCGCGGGCCACCTCCTCCAGCTTCAGGTCGTGGTGGACGCGGCGGGAGAGCTCCGTCGCGAGGCGGCGCACGATCGCCTTCGCGATGCCGCTCTGGCCCCAGCTGCGCTCGGCGGCGGCGAGGGCCACGTCGGCGCCGGGCACGCCGCGTGCGGACGCCCGCTCGAGCGCGGCAATGGCAGGCTCGGCCAGACCCTCGGCCCAGAGGTGCGGCGTCATGCTGCGGACCTCGCGGGCGACCTCCTTCGCGTCTCCGTGGTCGATCGCCATCGAGACGATGCCGAGGCACGCGAGGCAGATCGGCAGGTCGTCGAGATCGAGGTCGAGCTGCGCCGCCAGCGCGTCCAGCTTCTCCGTCTCCTTGCTCATGATCCAAGGAGAGCAGAGAAGGTGTGTCGCGTCTGCCTCAGCTCTTCGAAAAGAGCGTGACGCCGGCGGCGACCCCTCGTCGCCCGCCGGCACCACCCCGGAGCCGAGCCATACTCGCGGGGTGGCCGACCCGCTCCGCGAGACGTTCGACGCCGTCGCGGCCTCGTACGAGTCCGCGCGACCAGCCTATCCCGCCGCTCTGTACGACGACCTCGTCGAGCTGGCGGAGCTCGAGCCCGGCGCTCGTCTCCTCGAGGTCGGCTGCGGGCCCGGGATCGCGACCCGGCCGCTGCTCGAGCGCGGCTACCGCATCTCGTGCGTCGAGCTCGGCGAGCGGCTCGCCGCCGAGGCGCGCCGGAACCTCGCCGGGCTCCCGGTCGAGATCCACGTCGGCGCCTTCGAGACGTGGCCGGGCGAGCCGGGAGGCTTCGACCTCGTCTACGCGGCGACGGCATGGCACTGGATCGACCCGGACAGCCGCTACCGGCTCGCGCACGCGCAGCTCCGATCGGGCGGACACGTCGCGTTCTGGTCTGCGAGGCATGCGTTCCCCGTCGACGTGGACCCGCTCTTCCGGGAGCTGCAACCCGTATACGAGGAGCTGGGCGAGGCGCGCGTCGAGTCGTGGCCGTTGCCGGAGGACGTCCCCGACGAGGCGGCGGACATCGAGGCGAGCGCTCTCTTCGAAGACGTGCGCATCCGACGCTACGTGTGGGAGCGGCGCTATACGGCCGACGAATACCTCGCGCTCCTGGACACCTTCTCCGGGCACATCGCGATGGGCGAGGCGAAGCGCGCCCGGCTCTACGGCGAGATCCGCCGCCGGCTCGCCGAACGGCCGGACGGGACGCTGCGCCGCCACTGGCTGGCGATCCTGCACGTCGCCCGCCGGCGCGACTGACTGGAACCCGGCGCCCGGCCACGGTGTAGTAGGGCGGTGGAGGGCCGTCCACCGTTGTCCGTCGACGACGAACGGGAGCTCGTGCTGCGCGCGCAGCGCGGGGATGCCCGCGCCTTCGAGGAGCTCGTACGCGCCCATTGGGAGGTCGCATTTCGCGTGGCAGTGCTGACGACCCGAGATGCAGCCGAGGCGGAGGACGCGGCGCAGGAGGCCGTCGTGAAGGCATGGCGTGCGCTCCGCCGCTTCGACGCCGACCGTCCGCTGCGGCCGTGGCTGCTCCGCATCGTCGCCAACGAGGCCCGCAACCGCCGCCGCGCCGTCGGGCGTCGCACCCGGCTCGCGTCGCTCGCGCAAGGCGCCACGCCCTCGGGGGACGCGGCCCCGTCCCCCGAGTCCACCGTCGTCGCGCGCGACGAGCACCGGCGCCTGCTCGCGGCTCTCGACCGCCTTCCCGACGACGCCCGGAACGTCCTCGCGTGCCGCTACCTGCTCGACCTGTCGGAGGAGGAGACGGCCGCCGCGCTCCGCGTGCGCCGCGGCACCGTCAAGTCGCGCACGGCGCGTGCGCTCGACCGCCTGAGGGAGATCCATGACCCAGCTTGAGCGCGCACTGCACGAGCTCGCCGCCGAGGTGCCGTGGCCGGCCACGCCCGCGCCCGCGTTCCACCTGGACGAGCGTCCGCGGGTCTCGCTCCGCCGGCCGCTCGCCGCCGCGCTCGCGCTCGCCGTCGCCGCGCTCGCGGTCGCCTTCGCCGTGCCGGGCGCCCGCAGCGCGCTGCTCCACTTCTTCCGGATCGGCGGTGCGCGCATCGAGATCGTCCAGACGCTGCCGCGGGCCCGCGAGGTGCCCCTCGCCGCGACGCTCGGCGACCCGATCTCCCGGCCGGCGGCGCGCGCGCTGCTCGGGGCGCCGGTCGCGCTGCCCGTCGCCGGGCCGCTGTACCGGTCGAGCGGCGGGATCGTCTCGGAGCTGATCGAGACACCCGACGGAACGGTCCTGGCCAGCCAGCTCGCCTACCTGCCGGCGGGCATGCTCGTGAAGAAGGTCGCCACGGAGCGGACGCGAATCGACGCGGTCCGCGTCGACGGACAGCAGGGGTTCTGGCTGACGGGCGGGCGCCACGTCGTGCTCGAGCCGACGCCCGCGCGCCTCGCCGGCCACGTCCTCATCTGGGGCGACGACCGCGTCGCCTACCGGCTCGAGGGCCGCCGCCTGCGGCTGACGACGGCGCTCGCGATCGCCCGCGGCATGGGGCGCTGACGGAACCCGCTGCGGCCGGCCGGTGTACCAGGTGCGAGAATCCGACCGAGGGAGGCCCCATGCGTCCGTTGCTCTGCTGCCTGATCGCGCTGCTCGCGCTCGCCGGAGCGCAGGTCGCCGGCGCGGTCGGTCCCGCATTGTGGACGGTCGACCAGATCGCAGCCCCAGGCGGCGCCGTCGACTACGTCGCCCATTTCGACAAGAAGGCCGGCTCGACGACGATCGCCGCCCGCCGAGGCGGCGAGAGCCGCGAGTCCGTGGCGCTGAAGGGGCGCTGGGGCTTCCAGGTGGTGAGCCTCGCCGGCGACGCCGCCGGTCTCAGCGCGAACGGCCGTGTCCTCGTTGCGTCGACGCCGCCGGCAAACCCGGCCGGACTCGCCGGCCCGAGCCGCTTCACCGTGCTGCGCACCGCGCCGCTGCGCGTCGCCCAGTCGTTCACGCTCCCGGGCAGCTATACCGTCGACGCCGTCAGCCCGGACGGCAGCAAGCTGTTCCTGATCCAGCACGTCGAGATCAGCGGCGACATCAGCCGGTACCGCGTCCGCGCCTACGACCTGAAGACGCACCGCCTGCTCCCCGGCGTGATCGCCGACAAGCGGCAGGCGAGCTGGACGATGCGCGGCTATCCGCTGGCCCGCGCGGCGACCGCGAGCGAGAGCAGCGTGTACACGCTGTACCAGCCGGACGGGAACTACCCCTTCATCCACGCGCTCGACACCGTGCACGCGTCGGCCGTCTGCATCGGGCTGCCGCTCTCCTGGACCGGGAACACGCTCGACGGCGCCAAGCTCACGCTCAGCGACGACGGCAGCCGGCTCGTCGTCTCGGGACCGCACATCGACACTCCGGTCGCCGTCGACACGAGGACGCTCCAGATCGTGCACTGAGGGGCGCTCAGCCTGCGAGCGCCTGCACCTCGGCGTACGTCGGCACGCCGTCCGGCACGGCTCCCGCCTCGCGGTCGCGCAGGGCGGCGGCCGTGCCGACGGCCGCGCCCAGCCCGACGCGGAAGAGCAGCGATCCGGTGCTGACGCGACGGACGCCGAGCGTGGCCAGCTCGTCGAGCGTCGGTCCGGTCGCCTGGTAGAGGACGTTCAGCGGCAGGTCGATCGACCGCACCACGTGCGCGATCGCATCCGGCTCGGAGAGACCGGGGACGAAGACGCCGTCGGCGCCGGCGTCCGCGTAGAGGCGCAGCCGGCGCACGGTCTCGTCGAGGTCGCCCGCCCGGAGCCAGCACGTGTCGGTCCGGGCGTTGACGAAGAGCTCCGGCGCGCGCTCCTTCGCCTCTGCGATCGCGGCCGCGTGGGCGTCGGCGTCGGCCAGCGTGCCGTCGGCGAGCCCGTCCTCGAGGTTGAGCCCCACCGCGCCGGCGGCGGCCAGCTCCGCCGCGACCCCGCCGGGATCGCCGAACCCGCCCTCGACGTCGGCGCTGACGAGGCACAGCGCGCTCGTGCGCCGGACGAGCTCGAGCGTCTCGGCGCGCAGGGCGCCGGCGCCGTCACGGCGGCCGGCAGCCGCGGCGACGCCCAGGCTCGTGGTCGCGACCGCCTCGAAGCCGCTGCGGGCGAGCGCGGCCATCGACGCATGGTCCCAGCCGTTCGGCAGCAGCAGCAGCGGCCCGTCGTGGTGCAGCGCCCGGAAGCGCGCGCAGCGGTCCACCTCAGGCCACCTCGACGTCGAGACGCTCGAGGACGTGCAGGTTCGGCGACTCGGCCCACCGCAGCGCGCCGGGCGCCAGGACGCACCGGCGCAGCACCGGCGCGACGACGCCCGCGGCGAGCGCCAGCGCCTGCTCCCGGCCGGGGCAGGGACGACGCCCGGCGCCGAAGGTGAGCCCGGCCGAGGCGAGGTCGACGACCACGACGTCACCGCGCGCGACCTCGAGCCCGGCGACGGTCGCCGGCGCCGTGCAGAGCCTGCGCGTCGTGCGCACGGGCGGATCGCACCGGACGGTCTCGGCGAGGAGCTCGTCGACCTCCGGCGGCCGGCCGTCGTGCAGCGCGGCGGCGACGGCGTTGCCGATCAGCGCAGCCGTGGCGTCGCAGGCCTGGACGAGCAGGGCGATGCGGGCCGCTCCCTCCTCCCCGCCGCCCAGCACCTCGACGAGACGCTCGAGCGCGGCATCCGCGCCCGGGCTCTCCGGCGAGCCGGGCGCGTACGCCGCCGCGACGGCGACGACGTCGTCGGCCGCTCCCTCCGGCGCGCCCAGCTCGGCGGCGAGCGCCGCGACCGGGATCCGCCGGGCGAGCGGCATCAGGTCGAGGGAGCCGCCGGCCGCGGCGGCCAGGGCGTCCTCGGTCCGCGCCTCGGCCGAGCGACGCAGGCCAGGCGGCGAGAGCGCAGCGAGCTCCGCCACTGCCCGCGCGCGCCGCCGGGCGTGGTCGGCGCCGTTCGCGAACCGGGACACGCTCGCGCGGAACCACGCCATGCCGGTGTCGCCCGGCGGCGCCTCCGGCACGGCGAACGCGTCGCTCGCCAGCACCGCTTCGACTGCGGCACCCCCGGTCGCGGTGTACGTGGCCATGCGCCCAGGCTAGGCATGCGACGCTTCGGAGGCGGCCGAAGCGTGCGCCTACGCGCGGACCCAGGCGCGGACCGCCGACGGGGCGCAGCCCTTCTCCTCGAGCAGCGCCGCGGCCTTCGCCCGCGCGGCGGTCGCACCCGGCCCGTCGCCGGCCGCGAGGCGGACGTCGGCCAGGGCCGCCCACGCCTGGGCGCTCGTGACCGCGAAGTCGGTCAGCTCGGCATAGCGCGTCGCCTCGAGGGCGACGCGCTCGGCCTCGGCGTGGTTCCCCTCCGCCGCGAGGACGCGGGCCTCGGTGCTGCGCCAGCCGATCTGCGAGGCCACGTCGGCGTCGGCGGCCGCCTCGGCCGCGGAGGCCGCGAGCGCACGGGCCTCCTCGAACCGGCCCTGCCCCGCCACCGCCTCGGCGAGGAACCCCGCGACCGTCGAGAAATGGCCGACCTCGCCGAGCCGCTCGAGCTCGTCGTACCCCTCGCGGAGGACGCGTTCCGCGCCCACGAAGTCGCCGGCGAGGAGCTCGACGATGCCCGCGTCGATCGCGCTGCCCGCCGCGCCGACGAGCTGCCCGAGCTCGCGGCGGATCGCGCGCGACCGCTCGACGAGCTCGCGCGCCCGCGGGGCGTCGCCGCCCATCGCGTGGAGGACGCCCAGCGACTGGAGCGCCGCGGCCTCCAGGGCCGGCCGCCCGTCCGCCTCCGCGAGCAGCTCTTCGCAGCGGTCGACGGCATCGGGCAACGGCATCGGCCCGTACCACGTCGTCGCGCAGAGGAGGAGCAGCAGCCACATCTCGGCCCGGCGGCGCCCCGTGCGGCGGACATGCTCGACGGCGCGCTCGAGCACCGCGGCCAGCTCGGCGGCGCGCGCCCGGACGAGCGAGACGTAGGCGCTCGCGAACCACGCCTCGGCGAGCCCGTCGTCGTCGCCGCGCTCCTCCAGCGCCGCGCGCGCCTCGTCGATCTGCGCGGCCGCGACCTCGAGATCGGCGGCGGGATCGGTGTGCAGGTGCACCTCGATCCGGCCGATGGCGGCCCGCTCGCCCGCCGGCCCGCCCTCGGCGGCCGCGAACGCCGCGTCGGCGGCGGCGAACTCGCCGGCGTCGAAGTGGGCGCGACCCAGCTCGACGAGGATCCGCGGGTCGTCGTGGCCGAGCTCGAGCGCGCGCGCGAGGAGCCGCGCCGCCGCGGCCGCGTCGCCCTCCTCCAGGAACACGCGGCCGAGCGCGGCGGTGCGCACGGCCAGCGCCTGGGCGTCGTCCGCGACGTCGAGGCCGAGCGCGACCCGGGCCCGATGCGCCTGGTCGAGGTGGTAGACGACGAGCGCCTCGCGCTCGCGCGGCGCGGAGATCCGCTCGCGGTCGAGCCACTCCGCGTGCCGGGCATGGAGGTCGGCGCGCAGCTCCAGAGGCAGGGCCGCATAGGCCACCTCGCGGACGAGGATGTGCCGGAACTCGAAGTCGTGGTCGTCGTCCTCGGCCGGGCGCACGAGCTCCGCCGTCTCGAGCTCCGCGAGCGCGGCCTCGACGTCCGCTCCGCCGTCGACGAGCTCGTGGAGCGCCGCCAGCACGAAGCCGCGCCCGCTCACCGACGCGCGGGCGAGCACGTCCCGCTGGTCGGCGGGGAGGCGCTCGATGCGCGCTGCGAGGAGCGCCTGCACCGACGCCGGCGGCCGGACGTCGCCCACGAGCCGCCACTGCCCGCCCTCGACGGCGAGCCGGCCGAGCTCGCGAAGGTCGAGCACGAGCTCCTCGAGGAAGAACGGGTTGCCGGCCGACGCATCAACGAGGCGGGCCAGAGATGCAGGCTCGATCTCGCCTTCGAGCAGGCTCGCGACGAGCTCCGCGCACGCCGCTTCGTCGAGCGGGCTCAGCTCGAGCGCGCCCCGGGCGAGCCGCCGGCTCGGAAGCGAGCGGGCCGTCGCGACGAGGAGCAGCGGAGCGGCGTACGGCTCGGCGATCTGCTCGACGACGTCGAGGAAGGCGGGCGCCGCCCAGTGGAGGTCGTCGACGTACACCACCACGGGGCGCGTCCGGGCGAGCGCTTCGAGCAGGCGCCGGACCGCCCAGCCCACCTCGTCGTGCGGCGCCCCGGGACGGAACCCGAGCAGGCCCAGCAGGCGCTCCTCGGCCGCCTCCGCCCGGTCGTCGCCTGCGAGCAGCGGCCGGAGCTTGGCGAGCGCGCGGCCCTCGCTCGACCCCGGCGGCAGGCGCAGCGCGCCGCGGACGAGATCGATCGCCGGCACGAGGCTGACGCCGTCGCCGTAGGAGAGGCAGCGCGCCCGCAGCACGCGCGTCCCCGACCCGAGCGACGCCAGCAGGTCGTCGGCGAGCCGTGACTTGCCGATGCCCGCCGGCCCGACGAGCGTGACGACCCGGCTGCGGCCGTCCCGGACCGTCTCCTCGTACGCGTCGACCAGGCGGCGCCGCTCGTCGTCCCGGCCCGCGAGCGGCCGGTCGAGGCGCAGCTCGCGGCTGCGCGCCCGCGCCAGGGTGGAGGCGTCGGCGCGCACGTCGCCCGCCGGCGCCTCGGCCTGGAGCCGGAGCGCGCGCTCGAGCGCCGGGCTCTCGCCGGCGAACGTCTCGCCGCTCGCGACCCCGGCCCGCGCCTCGAGGACGAGGCCCAGCCGCTGCGTGGACTCCCCGGCCAGCGCGTCGACGGCGCCGATCGCCTCGCGCGCGGCGCGCAGGGCGCGGCGGCCGTCGTCCTCGCGCGGCAGCGGATCGCCGAACAGCCCCAGCAGGCCGCTCCCCGGCGCGTGCTGCACCGTCGCGCCGTGCCGCTCGAGCGCGAGCCGGGCCGCCTCCCGCCCCTGCGCGAGGAGACGGCCGTACACCTCGAGGTCGGCGTCGCCCGACACGGCGATCCCGAGCGCCACGACCGTGAGGGGCAGCCGGCGCGGAGCGGTGTCGCCGATCGGCGCCGTCACGGGCGGAGCGAGCGACGGGTCCTGCTCGAGGATCCGCCGCTCGAGCTCGCGGAGCGCAGGTCCGGGCTCGAGCCCGAGCGCGTCGGAGAGCTCCTGCCGGTAGCCGCGGTAGGTGTCGAGCGCGTCGGTCTGGCGGCCGCTGCGGTAGAGCGCGAGCATGAGCTGCTCGATCACGCGCTCGCGGAACGGCTCCCGGCGCGCGAACGCCTCCAGCTCGACGACGACCTCGGCGTGCCGTCCGAGCGCGAGGCGCGTCTCGACGAGGTCCTCGTAGGCGACGAGGCGCAGCTCCTCGAGGCGCCGCGCCTCCTCGGCGAGCCCCGGCTCCTCCTCGAGGTCGGCGAAGGCGGCGCCGCGCCACAGCCCGAGCGCCAGCTCGAGCGTGGCCTCGCGGACCGCCGGCTCCTGGTCGCGGGCCGCGTCCGCGAGCGCCAGGAAGCGGTGGACATCCACCGTCTCGGGGGCGCGGTCGAGGGCGTAGCCCGGGGGCCGGGTGGCGATCGCATCGGCGCCCAGCAGGCGCCGCAGTCGCGAGACGTGGCCCTGCAGGGCGGTGGCCGCCGTCGGCGGCGGGTCGTCCTCCCAGAGCGCCTCGACGAGGCGGTCGGCCGACACGACGGTCCCGGCGTGCAGCGCGAGGACGGCGAGCACGAGGCGCTGCTTCGGGCCGCCCAGGGGCACCTGCTGACCCCCCCGCACGGCCTCGAGGGGGCCGAGGAGGCGGATCTCGAGCTCCGGTGCGGCCACGCCCGGCCAGAACCGTAGCGCGGGGCGTTAGCGGATCGTTAGCGGGTGACGTCACTGTTCGCCTGTGTCGATCGGGCCCAGCCACGCCGACCCCCGTTGGCCGAACGGCCCCGACGGAGCGCGCGCTCTGCGGCGGCGCGCGTACTGACGGCACGAAAGGGCGGTAGGGCGGCAGCGTCCGTGAGGCGGCCGCCGCCCTACCTCCACGACCTCTTCCGTCGAGCCGCCTGCGGCAGCTGGCCCGCCGTTACCGGTCGCGTGCGCCCAGTGTCGCATACCGACCTGTCGAGTTCGTAGCCCACGGATCGCCCCGTCACGGCGCTCGCTAGCGTGCGTGCGGTGCGACGCGCCAGCCTGATTGCGGCACTGCTCGCCTCGGCGGCCGTCCTCACATGTGCGGCCGGGGCGCGGCCGCGAGCCACCGCCGCGCAGACCGGGGCGCCGTGCCCGGTGAAGCCCACGAGCTCTGCGTACGCCGCCCATGTCGCGGCCGTCCTCCGCTCCGGGCGAGACGTGCTCGGGAACGAGCTCCTCGCCGCGCCCGGCGGGCCGTCGTACGCCGCCGCGCACCGGGCGCTGCGGCCGCTGCTGCTCGCCCGCGGCCCCGGCGGCAAGCCGCTGACCGAGTCCGGCGTCTACTACCTGCCGTTCGCCCAGCCGGCAGGCCCGCAGGGCGCGACGTCCGTCGCCCTGCACGTCGCCGACGGCAGTCAGGTGGTGTCGCAGCGGGTCGGCGGGCGGTCGCTGACGATCGACGTCGGCCCCGGCGGCGGCGAGCGCTACGGCTCCTGCCTCGACCGGCTCGGCGCGATCCGCCTCGGCGGCGGCTACCTGCCGATCCTGCAGACGACGTACGCCGACGCGGACGGCGCACGCTACGCGCAGGAGTCGTTCGCGGCCACGCTCCCCGGCTCGCGGAGCCTGGCGAGCTTCGTGCGCCTCACCGTGGACGCGCGCCGCGCCCACGCGGCGACGGAGGTGCGGCTCCGCCCCTCGGTGCGCGGCCTCCGCCGCCGCGGCGACCTGCTCGTGCGGGGTCGCACGGCGTACCTCGCGATCGGCGCCGGCGGGCGGTTCGACGGCTCGGCGGTGGACTACGCGGTGCCGCGTGGGAGCGTGCGCACGATCTACGCGGTCTGGCTCGACGCACCCGCGGCCGTCGCCGTCGACCCGCCGGACGAGGACGCGTACCGCGCCGCCCGCGCCGCCGTCGCCGACTACTGGAGCGGACGGCTCGCGGAGGGCGCGGCGATCTCGGTGCCCGACGCCCGGGTCGAGAACGCGCTCCGCGCGCTGCGCATCCAGGACCTCGAGCTGACCTGGCGCTACAGCATCGGCAACCCGTACGAGGAGTTCTCCTTCCCGGAGAGCGTCGACGTGGCGCAGGTGCTGGCCGAGCACGGCTACCTGGCGGAGGCGCGGTCGATCCTCCGCGTCTCGCTGACGCGCGCGCCGGCGCCCTACGCGAACTGGAAGCGCGGCGAGCGGCTGCTGGCCTCGGCCGAGTACGTGCGCCTGTCGGGCGACCGCGCCTACCTCGCGCAGGCGACGCCCACGCTGCGCGCCTGGGTCTCGGCCCTCGGCCGTCAGATCCGGTCCGGGCCGACGGGGCTGCTCGACCGCGAGCGGTACTCCTCCGACATCCCGAATGCGGTGCTCGGCCTCCATTCCCAGGCGGTGGTCTGGGCGGGGCTGCGCGCGATGGCCGGCGTCTGGCGCGCGAACGGCCGGCCCGGGCTGGCGGCGACCTGCAC
This sequence comes from Gaiellaceae bacterium, assembly GCA_035546715.1. Classification (GTDB taxonomy): domain Bacteria; phylum Actinomycetota; class Thermoleophilia; order Gaiellales; family Gaiellaceae; genus PALSA-600. The sequence continues at coordinate 10,712 of DASZWI010000156.1, read as the reverse complement.
CAGCCTCGCCGACCGGCTCGGCGCCGGGCTGCGGCGCGCCGTCGCCCGCTCGACGATCCGGCTGCCGGGAGGCGCGCTCTTCGTCGGGGCGCAGCTCCTCGACGGCGAGCAGCCCTACGGCACGCTGACGGAAGCCCGGCTCGGCAGCTACTGGAACCTCGTCGTCCCCTACGCCCTCGCCTCCGGGCTCTTCCCGCCGGGCGGCAGGGACGCGACCGGGATCCTGCGCTACCTGCTCGCCCACGGCTCCCGCCTGCTCGGGCTCGTGCGCGCGGGCGGCTATGCCCTCTACGGCCAGGATCCGCCGCCGCCGACCTCGGCGACCGACGAGGTCTACGGCATCAACGTCGCGCGCTTCCTCGCCGACAACGACCAGGCCGACCAGCTCGTCCTGAGCCTGTACGGCGACCTGGGCGCCGGCATGACCGCCAACACGTTCGTCTCGGGCGAGGCGGCGAGCCTCACCCCACTGCCGGGCACGAGCTTCCGCGCCATGTACCTGCCGCCGAACAGCGCGAGCAACGCCGCCTTCCTCGAGACGCTGCGCGTGCTGCTGGTGCACGAGACGGCCGACGGCCACGGCCGCCCGCACGGTCTCCAGCTCGCCTACGCGACGCCGCGCGGCTGGCTCGCGGCAGGCAAGCGGATCTCGGTCGACCGCGTGCCGACGAGCTTCGGCCCGGTCTCGTTCACGCTCGCCGCCGGCGCGCACCGGGTGCGCGCGACCGTCGACGTGCCGCCCCGGCCGCCGGCGGCGCTCAGCCTCCGCCTGCGCCTCCCCGCCGGCCGGCGGGTGGTCGCGGCGACGCTCGCCGGGCGGCCCGTGCGGGTCGACCGCGCCACCGGCACGCTCGACCTGAGCGGCCGGCACGGCAGCCTCGACCTCGTCGTACGAACGACGTAGGCTGACGCCATCCCCCTCGTCAGTCGCATGCTGGTCCTCGCGGCGGCTGTGGTCGCGCTCGCCGCCGTCCCGTCGCACGCGTCGACGAAGCAGATCCGCGTGGTGACGATCCACTACCGCGCCCACAACGGCGTGGCGCGGAAGGCCTACGTGGTGCTCCCGGCCTGGTACGACGCCGCCGACGATCCGCCGATCCCGCTGATCATCTCGCCGCACGGGCGCGGGGTCGACGCCCTCGCGAACGCCCGGCTCTGGGGCGCGCTGCCGGCCCGCGGCGCGTTCGCCGTCGTCAGCCCCGAGGGCGAGGGCCGGAAGCTCAAGCTCTACTCGTGGGGCTCGCCCGGCCAGGTCGACGACCTGGCCCGGATGCCGCGGATCCTGCGCGTGACGCTGCCGTGGCTGCACGTCGACCGCAGCCGCATCTACGCCTTCGGCGGCAGCATGGGCGGCCAGGAGGCGCTGCTGCTCCTCGCGCGCCACCCGCACCTCCTCGCCGGCGCGGCGGCGTTCGACGCGGTGACCGATCTCGCGCGCCAGTACCGCGACTTCCCGCAGCTCGGGTGCAAGGGGGCCTGCGCCAAGGCGTTCCACGGGCGGTTCGGGCGCCGGCTCCAGGAGCTCGCCCGCACGGAGATCGGCGGCTCGCCGACCTCGCGGCCCGCGGCGTTCGCCGAGCGCAGCCCGCTCACGTACGCCGCGACGATCGCGCAGTCGTGTGTGCCGCTCCAGCTCTGGTGGAGCATGAAGGACAAGATCGTCCTCGACCAGTCGCAGCAGACGGGGGCGCTCTACAGCCGTCTCGACGAGCTCAACCCCGACGCGCCGGTGACCGCGTTCATCGGCACGTGGCGCCACTCGGCCGAGATGCGCGCCTCGACGCGCCTGCCGACCGCCCTCGCGGCGTTCGGGCTCCTGCCTCCGGTGGCCCACCCGAGGACGGGCCTACACGAGATCGTCCCGCCCGATCCGACGGGCTGCGCGGGCGCGCCCTAGGCGCTCTCGCTGTCCTGGAGGTACGCGAGCACCGCCAGGACGCGGCGGTGATCCGTGTCCGAGGGGGCGAGCCGGAGCTTCTGGAAGATGCTCGCGATGTGCTTCTCGACGGCGCCGACGGTGAGCACCAGGGCCGTGGCGATCGCGGCGTTGGAGCGCCCTTCGGCCATCAGCTCGAGCACCTCGCGCTCCCGCGGCGTGAGCTGGTCGACGGGAGACGCGCCGCGCCGGCCGAGGAGCTGCGACACGACCTCAGGGTCGAGGGCGGTCCCGCCCTCGCCGACGCGCCGCACCGCGTCGACGAAGTCGTCCACGTCGACGACGCGGTCCTTGAGCAGGTAGCCGACGCCGCCGCCGCCGGCCTCGGCGAGCAGCTCGCTCGCGTACGCGTGCTCGACGTATTGCGACACGACGAGCACCGCGGTGCCGGGCGCCGTGCGTCGCAGCTCGAGCGCGGCGCGCAGCCCCTCGTCCCGGAAGCCCGGCGGCAGCCGGATGTCGACGATCGCCACCTGGGGCTGCTCGCGCCGCACGGCGTGGACGAGCGCGTCGGCGTCCCCCACCGCGTCGACCACCTCGAAGCCGTTGTCCTCGAGCAGCCGGCGCATGCCGTCGCGGAGCAGCGCCAGGTCCTCGGCGATCACGACTCGCACGGCAGCTCCGCGTGGATCGTGGTGGGGCCGCCGGCGGGGCTCGTCACCTCGAGCCGCCCGTCGAGCGCCTCGACGCGCCGCCGGAGGCCGGTGAGACCGCTTCCGCCGGGGTTCGCGCCGCCCCGCCCGTCGTCGGTGATCCGCACGTCGAGCAGGTTGCCATGCCGGCGGATCGCGATCGTCACCGTCGCCGGCCCGGCGTGCTTCGCCGCGTTGGCGAGCGACTCGGCGGCGACGAAGTACGCGGCCGTCTCGACCGCGGCGGGCGGCCGCTCGGGCAGGTCGACGTCGACCGTCACGGGGATCGCGCTCCGGTCGGCGAGGCTCGCCAGCGCGGCCGGGAGCCCGCGGTCGGTGAGCACCGGCGGGTGGATCCCGCGCGCCAGGTCGCGGAGCTCCCCGAGCGCCTCGACGAGGCCGGCGCGCGCCTCGGCGACGAGCTGCTGGGCCGCCTCCGGATCGGAGGCGAGCTTCTGCTCGGCGAGGCCCAGGTTCATGCCGAGGGCCACGAGCCGCGCCTGCGCGCCGTCGTGCAGGTCGCGCTCGATGCGGCGCAGGTTCGCCTCCTGCTCGTCGACGGCCCCGGCACGCGTCGTCTCGAGGACGCCGACCCGCCGCCGCAGCTGGGTCGCGCGCCAGATCGAGGCGCCGGCGCCGTGCAGGCCGACCGTGATCAGCGCCGCGAGGATGGGCCAGACCGGCCAGAAGTAGCCCCGGCTCGTCAGCGCCCAGATCAGCACGTAGAAGACGGAGAACTGCACGACCAGGCCGATGTGGATGAGGAGCGCGCGGTGGCGGCGCAGCTGCGGCACGTCCTCGACGACCTCGACCCAGGCGTGCGTCCCGAGCACGAGCAGCAGCAGCGGCATCAGCGGCCACTCGGGCCAGAAGTACCCGTGGCCGGCGAGCGCCCAGATCGCGACGAGGATCAGGGAGACCCCGCCGCTCACCGCCGCGTGGATGCGCAGCGCCCGCAGCCGCAGGTCGCGCGTCGTCAGGCGGGGCAGGCTCGGCGTCCGCTCGGCGAGCAGGCCGGTCACGAGCCACCGCGAGACGACGCCGAGCGCGCGGGCGATCCAGGCGGTGGCGACGACGCCGATCGCGCCGGCCGGGACGAGCACCCACGAGTGGCCGAACGTGTCGAAGTGCCACGACCGGATGTGCAGCTCGCTCCAGCGATACCAGGCAGGGTAGGTGAGGAAGAACAGCGAGGCCCCGGCCAGGGAAGCCATGCCCACCGCCAGCGCGAAGCCGACGGTCATGCGGATGACGAGGTAGGTCTGCTGGAGCCAGAAGGCCGTGTCCGTCGCCACCGCCTTGCCGCGGCCCCACCAGCCCTTGCCGCCCGACGCGAGCCGCGGCCGGACGTCGGTCCCGAGCAGATGGCGGGCGAGGGCCGCGTCGCCCGCGGCGAGCAGGCCGGTGCCGACGCGGAACGTGACCACGGCGGGCACGACGAGCGGCGTGACGAGGAGGACGCCGGTGGCGACCCAGCCGCCGATCAGCAGTCCGAGCACGGCCGCGCCGAGCGGGACCGCCGCGAAGAGGAAGACGAAGACGAGGTATGTGTCGCTCTGGACGAGCGGGGTGAGAAGGCGCTTGGTGCTGGACATAGTCACTCCGATGGCTCGATGATCTCTCGAACCGCATGCTGGCCGCCGCCTCCCTCGGCGGCATGCCCGCCACCCGGCCTCTTCGGGTGGGGCTATCCCCCCACGAAAGGATGGAGCCGATGAAGGACTTCAAGGAGTTCCTGCTGCGCGGCAACCTCGTCGACATGGCCGTCGGGATCGTGATCGGCGTCGCCTTCGCGGCCGTCGTCACGGCCCTCGTGTCCGATCTGATCACGCCGCTGATCGCCGCGATCGGCGGCCAGCCCGACTTCGGGTCGCTGAGCTTCACGATCCACGGCAGCCACTTCGCCTACGGCGCCTTCCTCAACGCCCTCATCGCCTTCGTCGTGATCGCGGCGGTCGTCTTCTTCCTCGTCGTGAAGCCGGTCAACGCGCTGATGAGGCGCCGCCGCACGGAGCCGCCGGTGGACGTGACGACGCGGCCGTGCCCCTACTGCATCAGCGAGATCCCGCTCGCCGCGACGCGCTGCGCGTTCTGCACGCAGGAGGTGCCCGCCGCCTAGGCGCGTGCGCGGGGGGCCGCGTTCGCGTGGATGGTCTCGAGGCAGCGCCGCAGCTCGGCGCGGTCGTGCTCGTCGAGACCCGCGAAGAGCGTCTCCTCCGCCGCGTTGGCGACGGCGAGAAGGCGCCGGTAGAGACGCTTGCCCTCCGCGGTCAGCTCGAGCCGCCGCACGCGGCGGTCCGCCGGGTCGACCTGGCGCCGCACGAGGCCCTTCGCCTCGGCGCGGTCGACGTGGTGCGTGATCGTCGCGCCGTCGACCCGGAAGCGGCCGGCGAGCGCCTTCTGGCTGATGAAGCCCTCGTCGCTGATCGCGTTCAGGACGATCCAGGTGCCGAGCGAGCCGCCGGCCTCGGCGAGGGCCTGCTCGAACGACTCGCGCATCGCCTTGGCTGTGAAGACGAGCAGCCGGCCGAGCGGCGGCGCCCCGATGATTGGATCATCAATGATTTGACATCCTAGCATTCGGTCCGTACGGTGCTGGGGTGCTCGCCTCGTTCGCCCACGCGATCGTCCGCCGGCGCAGGCTCGTCATCGGGCTGTGGCTCGTGCTCACCGTCTTCGGCGCCTACTCCGCCGGCCAGGTGTCGAAGCGCTGGTTCCAGAGCTTCTCCATCCCGGGCTACCAGGCGTACGAGACGAACCAGCGGACCCTCGAGGTCTTCGGCACCGGCGAGCAGGCGCCGCTCGTCGCCGTGTTCCACTCGAGCGGCGACATCACGAAGGAGCGGAGCCTCCAGAAGGCGGTCGACGACGCCGCCGCCGTCAATCCCGGCTCGCGCGTCTCCTCGTACTGGACGACCGGCAGCAGGGCGTACGTCTCGAAGGACGGCCACACCGCCTTCGCCGAGATCTACCCGCCGGGCACCCCGGGATTCAGCTCGTCGGTGCACATCGACCAGGTGCGCGCCGCGCTCGAGCGGAGCGCACCGTCCGGCGTGCAGGCCTACCTGACCGGTCGCGACCCGCTCGAGGACGCGAGCTCGGGCGGCGACGGGCCGAGCGTGCTCAGCGAGGCGCTCATCGGCGGTCTCGGCGCGCTCGTCATCCTCTTCTTCGTCTTCGGGACCCTGCCCGCGGTGCTGATGCCGATCGTGGTCGCCGTCGCCGCGATCCTGAACACGTTCACGCTCGTCTGGCTGCTGACCTACGTCACCGACGTCTCGATCATCGTCGAGTTCCTGATCGCGCTCGTCGGCCTGGGCGTCGCGATCGACTACGCGCTGCTCATGATCTTCCGCTTCCGCGACGAGCTGCGGCAGGGCGAGGACGTCGAGACGGCGATCGTCGAGACGATGACGCACGCCGGGCGGTCGGTGATCGTCTCCGGCTCGACGGTCGCGGTCGGCCTGCTCTCGATGCTCGTGCTGCCCATGCCGTTCATCCGCTCGATCGGAATCGGCGGCATGCTCATCCCCGCCGTCTCGGTGCTCACCGCGATCACGCTGCTGCCCGCCCTGCTGGCGACGATGGGGACGCGGATCAACAGTCTGCGCGTCCTCCCGAAGCGGCTGGTCGACGCGGGCCACCCTGAGGACGGCGTGTGGGGCCGCTGGGCGCGGCTCGTGATGCGGCGGCCGGTGCCGGTGGCGGTCGCCGGGCTGGTCGTCGTGGGCGCGCTCGTCTTCTACGGCCTCCAGCTGAATCCGAGCGAGGCCCAGGTGAAGGACCTGCCGGGCACGGGCAACGCGATCGCCGGCCGGACGGCGCTGGCCGACGCCGGCATCTCGCCCGGCGTGATGAAGCCGTTCGTCGTCCTGGCCAAGGCGGGCGCGAACCCCGACCGGATCGCCGCGACGCTGCGCTCGACGGAGGGCGTCGCCGCCGCGGTCGCGCCGACGGACTGGCGCAAGGGCTCCTACGCGCTGGTCGAGGCGTTCCCGAGCGTCGACGGCGCAGCGAAGAGCATCCAGTCGATCATCGACCGCGTCCACGACCGGCTCGACGGCACGAACGCGACCCTCGGCGGCGTCGCGGCCGAGGACCGGGACTTCGTCCACGCGGTGTACGGCAACTTCCCGTACGTGCTCGGCTTCGTCGTGCTGCTGACCCTCGTCCTGCTCGCCCGGGCGTTCCGGTCGCTCGTCCTGCCGCTGAAGGCCGTGATCCTGAACCTCGTCTCGCTCGCGGCCGCCTTCGGGATCATCGTCTTCATCTTCCAGGACGGCCACGGGTCCGAGGCGATCTGGAACGTGCACGCAACCCAGTCGATCATCCCGTGGATCCCGCTGATGATCTTCGCGTTCCTGTTCGGCCTGTCGATGGACTACGAGGTGTTCATGCTGACACGCATGCGCGAGGCGTACGACGAGACGGGCGACACGCCCGCCGCGATCGCGCTCGGCCTCGCGCGCACGGGCAAGTTGGTGACGAGCGCCGCGCTGATCCTGATGTTCGCGTTCTTCGTGCTCTCGTCCAGCCCGGGGGTCGACATCAAGCAGTTCGGCATCGGCCTGGCGGCCGGGATCATCTTCGACGCGACGATCATCCGCGCGCTGCTCGTGCCGGCGCTGATGCGCCTGCTCGGCCGGTGGAACTGGTGGCTGCCGGACGCGGCCGCCCGCGTGCTCTTCGTCCGCCCGTCGCGGGCGCCCGAGCAGCCCGCCCTCTCGCTCGACTGAGGGTCGTAGACTCGCGGCGTGGCGTCCGCGCCCCTCGCCCAGTCGCCGACGCTCGCCGCCAACGAGGCGATCGCGCGCCGGCTCGCGGCGGGACGGCCCGTGGTGCACCTCGCGTTCGGCGAGGCGGGGCTGCCGGTGCACCCCGCGCTGGCCGAGCGGCTCGCGGCCGCCGCGCCGGTCAACGGGTACGGCCCGGTCGCGGGCGACCCCGAGCTGCGCGCCGCGGTGGCGGGGTACTTCGAGCGCCGCAGACTTCCGACCGACCCGGAGCTCGTCGTGCCGGCGCCCGGGAGCAAGGCGCTGCTGTTCGCGCTCCTCACGCTGCTGCCGGGCGACGTCGTGCTGCCCGTGCCGAGCTGGGTCAGCTACGCGGCCCAGGCGACGCTGGCCGGCAAGCGGGTCGTCCCGGTCGAGGCACCGGCGGAAGCCGGCGGCGTCCCGGATCCCGACGCGCTCGACGCGGCGCTCGTGGAGGCCCGGCAGGCCGGGCTCGACCCGCGCGTCCTCGTGCTGACGCTGCCCGACAACCCGACGGGGACGATCGCCGGCGAGTCTCTGCTCCAGCGGGTCTGCGCGGTGGCCGAGCGGGAGGGAGTGACGATCGTCTCCGACGAGATCTACCGCGACCTCGCGTTCGACGACCCGCGCGGCGTCGTCAGCCCGGCCGAGCTCCACCCGGACGGGACGATCGTCACGACTGGCCTCAGCAAGAGCCTGGCGCTCGGCGGCTGGCGGATCGGCGTCGCGCGGCTGCCCGGCACTCCGGCCGGCGAGCGGCTCCGCAGCGACCTGCTCGGCTTCGCCAGCGAGGTGTGGTCGGCCCTCGCGCGCCCGATGCAGGCCGTGGCGGCCTTCGCCTTCGCCGAGCCGCCCGAGCTCGCCGAGCATCTGGACGCGAGCCGGCGGCTGCACGCCACGACGACCCGCGCGCTGCACCGCGTCTTCGTCGACGGCGGCGCGACGTGCCGGCCGCCGGCCGGCGCGTTCTACCTCTACCCCGACCTGGAGCCCCTGCGGGAGCCCCTGGCGGCGCACGGCGCGACCTCGTCGGCGTCGCTCGGGGAGGTGCTGCTCGACGACTTCGACGTCGCTGTCCTTCCCGGCCACCACTTCGGCGACGACCCGTCGGCGCTGCGCTTCAGGGCCGCCGCGAGCCTCCTCTACGGCGCGACCGCGGAGCAGCGCTGGGAGTCGCTGTCGGCGGGCGACCCGCTGGGGCTTCCCTGGATCGCCGCGGCGCTCGAGCAGGTCCGCGGCGCCCTCGCGCACCTGCGCGGGTAGCGCCGGGTCGCGGACCGCGACCCCTCGCCCGATCACGGACTGGCACGCGTGGAAACCCGCAACGGACGTGCGGCGGAGCGCGGATTCGCCCGAGCAGCGCGGCTCCTACGGTGGGAACGACGATCGAGCGACCTCCAAGGAGCACCCCATGGCCTATCCGGCAACCGGCAAGCTCGCGACCACGCCCCAGCGCGCGGACGACGGCGACTCACATCTCTTCCTGAAGCTCTTCGCACTCCTCGCGGGAATCGCCGTCGGCGCGATGATCCCGATCGGGATCTGGCTGGCCGCATCCGCGCAGGGTGCGCGCGACGACGCCAACGCGGCGGCCAAGGTCGCGCAGAGCTCGGCCTCCGGCGCGGGCTCGACGGACATGAGCTCGATGCCGGGCATGGCGATGCCGAAGGCCGCGTCCGGAGCGTCCGGGACGTATGCGACTCCGAGCTACGCCGGCATCGCGCCGGCCAACGCGGACGCGATCGCGATGCGCCACGCCGCGGTTCCGGCCGAGCTGCCCGCCGCCCCGGCAGGCGACGTGGCCGCGGTCACCCTCGGCATCTCGCACGCCACCGTCTCGATCGCGCCGGGCATCCGCTACGACGCGTGGACGTTCGGCGGCTCCGTGCCCGGCCCCGTGATCCACGTCCGTCAGGGCCAGACGGTGCGCGTGACGCTGAAGAACGACTCGCCGATGGCGCACTCGGTCGACTTCCACGCCGCCCAGATCGCTCCGAACACCGCCTTCGGCGACGTCCAGCCCGGCGCGTCGAAGACGTTCAGCTTCGTCGCCTCGACGCCAGGCGTCTACATGTACCACTGCGGCACTGCGCCGGCCTTCGTCCACATCGCGAACGGGATGTACGGCGCGATCGTCGTCGAGCCGAAGGACCTGCCGCCGGCGCAGAAGGAGTACGTGCTCGTCGCCAGCGAGTGGTACCTCAACGGCCCCGGGGACAAGACGCCCGCGTCCCTCGACCTCACGAAGGCGAACGACATGACGCCCGACTGGGTGACCTGGAACGGCTACGCGCACCAGTACAAGGAGCACCCGCTCACCGCCGAGCCCGGCGACACCGTGCGCTTCTGGGTCGTCGACGCCGGCCCCTCCCTGAACACCGAGTTCCACGTCGTCGGGACGGTCCTCCAGCGTGCGTGGCTGAACGCCGACCTCGTCGACGCGCCGCAGCACGACATCCAGACGGCGATCGTCCCGGCCGGCGGCGGCGGAGTCTTCGACGTGAAGATCGACCGGCCCGGCATCTACCCGTTCGTGAGCCACTCCTTCGCGAGCGTCAACATGGGCGAGGTCGGGCTCCTGAACGTCGGCGACGTGCCCGGCACGATGAGCCACTGACCTCGACCCCACGTGTCCGAACGGGCGCCGCCGGGTAGGCGGCGTCCGTGCGGACCATCGTCGTCGGCTACGACGGGACCCGGGGCGCGGAAGCGGCGCTCGGGCGGGTCGCGACGCTTGCGAACGCGTTCGGCTCGCGCGTGGTCGTCGTCAGCGTCGCGACGCCCGAGCCGGTCGCGCCGGACGGGGCGTTCGGGCTGATGCCGTACTACGACCTCGGCGCGGCGACGGGCGACGAGCGCCTCGACCGGGCGGTGTGGGAGCAGCATCGCGCGCGGGTCGAGTCGTTCTTCGCCGACACCGGCACGACGGTCGAGTTCTCCGGCGTGGTCGGGAGCCCCGTCGAGGAGATCCTCGAGGTGGCGGAGCAGCAGCACGCCGACCTGATCGTCGTGGGCACCGGCGAGCCCGGCCTCCTGGGCCGCCTGCTCGGCGGCAGCGTCAGCCAGGGCGTCGCCCGCCGGGCGCACTGCGACGTGCTCGTCGTGCACGTCCCGTCGGCGGAGGCGACCTAGCCGCCGCAGTCCGGCCCGGGCCGACCCGGCAGGGTCAGACCCGGGTCTGACCCTGGTTCCACGGTCCGAAGTGAGAAACGCCCGCACAGCAGAGGGCGCCCGGCCGGGCCGCGAGGGTGCCGGGCCGTACCGGCAGGGTCAGACCCGGGTCTGACCCTGGTTCCACGGTCCGACGTGAGAAACGGCTGCACAGCAGAGGGTGCCCGGTCGGGCCAGCGGGAGTGGCGGGCCGGCGGGCGGGTCAGACCGTGCTGTTCG
>DASZWI010000155.1:0-10284 GCA_035546715.1 Gaiellaceae bacterium | reverse complement strand
CCCGCCACCGCGGCCTGCCCTCGGGCAGCCCCGGTCCCAGCAGGCATTTCTCGGTTCGGAGCGGTACGACAGGGTCAGACACGGGTCTGACCCTGCCGGTCGCCCCGGCGGGGGCCGTTGCATGAGCGGGGTCGTCCCGGCCGCGGGGACGATCTCGCTGGCGCGCGGGGTGCCGTCGCCCGACCTGCTGCCGCTCGCCGAGCTGGAGCACTGCGCGGCTGCGGCGATCCGCCGCGACGGGCGCGTCGCGCTGAACTACGGCGGGCCGGGCGGCTACGGGCCGCTGCGCGAATGGCTCGCGGAGCGGCACGGCGTTCGGCCGGCGCAGGTGCTGGCGACGCCGGGGTCGATGCTCGGCCTGAACATGCTCATCGCGGAGCTGGTCGAGCCGGGCACGCCTGTGGGCGTCGACGCCACCACGTACGACCGCGCGCTCCGCTCGCTGCGCGCGGCCGGGGCCAGGCTCGTCCCGCCGAGCGAGCCCGCACGCGTGCGCTACGTCCAGCCGACCTTCCACAACCCGTCCGGCGAGACCCTCGGCTTCGACGCGCGCGTCGCGCTCGCCGAGGCGGCGATCCGCGACGGGACGGTGCTGATCGAGGACGAGCCGTACGGGCTGCTCCGCTTCGAGGGCGAGCCGCTGCCGACCGTCTCGGAGCTCCTGCGCGAGCGCGGCGCCGGCGAGCTGGCCGTCTACTCCTCGTCGTTCTCCAAGTCGGTCGCGCCCGGCCTGCGGGTGGGCTACCTCGTCGTGCCCGAGACCCTCGTCGCCCGCCTCGAGGCGCGCATCCTCGCGACGTACGTGTCGCCGCCCGTCCTCGCCCAGGCGCAGCTGCACGCGTTCCTCGACCGCGGGCTGCTCGAGCCGCACCTCGCCCGGGTGACCGCCGGCCTGCGCGAGCGCCGCGACGCCCTCGTCGAGGCGCTGGCCGAGCACGTCCCGGGCGCGACCTGGACGACACCGGCCGGCGGCTACTTCCTCTGGGCCGAGCTGCCGGTCGATGCCGCCGCGCTGCTCGAGCGGGCGCGCGCGGAGGGCGTGGCGTTCGAGCCGGGCGCGGGCTTCGCCGCGTTCGGCGGCGCCGAGCGCGCGGCCCGGCTCGCCTTCAGCTGGGAGTCGCCCGGCGCGCTGCGCGAAGGCGTGCGCCGGCTCGGCCGCCTCGTCTAGAGGATCTTCGAGAGGAACTGCTTCGTGCGCTCGTGCGTGGGGGCGACGAAGAAGTGCTCGGGCGTCCCCTCCTCGACGATCACGCCGCCGTCCATCATCACGACGCGGTCCGCGGCCTCGCGGGCGAAGCCCATCTCGTGCGTGACGACGATCATCGTCATCCCCTCGTGCGCCAGCTCCTCCATGACCGCGAGCACCTCGCCGGTCACCTCCGGGTCGAGCGCGCTCGTCGGCTCGTCGAAGAGCATCAGCGCCGGGCGCATCGCGAGCGCCCGCGCGATCGCGACCCGCTGCTGCTGGCCACCCGAGAGCTTCCCCGGATAGGCGCCGGACTTGTCGGCGAGGCCGACGCGGGCCAGGAGCCGCTCGGCCTCCGCGACCGCCTGGTCGCGCGGCGTCCCGAGCACGTGCACCGGCGCCTCGACGACGTTCTCGAGCGCGGTCTTGTGCGGGAACAGGTTGAAGCGCTGGAACACCATCCCGATCTGCGTCCGCTGCCGGGCGATCGACTTCTCCGAGTCCTCGACCAGCTTCCCGTCGCGCTCGCGGTAGCCGATCAGGTGGCCGTTCACCTCGATGCGGCCGGCGTCGATCTTCTCCAGGTGGTTGACGCAGCGGATCAGGGTCGTCTTGCCCGAGCCGGACGGGCCGATCACGCACACCGTCTCGCCGGCGCGGACCTCGAGCGAGACGCCCTTCAGCACCTCGAGCCGCCCGAAGCGCTTGTGCACGTCGGTCGCGCGCATCACGACGTCGTTCATCGGACCCGCGCAGTCGTGAGCAGCCGGAGGCGACCCCACGGGCCGACACCGTCGTCGTCGGCGCGGTCGCTGACGCCGAGACGCCGCTCGATCCAGGCCTGGACGATGCTCCAGGCAGAGGTGAGCACGAGGTACCAGAAGGCGACGGCGGTGAACTCCTCGACCGGCTGGAAGTCGTTCGAGTAGTGGATCTCGGCGTTCTGGAACAGCTCCGTGACGCCGATGAACGCCACCAGCGAGGTGGTCTTGAGCATGTTGTTGAACTCGTTGCCGAGCGGCGGCACGATCACGCGCGCCGCCTGCGGCAGCACGATCCGCCGCATCGCGAGCCGGTAGGTCATGCCGAGCGACTTGGCCGCCTCCATCTGGCCGCGGTCGATCGCGTCGATGCCGGCCCGGATGATCTCGCGCATGTACGCGCCCTCGTTGATGCCGAGCGCGGCGATGCCCGCGACGATGCCGCCCGAGACGTCGAACGCGCCGAGGTGGAGCGTGTTCGGGATCAGCGTCACCCCGAACAGGAGGTTCACGCCGAGGTAGACGAAGAAGATCTGGACGATCACCGGCGTCCCGCGGAAGACGAGCGTGTAGAGGTTCGACAGTGCTCGCAGCACCCAGATGCGCGACATGCGCATCAGCGCGGCGAGGAGCCCGAGCAGCACGCCCACGACCTGGGCGATCACGGCCATCGAGAGCGTGCGCACGAGCGCGAGCGCGAACGTGTGGTCCGGATGGAAGATCCGCTGCCACAGGACGTGCCAGTCGAATGCTGCGAGCACCGTCGGTTGCGTCTCTCTACTTCGTGTCGTACTTCTTCAGGGCGAAGTCGGACATGTGCCACTTGGCCAGGATCCGCTTCATCGTCCCGTTGGCGTACAGCTTCGCGACCGCCTTCGTCATCGCGGCCTTCGTCGCGGTGTCGCTCTTCCGCAGGGCGATCCCGACCGGGATCGGGTTGATCGGCGCGCCTGCGAATGCGAACGACGTGTCCTTCTGGATGTAGTACGCGACGACGGGCGAGTCGCCGAAGTACGCGTCGACGCGGCCGGTCTTCAGCGCTGCGGCGGCGTCGGTGTCCTTCGGGAAGGCCTGCACCTTGATCGGCGCCTTCCCCTGCTTCTGCAAGGTCTTGGACTCCGCGTCGAGGAAGTCCTTGTTCGTCGTCCCGACCTCGACCGACACGGTCTTGCCCGACAGCGAGGACAGGCCCTTCACGTGCTTCGGGTTGCCCTTCTTCACCATGAGCGACTGCCCGACGGAGAGGTAGTCGACGAACGCGACCGCCTTGCGCCGCTGCGGCGTGTCGTTCATGCCGGAGATGATCGCGTCGCACTTCTTCGCGAGCAGCGCCGCGATGATGCCGTCGAAGCCGGTGTTGGTGAACGTCGCGGACTTGCCGAGCTCCTTCGCGATCGCCGTCCCGATGTCGATGTCCGAGCCGGCGGCCTTCGTGCCGACGTAGAACTCCTCGGGCGGGTACGTGATGTCGCTGCAGAACGTGAGCGTTCCGGCGGTGTGGCGGGCCGGCGCCGCCACGGCGGCCAGGCTGGCCGCGGCGGCGACGACGAGCGCCGCGAGCAGGACGCCGATCCGGCGTGCGTGCTGAGGCATACGGGGTTCCTTTCTCGTCACTCGAGGGGGCGGTTGATCATAGGCGCGTCCCGCGCGACGAGCCCGGCCTCCGCGTCGTCCCGGGATGCGCGAACGATTGCACGAGCGTGTAGGTTCCGCCCGTGCCGGCCCGCCTCGCGAACGCACCGGTCAGCTACGGCGCCTTCGAGCTGACGTTCGCCCGCTCGCCCGACGTTCCGGGCCCGGAGCGCGTGCTGGAGGCGATCGCCGCGGCCGGCTACAGCGGCACCGAGCTCGGCCCGCCCGGCTACCTCGGCGACGCCGACGTGCTGCCCGCGCGCCTCGCCGCGCACGGGCTGGCCCTCACCGGCGGCTACGTGCCGGTCCGCTTCGGCGAGCCCGACGAGGACCTCGGCGGGCTGGAGGAGACCCTGGACCTCTTCGACGCGGCTGGCGGCTCGCCGCGCGCCGTGCTCGCCGACGACGGCGAGCGCCGCGGGCCGGTCGACTGGAGTCGCCTGCTCGACGGCGTGACGCGCGCCGCCGACCGTGTCCGGGAGCGAGGCTACGAGCCCGCGTTCCACCACCACATGGGCACGCGCGTCGAGACGTGCGCCGAGATCGAGCGCCTGCTGGAGGGGACGGACGTGCCGCTGCTGCTCGACACCGGCCACCTGGTCGCCGCCGGCGGCGACCCCGTCGCGGCGCTGCGCGAGTGGCGCGACCGGATCGACTACCTGCACGTGAAGGACGCCGACCTCGGCCTCCTCGAAGCCGCGCCGACCTGGGGCGACGCCTGGCGGGGCGGCGTCTTCTGCGAGCTCGGCGCCGGCGACGTCGACCTCCACGGGTTCTTCCGCGAGCTCGGCGACTACGACGGCTGGCTGGTGGTCGAGCAGGACTGGGTGCCGAAGCCCGGCGAGGGGGCGGAGGACCAGATCGCCGCGCAGGGCCGGAACCGCCGGTGGCTCGCCGAGCATGCCGGCCTCCGGATCGTCTCCTGACGGAGGCTTGACTTCCGCTCGGCGGCCATGCAAACGTTTGCCAGTCCATGGGGTCGGCCAGCGCATCGCAACTCGAGAATGGAACCGCCGGACCGCTCCGGATCGGGGTCGTCGGCCTCGGCGCCGTCGCCCAGGCCGTCCACCTGCCGCTCCTCGCGAAGCATCCCGACCGCTTCGCCGTCGACGCGCTCTGCGACCTCTCGGCGTCGACGCGCGACGCGCTCGGCGAGCGCTACGGCGTCCCGGCGGCGCGCCGCTTCGCCGACGCGCACGAGCTGATCGGCGCCGGCGGCCTCGACGCGATCGCCATCCTCACCTCGGGCTCGCACGGCAGCCTCGCGACCGCCGCGGCGCGCGCGGGTCTCGCGATCTTCTGCGAAAAGCCGCTCGCGTACACCCTGGCCGAGCTCGACGAGCTCGAGGCCACCTCGCCGGTGCTCCAGCTCGGGTACATGAAGCTCTACGACCCGGCGGTCGAGCGGGCCGCCCGGGTGCTCGCCGGCCGCCCCGCGCCGCGGTCGATCGAGGTCACCGTGCTCCATCCGCCGTCGGCGCCCCAGCTGGCCCACGCGGGGCTCCTGCCCGCGCCCGCCGACGTCGACGCCGCGGTCCTCGCGGGGATCGTCGCGGGCGAGGCGGCCGTGAACGAGGCCGCGCTCGGCGCGGTCGGCGCACCGCTGGCGAGCCTCTACAGCGACGTGCTCCTCGGCAGCATCGTCCACGACCTCGCCGTGATCCGGGCGCTGGCCGGAGGCCCGCTCGAGGTCGACGACGCGGACGTCTGGCCGGGCGACGCCCCGAACGGCTCCGTGTCGCTGCTCGGCCGCCTCCCGGGCGGGACGCGCGTCTCGATCCGCTGGCACTACCTCGAGGACTACCCGGCCTACCGGGAGGAGGTGCGCGTGCACGACGCCTCCGGGACGGTCGAGGTCGTCTTCCCGGCGCCCTACCTCCTGCACGCCCCGACGACGCTCACGGTCGTCGAGGCGGACGGGGAGGCCGAGCGCACGTCCACGACCCGCTCGACCGTCGAGGCGTTCGAGCGGCAGTGGCTCGCGTTCGCGGCGTTCGTCGCCGGCGGGGAGACGCCGCGGGCCGGCCTTGCCGAGGGCCGGGAGGACGTCCTCACGTGCCAGGCCGCGGCCGCGCTCCTCGCGGCGCGCCTCGGCGTCGAGATCGGCGGCGAGGCGGCCCGCGCATCATTCCCGTCCCGCGATCGTCTCCACATCGTCAACCGTCCGGTCGAGTCGCTCCTCTAGCCTGCGCCGGACCGAAAACACGCCCCAGTGAGTCAGAGAAACGTCGTACAGGGATCGAAGGAGGATGCAGTGAAGCGGAAGCTCTTCGCGATGCTCGGCATCGCGATGGTGGTCGTCGCCGCGGCGTTCGCCGCAGCGCTGACCGGCAGTTCCGACGCGGCCACGCATCACGCGGCCAAGTCGGTGACCATCAACCTCTACGCCAGCGGCGACGTCAACGTCCAGTCGCTGTGGCAGGACCACCTGATCCCGGGCTTCGAGAAGGCGAACCCCGGCATCAAGGTGAACCTCATCTTCTCCGAGCACGGCACGAACGACACCGCCACGCTGGCTCGCATCGGCGCCGCCGTGAAGCAGCGCAAGTGGCCGGGCATCGACCTCGTGGACGGCGGCCTCGTCACCACGCTCGCGACGGACGGCCTCAACCAGCCCGTCACCAAGGCCTCGGCGCCGAACATCAAGCTCCTCGACCAGACGCTGCTGACGTCCGTCAAGGGCGCGGCGATCCCGTACCGCGGCTCGTCGGTCGTGCTCGCGTACGACTCGACCAACGTCGCGAACCCGCCGAAGACGCTGTCCGCGCTGCTCGCGTGGATCAAGGCGCACCCCGGCAAGTTCACGTACAACACGCCGGCCTCGGGCGGCTCGGGCTACTCGTTCGCCGAGACCGTCGTCGACAGCCTGCTGCCGCAGAGCGTGATCACCCAGATGGACCAGGGCTACCCGCAGCAGCTCGAGTCGCAGTGGAAGCAGGGCTTCGACCTGCTGCACAGCCTCAACAGTTCGGTCTACCAGGGCGTCTACCCGACCGGCAACCAGGCCGTCCTCGACCTGCTGGCCAAGGGCCAGATCTGGATGGCCCCGGTGTGGTCTGACCAGTCGCTGACCGCGCTGAAGAACGGCCAGCTCCCGAAGACGATCAAGCTGACGCAGATCTCGAACCCGTCGTTCACCGGCGGCGCCGCGTACCTCGGCGTCCCGAAGACGGCGAAGAACAAGGCCGACGTCTACAAGTTCGTCAACTACGTCCTGTCGCCGGCCGCCCAGACGCAGATCATCAACATCATGTCCGGGTTCCCGGCCCTGCCGCTCAAGTACCTGCCGAAGGCGATCCAGAACCAGTTCGCCGACGTCTCCGCGAACACGCTGCGGCCGACGTACTCGCAGAAGACCCAGAGCGACTTCAAGGCAGCGTGGCAGCAGCAAGTGCCGTAGCCGCTCCGCGCGTCTCGACGCGACGGCGGGAGCTCCGTCAGGCGGTCCAAGGACTCCTGATGGTGCTCCCGCCCGTCGGGGTGATCGCCGTCTTCATCGGGTTCCCGGTGGGGGCGGCGATCGCCTACACCCTCGGCAAGACGGGTGGGCCCAACTCGGTTATGTCGCTGCTCGCGCAGCACGAGCACGTCGCGAAGCACGGCGTGACGACCGCGCCCTATCGCGAGATGCTCTCGAACCCGAGCGTCCGCGAGGACCTCTGGTCGACGGTGTGGGTGACGATCGTCACCGTCGTGGTCGTCGTCCTGGTCAGCTGGGGGATCGCCCTCTACCTGCGCCTCAACGACACCTGGCTCGCGCGGACGGTCTCCGGCCTCTCCGTCGTCCCGCTCTTCATCCCGGTCGTGATCGCCTCGTACTCGATCGCGATCTTCTGGGGCCCCGACGGCTTCCTGCGCTCGGTGGCCTACCATCTCGGCTACCACGGCTTCCCGTCCCTCGGCTTCACGCTGACCTGCGTCGTGCTCGCCGAGATCTGGGTGAACATCCCGTTCGGCGTGCTCATGATGAGCTCGGGCCTGAACAGCGTCCCGAACGCGCTCATCGAGGCGGGCCGCGACTCGGGCGCGTCCATGCCGCGCGTCGTCCGGTCGATCCTGCTGCCCATGAACGTCATCCCGACCGTGATCGTCGCGACGTTCACCGGCATCTACGTCCTCGGCAGCTTCACCGTGCCGTACCTCACCGGCCCGACCCAGCCCAACCTGCTCGGGCCGACGATGAGCAACTTCTTCACGGCGTTCAGCCAGCCGCAGCAGGCCGAGGTGCTGGCGATGATCGTGTTCGTCCTGGCGCTCGCGCTCGGCACGGCCTACGTCTGGGCGAACATCCGCGCCTCGAAGCGGGCGGGGGCCACGTCGTGAGTGCCGTCGAGTCGGAAGGCGTCGTCCTCGGCGGGCTCGGCGAGGCCGAGCTGCCCGTCGCGGCGGCGGCCCGCGGGCCGCGGACGTCGATGCGCTCCGTGGGGATGCGGATGCTCGGCGGCCTCTTCGTCGTCTGCCTGCTCGTCTTCATGATCGGCCCGATCGTGTGGCTCGGGCTACGCGCCTTCTCGGGGCTGTGGCAGTTCCCGCAGCTCCTCCCCAAGCAGTGGACGGTCGCCGGCTGGCGGACGGTGTTCAAGGACCCGAACCTGAGCCACTCGATGAAGCTGAGCTTCGAGTTCGCGCCCGTCGTGACGCTCGCGTCGGCCGCGATCTGCCTGCCGGCCGCGTACGCGTTCTCGCGCTTCCGCTTCCCGGGCCGGCGCGTCCTGCTCATCTCGCTGTTCGCGACGAACGCGTTCCCGAAGATCGGCCTCTACATCGCGATGGCCGGCGTCTTCTACTCGCTCAACTTGATGGGGACGTTCCTCGGGGTCGTGATCGTGCAGCTCATCGGCACGGTCGTCTTCATGACCTGGATCCCGACGGCGGCGTTCTCGGCGATCCCGCGCAGCCTCGAGGAGGCGGCGCGCGACGTCGGCGCCGGCCCGCTGCGGGTGTTCTTCCGGGTGACGTTCCCGCTCGCGGCGCCCGCGATCCTCGTCGCGATGATCCTCTCGTTCCTGGCCGCCTTCGACGAGGCGCAGGGGACGTTCCTCGTCGGCGTCCCGAACTACATCACGATGCCGACCGAGATGTACACGCTCGTCCTCAACTACCCCGAGCAGGTGGCGGCGGTGTTCGCGATGCTCCTCGCGGTCCCGTCCGTCGTCCTCATGTCCCTGGCCCGCAAGCACGTGATGGGCGGCAAACTCGCGGAGGGCTTTCAGATCAGATGACCGACACTGCGAACACGGGGCTGCGCATCGAGCGCGTCTCGAAGGACCTCGGCGGCCGCACGATCGTCGACGACCTCGACCTCGACGTGCGGGCGGGCGAGCTGACGTGCCTGCTCGGCCCGTCGGGCTGCGGCAAGACGACCACCCTCCGCATGATCGGCGGCTTCCTGTTCCCCGACCGCGGCCGCATCCTCATCGACGGCCGCGACGTCAGCGGGCTCTCGCCGGAGCGCCGCCCGACCGCGATGGTGTTCCAGAACTACGCGCTCTGGCCGCACATGACGGTCTTCAAGAACGTCGCCTTCGGCCTGAAGCTGCGCAAGCTCGGGAAGCGGGAGATCACCGAGCGGGTCGAGCGGATCCTCGAGCTCGTGGGCCTCACGCACCACATCCACAGCTTCCCGGCCCGCATCTCGGGCGGCGAGCAGCAGCGCGTCGCGCTCGCCCGCGCGCTCGTGCTCGAGCCGAAGGTGCTGCTGCTCGACGAGCCGCTCTCGAACCTCGACGCCAAGCTGCGCGTGCGCGTGCGCGAGGACATCCGGGAGATCCAGCAACGGATCGGGATCACGACGGTGTTCGTCACGCACGACCAGGACGAGGCGCTGTCGATCTCCGACCGCATCGCGGTCATGTCGGGTGGCAAGGTCGAGCAGTACGCCGACGCACGGAGCCTCTACCGCTGGCCCGAGACGACCTTCGTCGCGGGCTTCGTCGGCTCGATGAACTTCTACGACGGGACGAGCGCGCCCGGCGGCGTCGCGCTGTCCGACGGCGTCGTCGTCCCCTGCGACGACCTCTCGACGAGCGAGGAGGGCGCGTGGAGGGTCGCCGTCCGCCCCGAGGACGTCCAGGTCTCGGTGGGCGGAGACGGGGCGGAGGCCGAGGTCGTCCGCGAGGTTCCCCGCGGCCACTACAAGGAGCTCGTGCTGCGGGCCGGGGAGAACGACGTGCGTGCGTTCGTCGCGCCGGACCTGGAGGCCGGCGACCGCCTGCGCGTCGCGTTCGGCCGGGCCCTGCTGTACCGCGACGGCGTGCTGCACCGCGCGCCGAAGCCGGCCCTGGTCGAGACGTAGACGTGGCGCCGATCGGTCTCGCGCACCGAGGCGACTGGTCGAGAGCGCCGGAGAACACCCTTGCGGCGTTCGCGGCCGCGGAGCGAGCCGGCGCCGACATGATCGAGCTGGACGTCCGGCGCACGCGCGACGGCGTCGCCGTGGTGCTGCACGACCGGACGCTCGACCGCGTCTGGGGCGTTCCCCGGGCCGTCGGCGACCTCACCCTCGAGGAGGTCCAGGCGGTCGGGACCGGACGGGACGACGGGCGCATCCCGACCCTCCGCGAAGTGCTGGACGCCACCGCGCTCCCGGTGATGGTCGACTACGTGGACACGGACGTCGTGGAGCCGGCGCTGGCCGACGTCCGGCGGGCCGGCGCGGTCGAGCGCGCGCTCTTCGCCGGCGGCAACCTCGACGGCCACCGGCTC
>DASZWI010000154.1:0-6219 GCA_035546715.1 Gaiellaceae bacterium | reverse complement strand
GGTCGCCCGGGCGGCCGCCAGCGACGCGCGCGCGGAGGCCGCCGTCTGCTCCGCCTGACGGAGCGCCGACGGGGTCGTGCCCGACGGGACGGCGACGGTCGCCGACCCGGCGTAGCCGATCGTGCCGTTGACCTCCGTCTGCGAGGTCAGCGACCGCCGCACGACGGTCTGGAGCGCGGTGGCCGTGCCGTTGTCGAGCGACGCGCCGGCGCCGCCGCCGGAGAACGGCCACCACACCGCGACGGCTGCCGCCGCGCCCACGACGAGCACCCCTCCGAGCGCGAGCAGGCGCGGCCGCGGCCGCCGCAGGCGGAGCCGCCGGGTCGCTGCGGCGGCCGTCATTTCGTCGCGACCTTCCCCGGGAGGAAGGACCCGCAGGCCTGCTGCGCCTGCTGGAAGCGCGGCGAGTTGGGATCCATGCCGGCGTTCTTGTCCAGCCGCATCTGGAAGCCCCGGTCCGTGAAGGTCGGGTCCGGGAACTGCGGGAACCCGTGCGACCGCATGCAGGCGGAGAACGCGAGCGCCTGCCGTCGCATCTTCGCCTTCTGGGCGGGCGACGCGGGCTTGCCCTCCGGCAGGAACTTCTGGCAGGCCTGGCTGGCGCTCTGGAAGCCCGCGACGCTCTTCGGGCTGCCGGAGAACGAGAAGCTCCCGTCGCTGCTCGGATCCGGGAAGCTCGGCACGCCGTGGCGGCGCATGCACTGGGCGAACGCGAGCGCCTGCGACCGGCTGGCGCCCCTGGCGCTCATGTGCACGCTGGCCTGGCCGCCCCGGCCGGAGCTCGAGCCGGACGGGCCGCCGCCGGAGCCGCCGCCGAAGGTGCTGCCGGCGTCCGTGGTCGTTGCCGCCGCCGTCGTCGTGGCGAGCTGCGCGACGCCCGCCGACGGCGAGCCGCCGCCGCAGCCCGCCGCGACGATCCCGAGCACCGCCAGTGCGAGCACTGCCGCCGCGAGCCGCCATCCGTTCCGCCTGCGCCCATCGTGCGGTCCCATCTGCACCTCCGTTCTCACCTCCACTGCGAGCCGGCCCGCTGCCGGCGCGTCGAGCCCCGTTCTAGGCCGGGGTCGGTTACAACGGGGGAACGGGAGCCGTAACCTGGCTGTAACCCGAGGTGGGGCATCCTTCGACGTCGAACGTGCGCGTGCTCGTCGTCGAAGACCACCGGGAGCTGGCCACCACGCTGGCGGTCGGACTGCGGCGCGAGGGCTTCGCCGTCGACCTGGCGTTCGACGGCCAGGCGGCCTTGACACGCAGCGAGCGCGAGGCGTACGACGTGGTGGTGCTCGACCGCGACCTGCCGAAGCTCCACGGCGACGAGGTGTGCCGGCGGCTCGTCGACCGCGGCGGCAGCGCGCGCGTGCTGATGCTCACGGCGTCTTCGACGATCGAGGATCGCGTCGACGGTCTCAGCCTCGGCGCCGACGACTACCTGCCGAAGCCCTTCGCGTTCGCCGAGCTGGTCGCGCGCATCCGCGCGCTCGCGCGCCGCGGCGCGGTCGCACTGCCCCCGGTGCTGGTCGGCGCGGACATCCGCTTCGACACCGCCCGCCGGCAGGCGAGCCGGCACGGCCGCCGGCTCGAGCTGAGCGCGAAGGAGCTCGCCGTGCTCGAGGTCCTGCTCGCAGCCGGCGGCGCCGTCGTCTCGTCCGACGAGCTGCGCCGGCGGGCGTGGGACGTCTACACCGGCCCGTACAGCAACGTCGTCAAGGTGACGATCAGCAGGCTGCGCCGCAAGCTCGGCGACCCGCCCGCGATCGAGACCGTTCCCCACGCCGGCTACCGGATCTGCGTGTGACGGCCGCCCTCCTGCAACGCCTGCCCGCAGGCTGGGCGCGGCTTCCCCGCCGGACGCTGCGACTCCGCCTCACGCTCGTGTACGGCGGGCTGTTCCTCGTCTCGGCGGCCGTCCTGCTCGCGATCGTCTACGCGCTCGTCGCGCACTACACGTCCGGCAGCGCCGTCTACGTGAAGAAGTCGGGCACCACACAGGCCGGGGTCGAGCCCAAGGTCGTCGGGGGCGTGTTCCAGCTCCCCACGCCCGGCGCCCTGATCGAGAAGAGCACGATCGCGGCGCAGGCCAAGGTCCAGCACGCGGTGCTCATGCACACCCTCCTCGTGCAGTCGGGCATCGCGCTCGGACTGATGGCGATCGCGTCGATGGTCCTCGGCTGGCTCGTCGCCGGCCGGGCGCTGCGGCCGTTGCGCGCGATGACCGCGGCGGCCCAGGAGATCTCCGCGACGAGCCTGCACCGCCGCCTCGCCCTGGACGGCCCGGACGACGAGCTGAAGCAGCTCGGCGAGACGATCGACGGGCTGCTCGGCCGGCTCGAGACCGCGTTCGCCGCACAACGGCAGTTCGTCGCCAACGCCTCGCACGAGCTCCGGACGCCGCTCACGCTCGAGCGGACCCTCCTCGAGGTGGCGCTCGCCGATCCCGGTGCCGACGTCGACTCGCTGCGCCGCGCGTGCGAGCAGGCGCTCGCGGCGGGCGAGCAGCAGGAGCGCCTGATCGAGGCGCTGCTCACGCTGTCCCGCAGCCAGCGCGGCCTCGACCGGCGCGAGCCGGTCGATCTCGCCGAGGTGGCGTCGGACGTGCTGCAGTCCGCGGTCGGCCTCGACGAGCTGCGCGTCGACACCCTGCTGGACCCTGCGCCCACCGACGGCGACCGGCGGCTCGTCGAGCGGCTGGTCGCGAACCTCGTCGACAACGCCGCCCGGCACAACGTGCGCGGCGGCGTCCTGCAGCTCCGCACGAGCACCGCGAACGGCCACGCGCTCCTCCTCGTCGCGAACAGCGGGCCCCGGATCGCGGCGTCCGACCTCCATCGCCTGTTCGAGCCGTTCCAGCGGCTCGAGGCCGATCGCACCGGCGGCCCGGACGGGCTCGGCCTGGGGCTCTCGATCGTGAGCGCGATCGCCGCCGCGCACTCCGCCGAGCTCGACGCCCGGCCGCGTCCCGGCGGCGGGCTGCAGATCGAGCTCGCCTTCCCGCGCCGGTGACGTCGCTCGTGGCGAGCGGCGGCGACGTCACCCGCGAGCAGCTGCTCGACGTGCTCGGGTGACGCGCCGCCGCGCCGACGCCGGTCGGTCTACTGCGGCTGGGGCACGATCCGCAGCCACGGCCGCGGCGCCTGCCAGCCGTCCGGGAACTTCTCGCGGGCCTGCTCGTCGGTGACGGAGCCCGAGATCACGACGTCCTCGCCCGGCTTCCAGTTCGCCGGCGTCGAGACCGCGTGCTTGGCCGTGAGCTGGAGCGAGTCGACCACGCGCAGGACCTCGTCGAAGTTCCGGCCGGTCGACATCGGATAGACGAGCACGAGCTTGATCTTCTTGTCCGGCCCGATGACGAAGACGTTGCGCACCGTCTGGTTGTCGTTCGCCGTGCGCGTCGCGACGTCGCCGTTCGTGTCCGCCGGCAGCATGCCGTAGAGCTTCGAGACCTTGAAGTCGGTGTCGCCGATCATCGGGTAGTTGGGCGCGTGGCCCTGCGTCTCCTCGATGTCCCCGGCCCACTTCTCGTGGTTGGAGACCGGGTCGACCGAGAGGCCGATGATCTTGACGCCGCGCTTGTCGAACTCCGGCTTGATCTTGGCCATGTAGCCGAGCTCGGTCGTGCAGATCGGCGTGAAGTCCTTCGGGTGCGAGAAGAGCACGCCCCAGGAGTCGCCGAGCCAGTCGTGGAAGCTGATCGTCCCCTCGGTCGTCTCCGCCTGGAAGTCCGGAGCGGTGTCACCGATCGTGAGCGCCATCGTGGTTCCTCCTCTGTTCCTCACCCAGTGCGCCGATGAAGGCTGCGACCATTCCTTCACTTATTGAAGGAACGGACCATGAATACCACACCGCGGCCCGTCCGCGAAGCCGGAGAGGCTCGGCTCAGGCGCGCGGCGCGCAGCGCGCGTCGTGGAAGCAGGCGAGCTCCAGGAGCAGCTCGTGCAGCTGCTTGCGCTGCTCGGGGTCGAGCGGGGCGAGGAACTCGTCGGCGACCTTCTTCGAGATCGTGCGCATGCGGCCGAGCGCCTGACGACCGTCGGCCGTGAGGCTGACGAGGTGGCGGCGGCGATCCGCCGGGTCGCGGCGGCGCTCGATGAAGCCGCGGTCCTCGAGCTCGTCGAGGAGGCCGACGAGCATGCTGCGGTCGTAGCCGAGCGCGTCGGCGATCGTCCCCTGGGTCTCGCGCGCGCCCTCGTCGAGCAGGGAGAGCACCGCGTGGTGCTGCGGCATCAGGCCGGTGCCCTCGAAGGCGGCGTGCGAGCGCTCCTTGACGGCAAAGCCGAGCCGCTTCAGCAGGAAGGGCGTGCTGAGGAGCAGTTCCCGCGACGGCCCGACCTGCGCCAGGCGGCTGCCCGGCGCGTCGAGCGGCGCCGCCGCGCTCACGGAACCCGTCTTCATGGCGTTGGAGCTTGACATATGCACCGGAAGTGTAGCGCGCTCAAGTGTTTGTGTGTGCTATCGTTGTGTCGACCAACGATTACAGGAGACGATAGATGGCTTTTACCTCGATTGAGGCAGGGCGCAGGGAGCGGCGCTGGAGCGCGCTGGCCCTGATCGTCACTGCACAGTTCATGGTCATCCTCGACGTCGCGATCGTGAACGTCGCGCTGCCGTCGATCAAGACCGACCTCGACTTCTCGCAGGACAGCCTCCAGTGGGTCATCTCGGCCTACGCGATCCTGTTCGGCGGGACCCTGCTCCTCGGCGGACGCCTCGCCGACCTGCTCGGCCGCCGGCGCCTGTTCGTGACCGGGCTCGGCCTGTTCGCGGCCAGCTCGCTCCTCTGCGGGCTCGCTTGGTCGGAGAGCTCGCTGATCGCGTTCCGGGCCGTGCAGGGGCTGGGCGGGGCGCTGCTCGCGCCGGCCGCGCTGTCGCTGCTGATGACGACCTTCCAGGAGGGCCGCGACCGGAACGTGGCGCTGGGCATCTACGGCGCCGCCTCGGGGAGCGGCGCGGCTGCCGGCGTCCTGCTCGGTGGCGTGCTCACCTCGTACCTGAGCTGGTCGTGGATCTTCTTCGTCAACGTCCCGGTGGGCGTGGTGGCGATCCTCGTCGCCCCGATGCTCGTGCGGGAGAGCAAGGCCGACCTGGGCCACCGGCATTTCGACCTGGCCGGGGCGACGACCGTCACCGGCGGGCTGATGCTGCTCGTCTACGCCATGACCCGCGCGACGACCGACGGGTGGGGCACGGCCACCACGCTCGGCCTGCTCGGGGGGTCGGTCGCCTTGATCGCCCTCTTCGTCGGCGTCGAGCTGCGGTCGCCCGCGCCGCTGCTGCCGCTGCGGATCTTCCGCCTGCGGACGCTCTCGGCGGCGAACGTGACGATGGCGCTGGTCGGCGCGGTGGCGTTCTCGGAGTTCTTCCTGCTGACGCTGTACCTGCAGGACGTCCTCCACTACTCCGCGATCAAGACCGGCGTCGCGTTCACCGGCTTCGCCCTGACCGTGGTCGTGATCTCGAACGCGGCCCAGGTGCTCGTCGGGCGCATCGGCGTCCGGGCGACGCTGACGGCCGGGCTCGTGCTCTCGGCGGTCTCGGTGGCCCTGCTGGCGCGCCTGCCGGTGCACGGCCACTACTTCTGGGATCTCTTCCCCGGGTTCGTGCTCGGCGGGGCCGGCATGGGCATGTCGTTCGTGCCGGTGACGATCGCGAGCCTCGAAGGCGTGAGCCGCTCCGACGCGGGCGTCGCCTCCGGGCTCGTGAACACGAGCCGCCAGATCGGCGGGGCGATCGGCCTGGCCGCGGCCAGCGCGATCGCGGCCTCGTCGACGAACGGCTACGTCGCCGACCACGCCGGCGTCGCGGCCACGAGCGGCGTCGCGCTCGCCCACGGCTTCCAGACGGCGCTCGAGGTGCTGACCGGCCTGCTCGTGATCGGCGCGATCGTCGCCGTCGGGCTGGTGCGCACGCAGCCGAGGCCCGCCGAGGCCGAGCCGGCCGAGGTGATGGAGCTGATGAGGGAGGCGGCATGACGGACGACCGGACGGAGCTCCTCGCTCCCGAGGCGGTGGCCCTGCTCGATCGCGAGATCGACGACCTCCTCCTCAAGACACGCGGGCTCGCGCTGGTGCGCGACCTGCTGATCGCCCGGGGCGCGTCGAACGAGGAGGTCGCGGCGCACAGCCGCGAGCTCGAGCGCGACCGGGCGCGGCTCGCCGGCCTCATCGCCGGCGGCCGGGCGCTCGCCGCCTAGCCGGCGCTCAGGCGCTGCGCCGTCGGGGCGGG
>DASZWI010000153.1:0-4243 GCA_035546715.1 Gaiellaceae bacterium | reverse complement strand
CGCCCAGCAGCCGGACAACGACGCGCTCCGCGCGCTCGGCGACCCGCACTGCCGCCCGCACCGAGCTCCGGTCGACCGCTTCGATCCGGAGGGGTGAGCGCTCGGCGGCGCCCCCGGCCGGCGTCCCGGTTGTGCAGGCGCCCTCACAGCAGCAATCATTGTCGGCGGTGGCGAAGATCGCGAAGCCACTCGACGAGGCGCGTCGGGCGCTCGCCGCGGGGGCCTGGGACGAGGCGCGCGCCGCCTTCGCCGCTCTCCTCGACGAGGACGGTCGACCGGAGGCCCTCGACGGCTACGGGCTCGCGACCTGGTTCGCGGGGGAGATCGAGGACGGGATCGAGCTGCGACAGCGGGCGTTCGCCGCCTACGCGGCGGCGGGGGAGGTCGACGAGGCCGCGCGCGTCGGCGTGTGGATCTCGCACCAGTACCTCGTCTCGGGCCGCGTCTCCCTGGCCAACGGCTGGCTCGCGCGCGCGGAGCGCGCGCTGGACGGGCGCGAGGATTGCGGCGGCTTCGGCTGGGTCGTCATGGAGCGGGCACGCCGCGCGGCGAGCGTGGAGGAGGCGGCCGCGGGCGCCCGGCGCGCGCTGGCGATCGGCCGGGCCGCGGGCGACGACGATCTCGAGGTCTTCGCCCTCACGCTGATCGGCCGGTCCGAGATCAGCAGCGGCGCGTTCGACGACGGGATGCGCAAGCTCGAGGAGGCGATGGCGGCGGCGACCTCCGGCCGGATCGGCAGCCCGCACACCCTGGGCGAGGCGTACTGCAACCTGATCGCCGCCTGCACCAGCGCGGGCGACTGGGAGCGCGCGTCGGAGTGGTGCGAGCTCGTCAACGGGTACGCGACCGGTCACGCGATCATGCCGCTGTTCGGCGCCTGCCGGACGATCCACGCCGACGTCCTCGTCGCGTCCGGCCACTGGGACGAGGCCGAGACCGCGCTCGAGGACGCGGTGGCGGCGCACGCGCGGGTCTACCCGGCGATGGGGGCGGCGGCGCTGTCGACGCTCGCGTCGCTGCGCGTGCGGCAGGGACGGCTCGCGGAGGCGGAGCAGCTCCTCGCCGGGCGGGAGGAGGAGCCGGGGTCGCTCCTCGCCCTGGCCGAGCTGCGACTGGCGGAGGGCGAGCCCCGGGTCGCCGCGCCGCTGCTCGAGCGGGGCCTGGCAGCGGCAGAGGACGACGTGCTCGGCGCGTCGCGCCTGCTGGCGCCCCTCGTGCTGGCCCAGCTCGCCCTCGGGGCGCAGGATGCGGCCGAGCTGGCCGCCTGGCGGCTCGCCGAGCTGGCGGCGGTGTCGGACCGGCCGCTCGTCCGGGCGAGCGCCCGGCTCGCGGCTGCGCGCGTGGCGCTGACCGGCGGGCGGATCGGTGAGGCGGCCGAGGCGGCGCGTCAGGCGCTCGAGCTGTACGGCCGGCTCGGGATGCCCCACGACGCCGCCGAGGCGCGGCTCGAGCTCGCGCGCGCCTCGGCGGGCGACGCACCGGAGCTCGCGCGCGAGGAGGCGCGCGCCGCCTACGCCGCCTTCCGCAGGCTCGGCGCGAGCCGGGGCATGGACGCCGCGGCGGCGCTGCTCCGCGAGCTCGGCGAGGGCACCCGGCCGGGGCCGCGCGTGCCCGGGGAGCTGACCGCGCGGGAGCAGGAGGTGCTCGCGCTGGTCTCGCAGGGCATGACGAACGCGGAGATCGCGCGGACTCTGTTCATCAGCGAGAAGACCGCCGGCCACCACGTCAGCCGGATCCTCTCGAAGATCGGCGTCCGCAACCGCGCCGAGGCCGCGTCGCAGGCGGCCCGCCTCGAGCCGCCGCCCTAGCCCGGGCGAGATAGGGACAAAGATAGGGAATCCTGCCGATGTGCCGGGACCCTCCCGGTGGCGATGCTCGTCCCGCACTCCAACCGAGACAAAGGGGATGAGCATGGCCACCATGGATGTCGACACGCTGAAGGCTGCGCACCACGCGACCTGGGCGTCCGGCGACTACGCCGCGATCGCGGAGCTGATCGACGAGGTTCCGCCGCGGCACCTGCTCCGCGCCGCGGGCGTCGGCCCCGGTCAGATCGTGCTCGACGTCGCGACCGGAACCGGCAACGTCGCGCTGCAGGCGGCGGCAGCCGGCGCCGAGGTCGTCGGGCTCGACCTGACGCCGGAGCTGTTCGACGTCGCCCGGCGCCGCGCCGAGGCGCTCGGCGTCGACGTCGAGTGGGTCTCCGGCGACGCGGAGGACCTGCCGTACGGCGACGAGGCCTTCGACCGCGTCCTGTCGACGTTCGGCATCCAGTTCGCCCCGCGGCACGAGGTCGTCGCGGCCGAGCTCGCACGCGTCTGCAAGCCGGGCGGCGTGATCGGGCTCTGCAACTGGACGCCGGAGGGCAAGGTCGGCGAGCTGTTCGCCATCATGAGCCGCTACCTGCCGCCGGCGCCGTCGTACGCGTCGCCGCCGCCGCTGTGGGGCGACGAGGAGCACGTGCGCGAGCTCTTCGCGGACGCCGACGTCATCCTCGAGTTCGAGCGTGGGACGACGCCGTTCCGGTTCGACTCCGCCGAGCACTACATGTCGTT
Source organism: Gaiellaceae bacterium (assembly GCA_035546715.1). GTDB lineage: Bacteria > Actinomycetota > Thermoleophilia > Gaiellales > Gaiellaceae > PALSA-600. The sequence continues at coordinate 1,688 of DASZWI010000153.1, read as the reverse complement.
CTTCGAGACGAACTACGGGCCGACGCTGAAGGCGCGGGAACGGCTCACGGCCGAGGGACGCTGGGACGAGTGCCGCGCCGAGATCGTCGAGATGATCGAGCGCCGGAACGTCGCGACCGACGGCACGCTCGACGTCCCGAGCGAGTACCTCGTCGTCGTCGCGCGGAGACGACCCTAGTGGGGCTGCCCGCCATCGTCGCGGTCGAGGACGACGCGCAGGCGTTCGCGGCCGTCGAGGCCCAGCTCGCCGAGCGCTACGCGGCGCGCTACCGCATCGAGTGCGTGCGAGACCCCGACGGGGGTCTCGCACTGCTCGAGGCGCTGGCGGCCGACGGGGTCGATCTCGCCCTGCTCCTGGTGACCCCGTCGGCGGTTCGGGCGACCGACGGCGCGCTTCTCGACCGCGTGCGCCGGCTCCACCCGCAGGCGAAGCGGGCCTTGCTCGTCGCCGCGAACGCGTGGACCGACGCCCGCACGGCCGGCGCGATCCGGACGGCGATGGCGCTCGGGCGCGTCGATCACTTCGTCTACGAGCCCGGGCCGCCGCCCGACGAGGTGTTCCACGAGGCGATCGGGAGCTTCCTGCTCGAGTGGGCGCGGGAGCGGCATCTCGTGCCCCAGACCGTCCAGATCGTCGGCGAGGATTGGTCCGGCCGGGCGTACGAGCTGCGCGAGGTCTTCGAGAACTGCGCCGTGCCGCACCAGTTCTGTCTCGCCGACTCGGAGAAGGGCCGGGAGCTGATCGCGAGCGCCGGTCCGGACGCGCGGCTCCCGCTGATGGTGCTCCCCGACGGCACGACCCTGAGCGACCCGACCGACGACGAGATCGCCGCGGCCGCCGGGGCGCCGCAGGCCGTCGACGAGCGCCCGTTCGACCTCCTGGTCGTCGGCGCCGGGCCCGCCGGCCTCTCGGCCGCGGTCTACGGCGCGTCCGAAGGGCTGCGGGTGCTGGTCGTCGACTCGGGCGGCATCGGCGGTCAGGCACGGTCGAGCTCGCTCATCCGCAACTACCTCGGGTTCGCCAAGGGCGTCAGCGGCAGCCGGCTCGCCGAGCAGGCGTACGAGCAGGCCTCGGCGTTCGGCGCGAGCTTCGTCTTCATGCACCTCGTCACCGGACTCGAGCGCGACGGCGACCGGCTCGCCCTCACGCTCGAGGACGGGCGGATCGCGCGCGCCGACGCGGTGATCCTCGCCACCGGCGCCAGCTACCGGCGGCTCGGCATCCCCGAGCTCGAAGGGCTGATCGGGGCCGGCGTCTTCTACGGCGGGCCGGCGTCCGAGGCGCCCGCGCTCACCGGGGCAGACGTCTACGTCGTCGGCGGGGGAAACTCGGCCGGACAGGCCGCGCTGCACCTCGCGCGCTACGCCCGACGGGTCAGCCTGCTCGTCCGCGGCGACTCGCTCGCGAAGGGCATGTCGGACTACCTCGTGCACGCGGTCGAGGACGCCCCGAACCTCGCCGTGCGACTCCGGACGACCGTCGCGGCCGGCCGCGGCGAAGGCCACCTCGAGGAGCTGCTGCTGCACGACCTCGACAAGGGCGGCGAGGAGTGGGTCCGGGCGGACGCGCTGTTCGTGCTGATCGGCGCCGACCCGCTGACGGACTGGCTGCCGCCGTCGGTCGCCCGCGACGCGGCCGGGTTCCTGCTCACCGGCGAGGACGTCGACGACGCGTGGCCGCTCGAGCG
>DASZWI010000152.1:0-3233 GCA_035546715.1 Gaiellaceae bacterium | reverse complement strand
AACGTCGTCACGCGTGAGAGGAGCGCCCGGTGGACATCGCTGATCGGATCCAAGACCAGGCCCGTCAGCTCGAGGAGTGGTGGGAGCGGGACCAACGCTGGCACGGCATCGTCCGGCCCTACACCGCCGAGGAGGTCGTGCGGCTGCGCGGCTCCGTCGTTCCCGAGTGCACGATCGCGCAGATGGGCGCAGGGCGTCTCTGGCGCCTGCTGCACGAGGAGGCGTACGTCCACGCCCTCGGCGCGCTCACGGGCGGCCAGGCCGTGCAGATGGTCAAGGCCGGCCTGAAGGCGATCTACCTCTCGGGCTGGCAGGTCGCGGCCGACGCCAACCTCGCCGCGGCGACCTATCCCGACCAGAGCCTCTACCCGGCCAACTCGGTGCCGCACGTGGTGCGGCGGCTGAACAACGCCCTCATGCGCGCCGACCAGATCGACTGGTCCGAGGGTCGCGAGGAGACGACGTGGCTCGCGCCGATCGTCGCCGACGCGGAGGCGGGCTTCGGCGGCGCGCTCAACGCCTACGAGCTCATGCGGGCGATGATCGAGGCGGGCGCCGCCGGCGTCCATTTCGAGGACCAGCTCGCCGCGGAGAAGAAGTGCGGCCACCTCGGCGGCAAGGTGCTCGTGCCGACCTCGCAGTTCGTCCGGACGCTGAGCGCGGCCCGACTCGCCGCGGACGTGCTCGACGTCCCGACGGTCCTCGTCGCCCGCACGGACGCCCTCTCCGCGACGCTCCTCACCTCCGACGTCGACGAGCGGGACCAGCAGTTCGTCACGGGCACGCGGACGAGCGAGGGCTTCTACCGCGTGCGGGACGGGCTCGAGAGCGCCATCGCGCGCTCGCTGGCCTACGCCCCGTACGCCGACGTCCTCTGGTTCGAGACCTCGACGCCCGACCTGGGCGAGGCGCGGGAGTTCGCCGAGGCGATCCACGAGCGCTTCCCGGGCAAGCTCCTCGCGTACAACTGCTCGCCGTCGTTCAACTGGCGCAAGCACCTGAGCGACGAGCAGATCGCCGCCTTCCAGGCGCAGCTCGGCGCCTGGGGCTACCGCTTCCAGTTCATCACGCTCGCGGGCTTCCACGCCCTCAACGAGGCCATGTTCGAGCTCGCCCTCGGCTATCGCGACCGCGGGATGAGCGCGTACGTCGAGCTGCAGGAGCGCGAGTTCGCGCTCGAGGCGGACGGCTACACCGCCACTCGCCACCAGCGCGAGGTCGGTGCGGGATACTTCGACCAGGTGATGCAGGCGGTGTCCAAGGACGCGTCGACCCTCGCGCTCGAGGGCTCGACGGAAGCTGCGCAGTTCGCGTGAGCTCGCGCGGGTCGTCTGCGGTGGACGAGAGCGCCCTCCCGCGGGAGGGCCTCGCGTTCGTCGACCGCCTGCACCGCGAGCTGAACCCCGAGCGGCTGCGCCTGCTCGCCGCCCGCCGGGAGCGGCTCGGGCGGCCGCTCGCCTTCGTCGCGGCGCCCGAGGACTTCACGGTCGCGCCTGCGCCGGCCGATCTCCGGGATCGCCGCGTCGAGATCACGGGCCCGGTCGACCGCAAGATGATGATCAACGCGCTGAACTCCGGGGCGAAGGTCTTCATGGCCGACTTCGAGGACGCGAACTCGCCGACCTGGGAGAACGTCGTCCAGGGGCAGCGCAACGTCCACGACGCCGTCCGGCGGACGATCGAGCTCGAGACGCCGGAGAAGGCCTACCGGCTGAACGACGAGGTCGCGACGCTCGTCATCCGTCCGCGCGGCTGGCACCTCGCCGAGCGGCACCACGAGGTCGACGGCGAGCCGGTGAGCGCCTCGCTCTTCGACTTCGGCCTCACCGTGTTCACGAACGCGCGCGAGCAGCTCGACCGCGGGACCGGGCCGTACTTCTACCTCCCGAAGCTCGAGTCGCACCTGGAGGCGCGGCTGTGGGCGCGCGCGTTCGCGCTCGCCGAGGAGGAGCTGGGGCTGCCGCACGGCTCGATCAAGTGCACCGTCCTGATCGAGACGATCCTCGCCGCCTACGAGATGGACGCGATCCTCTACGAGCTCCGCGACCACTCCTGTGCGCTCAACGCCGGCCGCTGGGACTACATCTTCAGCTGCATCAAGAAGACGAACGCGCTGCTCCCGGACCGCATCCAGGTGACGATGACCGTGCCGTTCATGCGCGCCTACACCGAGCTGCTGGTGCAGACCTGCCATCGCCGCGAGGCGCACGCGATCGGCGGGATGGCGGCCTTCATCCCGTCCCGGCGCGATCCCGAGGTGAACCGGGTCGCGCTCGCCAAGGTGCGCGAGGACAAGCAGCGCGAGGCGGGCGACGGCTTCGACGGGACCTGGGTCGCGCACCCGGACCTCGTCCCTGTGGCCCTCGAGTGCTTCGACGCCGTGCTCGGCGACCGGCCGAACCAGGTCGACCGCAAGCGTGACGACGTCTCCGTCTCGGCGGAGCAGCTCGTCGACTTCGAGGTCCCGGGCGGGGAGATCACCGACGCCGGCCTGCACACCAACGTCAGCGTCGGCGTCCGCTACGTCGACGCGTGGCTGCACGGGGTCGGGGCGGCGGCGATCGACAACCTGATGGAGGACGCCGCCACTGCCGAGATCTCGCGCGCGCAGGTCTGGTCGTGGGTCCAGGCGGGACGGTTCGACGCCGACCGGGTGCGCGAGGAGATCGCGCGCGTGGAGGCGTCCGACGAGGCGAAGGAGGTGTTCTCGGAGGTGGCGCTCGGCGACGAGCTGGGCGACTTCCTCACGCTCACGGCGTACGATCGTCTTCCGTGAGTCTCGAATCGACGAAGGCAGACGACATCGCCGTCCTCATCGAGGAGGCGATCGTGTCGGGCGAGCTGGCGCCCGGGTCCGTCCTGCGGCAGGAGCAGCTGTCCGAGCGCTTCGGCGTCTCCCGGACGCCCGTGCGCGAGGCGCTGCGGCGGCTCGCGGCCCTGGGCCTCGTCTCGTTCGTCCCGAACCGCGGCGTCCGCGTGCGGACGCTCTCGCACGACGAGCTGCGCGAGGCCTTCCTCGTCCGGGCCGAGCTGGAGGGCCTGATCACCGCCGAGGCGGCCCGGCGCATGACGCCGGAGGCCCTCCGGGAGCTGGACGAGGCCGAGAAGCGGTTCACCCGGCTGACGAAGGAGCTGCGCTCGCTCGAGCCGGGCGGCGACCGCCGCGCCCTCGCGACGGAGTGGATGCGCGCCAACCACGCGTTCCACGACGTGCTCTACCGCGTCGCCGACCT
>DASZWI010000151.1:0-52270 GCA_035546715.1 Gaiellaceae bacterium | reverse complement strand
TTACGGGCCCTGCCGCGAACCTCTTCCGAGAGGGAGACTGCACGGCGTGATCCTGCTCATCGGCATCGGCCTCGTCGCCGGGGTGGCGACGGCTGTCTCCCCCTGCGTCCTGCCCGTGCTGCCGCTGCTGCTCGCCGGCGGCGCGTCGGGACGGAAGCCGCTGCGGATCGTCGCGGGCCTCGTCCTCAGCTTCAGCGTCTTCACGCTGTTCGCCACCTGGATCCTCGACCACCTCGGCCTGCCGGACGACACGCTCCGGAACCTCGCGATCGCGTTCTTGTTCGTCATGGCCGCGGTGCTGCTCGTGCCGCAAGCGGGGCTGCTGGTCGAGCGCGGCCTCGCCTTCTTCTCGCGGCTGCGGCCGGCGGACGCCGGCGGGGGCTACTTCCTCGGCGTGTCGCTCGGGCTCGTCTTCGTCCCGTGCGCCGGCCCGTTCCTGGGAGCGCTGAGCGCAGCGGCCGCGCACGAGAGCTTCGGCGTCCGCACCATCGTCGCCACCCTGGCGTACGCGCTCGGCGCCGCGGTGCCGATGCTGGTGATCGCCTACGGCGGCCGCGAGCTCGCGACCCGGATCCGGCAGCACGCGCCCTCCGTGCGGCTCGCGTCGGGCGCCGTGATCGCGGTCGTCGCGCTCGGCCTCGTCTTCCACGTGGACGACCACCTCACGCAGGTGCGCTGGCCGTGGACGAGCTACGTGCAGGACCACGTCGAGGCGAGCAAGTCGTCGGAGAAGCAGCTCGCCAGGCTGCGCGGCGAGAAGGCGCCCCCGAAGCCGGTCGCGACCGCGACGAAGGGACTCCCCGACTACGGCGCCGCGCCGCCGCTGACCGCCGGGGGCGCATGGATCAACACGAAGCCGCTGACGCTCGCCCAGCTGCGCGGCAAGGTCGTGCTGGTCGACTTCTGGACGTACTCCTGCATCAACTGCCTGCGCACCCTGCCGCACCTGAAGGCGTGGTACGCGACCTACCGCAAGGACGGCCTCGTGATCCTCGGCGTCCACACGCCCGAGTTCGCGTTCGAGCACGAGACGTCGAACGTCGAGGCGGCGGTGAAGCGGCTCGGGATCGCCTATCCGGTGATGCAGGACAACGACTACAAGACCTGGGACGCCTACTCGAACCAGTACTGGCCGGCCGAGTACCTGATCGACAAGACCGGCCGGATCCGCCACACCCACTTCGGCGAAGGCGAGTACGGCCAGACCGAGCAGCTGATCCGCCAGCTCCTCGACGCGAAGGGCGCGAGGGCGCCGCACGTGGCCGACACGACGCCCGACGAGCTGATGACGCCGGAGACGTACCTCGGCTACGAGCGCCTCTCGGACTACGTCGGGTCGAAGCTCCACCCCGACGAGCTGGCCGGCTACACGTTGCCGTCGTCCGTGCCCGACAACGGGGTCGCGTACGGCGGCCAGTGGAAGGTCGGCGGCCAGGCGGCGGTCGCCGGCCGGGGGGCGCGGCTCCAGCTGCACTTCCAGGCGAAGGACGTCTACATCGTCCTCGGCGGGCACGGGACCGTGCAGGCGCTCGTCGACGGCAAGCCGGAGCGCACCCTCGACGTGAACGCCTACCGGCTCTACACGGTGCGCCAGTCGAGCAAGCAGGCCGACGCGCTGCTCGAGCTGCGCTTCTCGCCCGGGGTGCAGGCGTACTCGTTCACGTTCGGGTAGGCCGCCTCAGCCGCGCGCGACGTCGTCGGGCCCGCCGGGCCCGCCGTTGCGGCGCTCGTGCTCGCGCAGGAAGCGCGTCAGCTCGGCGGCGATCGCGTCGCCGGACGGGATCTCGGCGTCCTCGGCCAGCTCGTCGACGCGGCGCTCGAGCTCCTCGACGTACGACGCCGTCTCGGCGTCTGCCGCCACCGCCTCGCTCACCTGGCGCTGGTAGGCGTCCGCCGCCTCGTCGAGCTCCTGGGTGTCGACGTCGCAGGCGAGCAGCTCGGCGAGCCGGTCGACGAGCGACTTCGCCGCCCGGGGCGACGGCGTCAGCGAGACGTAGTGGGGCACGGCCGCCCAGAGGCTGGCGGACGGGATGCCCGCCCGGCCGACGGCGTCGTGCAGGACGCCGACGATGCCCGTCGGCCCCTCGTAGCGCGACGCCTGGAGGCCGAGCTGCTCGATCAGCTCCGGGTCGGTGGCGCTCCCGGTCACCGGGGCGTCGCGCGTGTGCGGCACGTCCGCGAGCAGCGAGCCGAGGGTGACGACGAGCTCGACGCCGAAGTCCCGCGCGAGCTGCGCGACGTGCCCGCTGAACGTGCGCCAGCGGAGGTTCGGCTCGACGCCGAGGAGCAGGATCGCGTCGCGGCCGCCGCCGGGGAGCGGGGCGTGGTAGAAGGCGTTCTCGGGCCATTCGATCTCGCGGGTCGTCCCGTCGACGAGCGACACGAGCGGCCGCGTCGCCTGGAAGTCGTAGAAGTTCTCGGGATCGATCTCCGCGAAGCGCTCCGCCGCCCAGGCCCGCGCGAGGTAGGCGCCGGCGAGCGAGGCGCCCTGGCCGCCGTCGTTCCAGCCGCGGAACGCGGCGATCAGCACCGGCCGCTCGAGGTGGGGTCGCGACTCGATGCGGAGCTCGTCCGTCATCGTCGCATCCTAGTTGGCTACGTCGCGATGCGGCGGAGCGGCCGCCAGAGGGAATAGGCGAAGCCGGTCATCGCCGCCCACACGACGGCCGCCGTCGTGACGTGGACGAGCACGAGCCACCACGGCAGCTTGGTGCGGTACTGGATCTCCCCGATCGTCATCTGCACGGCCAGGAGCGCGAGCACGCCGAGCGCCGGCCGCAGGTGTCGGCTGCGCGTGCGGGCGAGCCAGGCGAGCACGATCGCGAACGAGATCCCGAAGACCGCCGTCGCGCGGACGTGCCAGTAGACGGCGGGCTCGAACGACCACAGCCGGCGCACGACGGTGCTGCCCGGATGCGGGCCGGCGGCGGTGGCGAGCGTGCCCGACACGACCAGCACGCCGCACGCGAGCGCGACGAGCAGGCCGCCGAGCCGCACCCAGTGGGGCACGGCGGTGTCTGCGTGGCCACGGAGCAGCGCGACCGCCTCGATCGCGAGCACGACGCCGAGCGTCAGCACGGCGACGCTGAGCAGGAAGTGCGACAGCACGAGGTACGGGTTGAGGTCGTAGTGGATCGTGACCGCGCCGAGCGGCGCCTGGAGCATCGTCCCGAAGAACGTGCCGAAGGCGAGCCAGCGCAGCCACCGCGGCGTCGGCGCCAGCAGCGCCCCGAGCCACACGCCGAGCGTCGCGCAGATGGTCACGAACGCGATGACGCGGTTGCCGAACTCGACGTAGGAGTGGAAGCCCCTCTCGGGCAGCGTCACCCCGCCCTGGCAGCCCGGCCAGCGCAGGCAGCCGAGGCCGGAGCCGGTGAGACGCACGGTCGCCCCGGTCGCGACGACGATCAGCAGCATCGCCGCCGCCGCGAAGGCGAGCCAGCGGAAGGTGCCCAGCGAGAGGGTCACGCGACGGACGCGAACGAGCGGGTGCACGCCGGTCTGCACGGCTGAACTGTAGCCGCCTCACGCCTTTGCTAAATTTGACGTTGACGTCAAATGGAGTTCTTGCGGACACGCCGCCACACCGACCACTACAAGTGGTGGGTGCTCTCGTGCACGAGCCTCGGGATGCTCCTCGCGACGGTCAACTCGGGCACGCTGATCATCGCCCTGCCCGACCTGGAGCGCAGCCTCCACACCACCCTCCTGCAGCTCGTCTGGGTGATCCTCGTCTACATGATCGTGTCGACCGTGCTCGTGCTCACGGCCGGCCGGCTGTCCGACCTGTTCGGACGGAAGACGGCCTACGTGGTCGGCTTCCTCGTCTTCGCGGTCGCGTCGCTCGGCGCCGGCTTCGCCGCCGGCGGCACGGTGCTGATCCTGTGGCGCGTCCTCCAGGGCATCGGCGGCGCGTTCCTGTTCGCGAACGCGGCCGCGCTCGTCACCGACGCCTTCCCGCGCCGCGAGCTCGGGCTGGCGATGGGAACGAACACGATGGTCGCCGCGGTGGGCCTGGTGCTCGGACCGGTGCTCGGCGGCGCGCTCGTCGACATCTCGTGGCACTGGGTCTTCTGGTTCAACGTGCCGTTCGGCGTGATCGGCGCGCTCTGGGGCCTGCTCGTCCTCGAGGAGCGCTCCGGCCGCAGCGCCGAGCGCGGACTCGACCTCGTCGGCACCTCGACCTACGTCGTCGGCCTGACCGGCCTCGTGCTCGCGCTCTCGAAGGGCGGCCTGAGCGGCTGGAACAACTGGCTCGTCATCTCGGGCCTCGCCGTCGCCGCGGTGCTGCTACCCGTGTTCGTCCTGATCGAGCGGCACGGCCGCGCGCCGATGCTCGACCTCGCGCTGTTCGAGAACCGCCTCTTCAGCGCCGCGTCCGCGGCGGCGTTCATGAACGGGCTCGCACGCTTCGCGCTGATGTTCCTGTTCGTCTTCTACTTCCAGGGGCCGCAGGGGCAGTCGCCGATCATGGCCGGCGTCGAGCTGGCGCCGATGGCGATCGCGATGCTCGTCTCCTCGCCGCTCGCCGGCATCCTCGCCGACCGGCACGGCTCCCGCGGCCTTGCCGCGCTCGGGATGGTCGTCACCGCCGCCGGCCTCGCCGGGATGACGACGCTCCAGGCGCACACGGCCTACTGGCAGAGCGCGGTCTGGCTCGCCCTGGTCGGGCTGGGCTCGGGCATGTTCAACAGCCCGAACACGGCCGCGATGATGGGCGTCGTCCCGGTGCACCGTCGCGGCATCGCCGCCGGCGCCCGGGTGATGCTCCAGAACACGGGCGCGGTCATCTCGATCGCGTTCCTGATGGCGATCATCACCTCCGCGGTGCCGAAGGACGTGCTCTTCAAGATCTTCTCGGGCCTCACCTCGGGTCTCTCGACGGCGAGCCTGCAGCCCTTCATCTCGAACATGCACCTGGCTCTCTGGGTGCTCACCGCCGTCTCGATCCTCGGCGCCGTCATCTCGATGCTGCGCCCGGCCCACGTCCACGTGATCGAGGACGAGCACGAGGCGCTGGCGGAGGCCGCATGACGGCGTCGGCCGGCGTGCTGCGCATCGGCGACCTGGCCGAGCGCGCGGGCGTGACGCCGCGGACGATCCGCTACTACGAGGAGCTCGGCCTGCTCCCGCCCCACGAGCGCGAGCAGGGCAAGCACCGCACCTACGACGAGGCGGCGGTCGAGCGGCTGCGCGAGATCACCCGGCTGCGGGACCTTCTCGGACTGTCGCTCGAGGAGCTGAAGCGCGTCGTCCAGGCCGAGGACGCCCGGGCCGAGCTCCGCCGGCGCTTCGAGGAGACCGAGTCCACCGTCGAGCGGCTCCGCATCGTCGAGCAGGCGCTCCCGAACGTCGAGCTCCAGCTCGAGCTCGTCCGCCGCCGCCAGGACGAGCTGCGCGACCTCGAGGCCGACCTGGTCGACCGCCGCAAGCGGCTCCTCCGCCGCCGCCGCGAGCTCGGCGCCGACCCGACCTCCTAGCCGCGCGCATCCCGCCGCGCCCGGGACACGTCCCGAACGTGCCCTTGGATATGGATATCCATGGGCCTGGACATGGATATCCATGGAGGTTGGAGATGGATATCCAGGTGCCTGGCCATGGATAGCCATGGACGTTGGACAGGGATATCCATGTCCAACCCCGTCCGAAGACGACGCTCCGCGTGCGGCTACACGAGCTCGACGCCGACGCCGGTCTCGACGGTCCCGATCCGGGCGAGCGGCAGGTCCGCCCGCGCGAACTCGGCCTCGAGCACGGCGCCACGCTCGCGCGGGAGCGAGACGAGCAGGCCGCCTGCGGTCTGGGGGTCGTAGCCCAGCTCCACCAGCTCCGGCGGAACGCCGTCCGCGATCTCGACCCGGGCGTACGCCTTGTTGTTGCGCGTACCGGCGGTCGAGACGCCGGCCCGCGCGGACTCGAGCGCTCCGGGAAGCGCGGGGAGCCGCCCGGCCTCGATCCGGAGCCGCACGCCGCTGCGAGCAGCCATCTCGTGGGCGTGCCCGAGCAGCCCGAAGCCGGTGACGTCGGTGACCGCGTGCGGCTCGAAGCGCCGGAGCAGGTCGGCGGCTCCTGCGTTGAGCGTGCGCATCGACCGGACCGCGTCCGCAACGTCGGCGACCCCGCGCTTCGCGCCGCCGAGGACGAGCGCGGTGCCGAGCGGCTTCGTCAGGTAGACGGCATCGCCAGGCTGCGCGGTCGACTTCTGCCAGACGGCGTCCGGACGGACGGTGCCGACGACGGCGAGGCCGTACTTCGGCTCCGCGTCGCGGATGGTGTGGCCGCCGGCGAGCAGCGCGCCGGCCGCCCGGACCTGCCGGTCGGCGCCGTCGAAGATCGCGCGGACGGTCTCGGTCGGCAGCTCCTCGGGCAGCGCCGCGACCGAGAGGGCGAGCAGCGGCGTGCCGCCCATGGCGAACACGTCGTTCAGGGCGTTCGTCGCGGCGATCGCGCCGACGTCCTCCGGGTCGTCGACGATCGGCGGGAAGAAGTCGATCGTGAAGACGATCGCCCGCTCGTCGTCGAGGCGGTAGACCGCGGCGTCGTCGGCAGGGTCCAGCCCGACGAGCAGGTTCTCGGCCTCGACCGGGACGAAGCCGCGCAGGAGCTCTTCGAGGCGGGCCGCCGAGTACTTGGCGGCGCAGCCGCCGGCCGTGGCGAGATCGGTCAGCCGCGGCGGCGCGTCCATCGCCCGAAACGCTAGACGACAGCGGCGGCCGAAGGGGGCCGCCGCCGTCGGGGAGAGGAACGTCGTACGGCGACCGATTCGCCTCCCGCGACAACACTCCTTTAGGGTTGGGAGGTGCCGAGCGCACTCGTCACCGGAGGCTCCTCGGGCATCGGGCTCGCCATCGCCCGCATGCTCCGCGACGAGGGGTACGAGCTGACGCTCGCCTCGCGGACGCTCGACAAGGTCGCGCGAGCCGCCGGCGAGATCGGCGCCCACGCGATCGCCGCCAACGTGGCCGACGAGGACGACGCCGCGCGGGTCGTCGCCGAGCACCGCGAACGCTTCGGCGGCCTCGACATGCTCGTCAACTCGGCCGGAATCGGCATCGCGGGCACCGTCGAGTCGCTGCAGGCGAAGCACGTCGACCTCCAGCTCGGCGTCAACCTGCGCGGGCTGCTGCTCGTCACCCGCCAGGCGATCCCGCTGCTGAAGGACTCGCGCGGCTGGATCGTCAACCTCGCCTCGATCGCGGGCACGCTCCCCACGCCGGGCCTGACCGTCTACGGCGCGACGAAGGCGGCCGTGATCGCCCTCACCCGCTCGCTGAACGGCGAGCTCGACGCCGACGGCGTGCGCGCCATCGCCATCTGCCCCGGGTTCGTCGACACGCCGATGGCGGAGTGGTCCGGCATCCCCGCCGACGAGATGATCCGGCCGGAGGACTGCGCCGAGATCGTGCGGATGTGCCTGCGGCTGAGTCCGTTCGCGCGGATCCCGCAGGTGGTCGTCGAGCGCATGGGCTCGACGAGCGGCGACGCCTGAACGACGTCCAGCATGCGTGTGCGGGTCCTCCATGACCCGCACACGCACTGGACGGATGACTCCGCCGCAGGGCTCGCGGCTACGGGAGACGCGCCGCGCGCGTCGCGTCCAGCGAGCCCAGTCCTAGCTCTCCCAGAATGCGAACAGGTGAACGCGCGCAGAGCCTGCGATCACGGCCACGACGATGAGAGCCGCGAGAACGAGCGCACGCTTGCTCAGGAGGGACGCGAACTTGCTTGCCACAGGTGACACCTCCTCTCTCAGAACCGCGAGTCTTGAAGCGCCTCGGCGGCACGGCGGTAGATCTCGGCCGCACCGGCTTCGTCGCCACGCCTGCGCGCCAGGTCGCCCTGGGCTACCCACACCGCGGACCGGTGCGACACCGAGGAGAACTGCGCGTAGGCGTCGTCGGCCGCCGTGAGCATCTCCTCGGCCTCGTCGAGCCGGCCCTGCTCGAGCAGTGCGCGCCCGAGCACCAGCCGGCTGCTGCCGATGTGCTCGAGCAGATCGTCGCGCCCCTCGAGGATCTCGAGCGCATGCCGCGCCTGCTCCTCGGCCTTCGCGGCATCCCCCGTGTGGAGGTGCACCTGCGCCAGCGAGGCCACGGCCGCCGCACTGTCGACCTCGTGGCCGAGCTCGAGCGCGATCGCGAACGCCTCCTTGAAGCGCGCGACCGCGTCCTCGGGCTTGCCGAGCAGGAAGTCGAGCCCGCCGAGGTTGTTCAGCAGGCGGCCGACGCGGCGGCGGTCGTCGAGCAGCTCGTACTGCACGCAGGCCTTCTCGGCGTACTTGCGCGCCTGCACCCACTGGCCGTCGCGCTCGGCGACGAGCGACGCCGAGAAGTACGCGTTGCCGAGGGTCCGCGGGTCCTGGAGCATCTCCGCCAGCTCGAGCGCGCGCTCGACGTCCTCGCGCGCCGCCTCGTGGTCGCGCTGGCGGCGGTAGCACCGGGAGCGCCACGTGAAGACGTTCAGCTTCAGCTCGTCCGTGGGCTGCCCCGAGCGCTCGCCGAGCGCGAGCGCCTCGTCGAACAGGGCGACGGCGGTCGCCATGCTCCCGAGCAGGTAGCGGCACACGCCGAGCCGGTACAGCACCTCGGCCCGGTCGAGGTCCGAGAACTCGCTGCGCTCGGTGAGCGCGCGCGCCTGCTGGAGGAGCTCGATGCCCTCCCTCACGTCGCCCGCCTGGGCGAGCGCGAGAGCCTTGCCGTTGAGCGCCCGGACGTGCAGCTCCGTCGCGCCCGTGCCGACGACGAGCGGCAGGACGCGCTCGAACTCGGCGGCTGCCTCGTCGTGCCGGGCGTCGCGGAGGAGGGCCTCGGCGCGGGTCAGGACGGCCTCGGCCTTGGCGCGCTCGTCGACCGAGACGCCGTAGGCCAGGAATCCGACGTCGACGCCGAGCCGGCCCGCGAGCCACTCGATCGTCTCGGCGGTCGGGCGGGTCTTGCCCCGCTCGATCTGCGAGATGTACTCCTTCGAGAACCGGTCGCCCGCGACGTCCGTCTGGGTGAGCCCGGCGGCGACGCGAAGCTGGCGGAGGCGCTCCCCGAGCTGCGGCGTCGGGCGGCGCTCGGCGACGCGACCGGGGCCGGCCGTGGAGGTGCCGCGCTCTGTGGGGGTGTGCGTCATACGTGCAGTGTGCTTCATGCTTGACCGACTCGCAAGTGTCGGGTTCGGCCAATCACTCAAAACGGGGAGAGTAAAGGCAATTGCGGGTGAATCAGGTGAAGCGACAATCACTTGACCGGGGTACTTGACAGGCCCGCGCTCCCGGCCTACAGTGAGCCCAGCTTGCACTCCGGTCGTCAGGGCCGTCGTGTGAGTGGGAGCGCCAGAGGCGACATGATCCGGGTACGTGGCTGGGCCGCAGAGCCGCGCATCTCGGAGTCGTCGAACCGGCGCCCTGCCTGACCAGAGGGCCCCGGGTGCCGCAGCCGGGGCCCTCTTCTTCTCCTACGGCTTCCGCCCGAGCAGCCGCGCCAGGTTGATGTCCCAGCCCCAGCCGAAGGTCCTCGGCGTGAACAGGCGCGGGTCGGCCGGGTTCCACCAGCGCGACTTCGCCCGGGCGAGCGTCGGCCGCCGCCAATCGTACGGAACGCCCAGAAACCGGCCCGTCCCCGGCTCGTGCTCCTCTTCCATGGGTCGAGCTCCCTTCACGTCGACGGATGCCAGTGGACACAGTGCCCGCTCGTCGTCACAGCTACCTCCCCGACGCGCGGTCGCCTAATCCCCCGCCTGCATCCAGCGGCGCCGCTCCGCCCGGACCCGGAGCAGCTCGTCGCCGACGATCCCGAGCCGCGCGTCCATCGTCGCGAGCAGACCCCCGGCGATGAAGATCCACCCCTCCGCGACCGGATCGCGGTCGGCCGCGACCACGCCCCGCTCCTGCCCGTCGCGGATCAGGTCGGCGAAGAACGCGTGCACCTCCCGGATCTGCCGGCGCAGCGCCTTCGCGATCACCGGATCCTCGCTCTCGGACAGCGCCTGCACCCAGAGGTCGACGAGCCGCAGCTTGCTCCGCCTCTCCATGTAGGCGTCGGCGACGGCGCCGAGGCACGTCTCCGGGCTCTTCCGCACCGCATCCTCGGAAACGGCGCGGAGATCGCGCCACGCCTCCTCGAGGCACGCGAGGTAGAGGTCGCGCTTCGAGCCGAAGTGGCGGTACAGGATCGGCTCGGTGATCCCGGCCTCGCGCGCGATCTCCGCGGTCGTCGCCCCGCGGTAGCTCGAGCGGGAGAAGACGCGGCAGGCGGTGTCGAGCACCGCCTGCCGCCGTTCCTCGGCCGTCAGCCGCGGCCGCGTCGAGGTCACAGCCCCTCGACCGCCAGCTCGGCCTGCGGCTCGTGGTGATGCGCCGCCTTGCGGATCGCGACCGTCGCCACGATCGCGCCGGCGAAGGCGAGCGCCGACGCGAGGCGGAGACCGTCGTGGAACCCGTGCAGGAACGCGAGCTGCTGCGAGTCGCCGGCCCTCAGCGACGAGGCCGTCGTCGAGGCGACGATCGCGCCCATGACGGCGATGCCGAGCGACCCGCCGACCTGCCGCATCGAGTTCAGCACGGCCGACCCGACGCCCGCCTTGTCGACCGGCACCGAGCTCATCGCCGCGGCGGTCGTGGGCGTCATCGTCACGCCCATCCCGACGCCGCCGATGATCAGACCGGGCACGAGCGCCCAGAAGCTCTCGCTCAGGCCGAGCGTCGAGTAGTAGAGGAGCATGACCGCGAGCAGCGCCATGCCGCCGCCGACGAGCCACCTCGAGCCGAACTTGTCGGACAGCTTCCCGGCGCGGGGCGCGATCACGATGATCAGCAGCGTCATCGGCAGGAACGACGCGCCCGCCTCCACCGGCGAGTAGCGCAGGATCTGCTGCATGTAGAGCGAGACGTAGAAGAACGTCCCGAACATCGCGAGGCCGACGAAGAGCATCGCCGTGTTCGCGCCGCTGAACGTGCGGTTGCGGAACAGCGAAAGATCGAGCATCGGCAGCCGCTGGTGCAGCTCGAGCACCGCGAAGACCGACAGGGCGACGGCGGCAACCGCGAAGGCGCCGAGGATGCGGCCCGACGTCCAGCCGTAGGTGTTCGCCTCGATGAAGGCGTAGGTGAGCGCGAACAGGCCGACCGCGGACGAGACCAGGCCCGGGACGTCCGGCCGCTGCTCGTGCGACGTGTCGCGGGTCTCGTCGATCAGCAGCGGGGTCACGAGGAGCCCGATCGCCCCGACCGGCACGTTGATGAAGAAGATCCAGTTCCAGTTGACGTGCTCGGTGAGCAGGCCGCCGATGAGCGGGCCGATCGCGAGCGCCATCCCCGAGACGCCGGCCCAGATGCCGATCGCCGTGCCGCGCTCCTTCGGCGGGAACGTCGCCGTGATGATCGAGAGCGTCGACGGGTTCATCAGCGCGCCGCCGAGGCCCTGCACGACGCGCGCGCCGATCAGGAAGCCGCCGTTCGGCGCGAGCCCGCACGCGAGCGAGGCGCCCGTGAAGATGACGAGGCCGACCATGAAGATCAGCCGCCGGCCGAACAGGTCGGCCAGCTTGCCGCCGGTGAGCATGAAGGCGGCGAAGGTCAGCGCGTAGCCCGCGACGATCCATTCCAGCGCGGACAGCGAGAGGTGGAGACCGCGCTGCATCGAGGGCAGCGCGACGTTCACCACCGTGTTGTCGAGCATGATCATGAACAGGCCGACCGAGACGGCGGCCAGCGTCCACCACTTCTTGTTCTCCGGCGTCACCAGACGCTCCACCATAGGTCCCTCCCGAGTTAGTACGCGCTAAGTTAGCAGAAGCTAACCGGAGCCCGCAAACGGAGAGTCGGTCGCGTCAGCGGGGCTCGATCCAGAGCGCGCGGCCAACGCCGAGCAGCTCGCCGGCGTCGGTGAAGAGGGCCGTCCCCGCGCCGTGCTTGCGCCCGTCGGAGCCGAGCGGCCAGCCCACGGCGACGCAGCGCTCGCCCGCCCGCGGCACGCGGTCGACGCGCGCGGCCAGGCGCCCGAGCACCACCGTTCCCCGTCCGGGCACCCCGGTCGCGTAGGCGCCGGGACAGTCGAGCGCCGCCCAGACGAACTCCGGCCCGACCGTGTCCGCGGCGGGCACCCACGGCGCCGCGACGAGGCCGTCCCGGACGGGGCCGGCGAAGACGCGCAGGCCGTCGCCCGGCTCGCGCGCGTGCCCGCAGACGAAGCAGTGCGGGAACGGCGAGCCCAGGTCGGGCGCCTGCGCGGCGACCGCCTCGTCCCAGCTCACCGGGGCGGGCGTCTCGAGGTCGACCGCCGCCGGACGAGCCTCGGCGACGAGGACGTCGCCCGACCAGACCCGTCCCTCCGGGTCGACGGCGAGCGGCGTGTCGAGCGGGGGCGGCCTGCGCAGGGTGACCTCGACCTGGCCGCCGCCCACCGCGTCCGCGACGACGCCGCAGGTGTAGCCCCCGTTGCCGGAGTCGTCGGGGCCGCGGAAGCGGCGTGCGATCACCAGCCCGTCCACGGCTCTATTCTCGCTCGTCGTGGAGCACTACGACCGCCTGCGCTGGCTCGCGGTGGCGCTGCTCGTGGGGGCGGCCGTCTTCAGCGCCCTCGGGAACGGGCACCAGTCGCCCGTCCTGCGCGCGCTCGCCCTCGCGTGCTTCCTCGGGGCCGCGTTCGCGTTCGCGGGCTGGCGCCGGGCCGGCCGGGCGCACCGTGCTAGGTTTCGCGAACAAGCGGTTTTCGACCGAGAGGCGAAAACGTCGGATGAGACTCGCACTGGCCCAGATCGATAGCGTCGTCGGCGACGTCGACGGCAACGCGGCGCGCATCGTCGAGTGGCTCGGGCGCGCGCGCGGCGAGGGCGCCGACCTCGTCCTGTTCCCGGAGCTCGCCGTCACCGGCTACCCACCCGAGGACCTGCTCCTCCGGCCCGGTTTCGTGCGCGCCGCGCGCCGCGCGGTCGACGGGATCGCGAAGGAGACGCACGGTCTGACGGCGCTCGTCGGCGCGCCGTACTTCGACGCCGACCTGTTCAACGCGTGCTTCGTGCTCGCCCACGGCGAGGTGCGCGCGGTGTACCGCAAGCGCTACCTGCCGACCTACGGCGTCTTCGACGAGGACCGGTACTTCGCCGCCGGCGACGACCGGCTCCTGCTGCGCTTCGGCGAGGTGCTCGTCGGGCCGACGATCTGCGAGGACATCTGGCAGCCCGGGCCGCCCGCCACCGACCTCGCCCTGGCCGGCGCGCAGCTCGTGGCGAACATCTCGGCCTCGCCGTTCCACGTCGGGAAGGAGCGCGAGCGCGAGGAGATGCTCCGCGTGCGGGCGCGCGACAACGCCTGCTTCGTCGCCTTCTGCAACGCGGTCGGCGCGCAGGACGAGCTGATCTTCGACGGGCACTCCGTCGTGCTCGACGACGACGGCACGGCGCTCGCACGGTCGCCGGGCTTCGAGGAGGACCTGCTGGTCGTCGACGTCGACCCGGTCGGCGCGGTCGCACGCCGCCTGCGGGACGTCCGCCGGCGCGCGCTCGCGCGGGACCGCGAGGACGTCCGCGCGGCGACGACCGTCGACCTTGCGCCGCCGCGCGACCAGCCCGAGCGGCGGGCGCCGGAGCCGGCGCCGCTGCTCGACGACCTCGAGCAGATGCGCCGCGCGCTCGTGCTCGGGCTGCGCGACTACGTCGGCAAGAACGGCTTCGGCGCCGTCGTCATCGGCCTGTCGGGCGGCATCGACTCGGCGCTGACCGCGGCCCTCTGCGTCCAGGCGCTGGGGGCCGAGCGAGTCCACGGTGTCTCGATGCCGTCGCGCTACTCCTCCGAGGGGACCCGCGGCGATGCGGCGCGGCTCGCCGAGAGCCTGGGCATCGACTTCCGCGAGATCGCGATCGAGCCGATGGTGGAGGCGTACGCGGGCGCGCTGGCGCCGCACTTCGCGGGCCGCGAGGCCGACCTGACGGAGGAGAACCTCCAGGCCCGGGTCCGCGGCACGCTGCTGATGGCGCTGTCGAACAAGTTCGGCTGGCTCGTCATCGCGACGGGGAACAAGTCGGAGCTCTCGGTGGGCTACTCGACGCTCTACGGCGACCTGGCAGGCGGGTTCGCGCTGATCAAGGACGTCTACAAGACGGACGTCTTCCGTCTCTGCCGGCACCTGAACGAGCAGGCCGGCCGCGAGCTGATCCCGCAGTCGATCATCGACCGCGCCCCGAGCGCGGAGCTGCGGGCCGACCAGCTCGACGAGGACTCGCTGCCGCCGTACCCGCAGCTCGACGCGGTGCTCGAGGCGTTCGTCGAGCTCGACCGCTCCCGCGAGGAGCTGCGCCAGGACGGCTTCGACCCGGAGATCGTCGACCGGGCGCTCGCGATGGTCGACCGCGCCGAGTACAAGCGCCGCCAGGCGCCCCCCGGCGTCAAGCTGCGCCCCAAGGCCTTCGGCCGCGACCGCCGCACGCCGATCACCAACCGCTGGCCCGGCTGACCCGCGCAGCGCCGGGCCGACCGGCGGGGTCAGACCCGGGTCTGACCCCGGTTCACGGGACGGCCACGTCCCTAGTGGACGATCTGCTGCAGCGCGACGCCGAGGATCGGGAGCAGGAGCGTCAGGCCGTAGCTCACCCAGCCGACGACGACGAGCGTCGGACGCGTGCGCTGCTCTCGGCCCTCGCGGATCTCGGCCTGGAGGCGCGGGCCGAGGACGAAGTTGTGCAGCCAGCTCACGACGAGCAGGCAGACGAACGCCACCGCCTTCACCGCGAGCACGCCCTTGAAGGCCGTGTCGGCGTCCGACCAGTCGCGGCTCGCGAGCGCGACGCCCGTGAGCGCCGCGACGATCAGCGCGCCGTACCCGAGGGGGCGCCAGCGGAGGCCGAGCGCCTTCATCGCCCGGCCGCGCGGCTCGCCGTCGAGTGTCCGCACCGCCGGGACGCCGACGAAGACGAGCGCCGTCGAGCCGCCGAACCACACGGCGGCGGCGAGCAGGTGCACCGTCACGAGGACCGAGGTCACGCGGTCAGCGTACGCACGAGCTGGGGGAGGTCCGGCGGGGCAAGCTCCTCCTCGGTCGCGTCCAGCTCCTCGACGGTCCACCAGCGCAGGTCGGTCAGCCCCTCGAGCGACACGTCGATCGTGGGGGCCGGCTCGTGCCGCTCGACGCGCACGACGTGGAACCGCTCGTGCTGGGCGAGCAGGCGCGCCGCCCACGGGAACACGACCTCGCGCTCGTGGACGAGCGGGCCGACCTCGACGCCCTCCAGCCCGGCCTCCTCCCGCAGCTCCCGGCGCAGCGCCGCCTCGTCGCTCTCGCCGGGGTCGACGCCGCCGCCGGGCGTGATCCACCACGCGTCCCCGCTGACCGGATGCTCGATCCGCGCCAGCAGGACGCGGCCTCCCGCATCGAGGACGATCGCCCGCACCGCGTCGCGGCGCTCGGGCTCGAGCCACGACTTCAGCCCGCGGAACCAGCGCAGCCGCTCGGCGTACGGCACGGCCGCGTTGGCGGGCGAGGTCGACGGCAGGACGTAGAGACCCGTGTCGCCGATCACGCGCAGCTGGCCGCCGAGCTCCGGACGCTCGTTCCACAGCCCGCGGTACGCCTCCTTGCCGACGAACGCGATCGCCCGCGGCCGGAGCTCGCGCGCCATGGCCTCCAGCCGGGCGGTGTCGAAGTCGCCGCGGCGCAGGTCGCCGGAGCCCGGGGTCGTGCGGTAGGCGGCGTTCGTCACGCCGATCCCGAGCGGGAGCAGCTCGAACTGCTCCTGCGGGTCGAAGAGCCGCGGCGTGAAGCCGGCGTCGTGCAGCAGCCGCCAGAAGTCGTTGCGCGGGTTGGCGAAGTGCGCCGCGGCCGCGTCGGAGAACCGGCCCGGGTTGATCCCGCAGAAGACGCACGTCAGCCCGGGCGCGAGAACGTCCGGGACGGCGCTCGGCGTGCGGTCGGGACTAGGAGTGCTTCCTGCCACGCGGCTTGCAGCGTGGCACGACCTGCTCCCAGGTCGCCGTGCAGACCCACGAGCTCGGCAGCGGCGGCGCCGGCTTGCGACCTGCGACGACCCGCGGCGGGATCCGCCGGGCAGTCCAGCGCCGGCACGTGCGGCTCATGCGGCCTCGTCCTTCGCGTAGAGCTCGCTGTCGACCCGGACGGAGTAGAGCTCGCTGTCGAGCCGCACGGAGAAGAGCTCCGCGAGCCGCTCGCCGCTGGTCGGCACGCGCCCCTGATCCTCGAGCTCGTGGACGACGCTGACGGAGTCGCCGGGGTGCCCGCCGTAGCAGCGGGCGTAGCATTCGGCCTCGCTCAGCGGCCTCAGCCTCATGGCGGGCCATGCTAGGTCCCCCTTCGGACGGCACGGTCCGGCCGTTAGCGTTGGCTCGTGGCCGGGGCGCGACCGAAGGTCTTCGAGTACGACGTCGAGGTCGACCGGGGCGGCCGCATGACGATTCCCGGCGGCGCCCAGATCGCGCCCGCAGAGGGCTGGTCGCCCGACCACCTGCTCGTCGCGGCGCTCATCCGCTGCTCGATCGAGTCGCTCGGGTACCACGCGCGCCGGGCCGGCCACACGGTGACGGCCGCCGGCTCGGGCCACGCGGTCGTCGCGCGGCGGGACTCCGACGGTCGCTACGCGCTGCGCGAGATCGAGGTGCACATCGACGCCGAGCTGTCGCCGCGCGCAAGCGAGACCGAGGCCCTGACCGAGAAGGCGGAGCGCGATTGCTTCGTCGGCGCGTCGCTGACCGTCACGCCGCGCTATACCTGGCGTCTCGCATGACCGCGACCGCCACGACCATCGAGTCTGTCCGCGCGCGCTTCACGGCGCTGCAGCGGCCGCTCGCGTTCTTCGACGGCCCGGGCGGCACCCAGGTGCCCGACTCGGTGATCGACGCCATCGCGACCTACCTGCGCGAGGCGAACGCGAACGCGGGCGGCGACTTCGCCACGTCGAAGGCGACGGACGAGCTGCTCGCGCAGGCGCACGCGACGGCGGCCGGCTTCCTCGGCTGCACGCCGGACGAGGTCGCCTTCGGCGCGAACATGACCACGCTGAACTTCGCGCTCAGCCGCACGGCGGGCCGCGCGTGGCAGGCCGGCGACGAGATCGTCTGCACGCGCCTCGACCACGACGGGAACGTGTCGCCGTGGCTGGAGCTCGCGCGCGACAAGGGCCTCGAGGTTCGCTTCTGCGACGTCGACGACGAGTGCCGGCTCGACCTCGACCAGCTGCGGTCGCTGCTCGGCGACCGCACGCGGGTCGTCGCGTTCCCATGGGCCTCGAACGCCGTCGGCACGGTCACGCCGGTCGCCGAGATCGCCGCGCTCGCGCACGGGGTCGGCGCGCTCGCGTGGGTCGACGCGGTGCACTACGGCCCGCACGGGCCGATCGACGTCGCCGCCGCCGACGTGGACGTGCTCGTCTGCTCGCCCTACAAGTTCTACGGCCCCCACCTCGGGCTCGCCTTCGGCAGGCGCGAGCTGCTCGAATCGTGGCGGCCGTACAAGGTGCGCCCCGCGGACGACCACCCCGTCGGCCACCGCTTCGAGACCGGCACGCTCGCCCACGAGCTGCTCGCCGGGTTCGTCGCCTGCGTCGCGTACCTCGGCGACGTCGGCTGGGACTTCGTCACCGCGCAGGAGCGCGCGCTCGGACAGCGCTTCCTCGACGGCCTCCCGGACGGCTGGACGCTGCACGGCCCGCCGTCGATGGAGGGGCGCGTCTCGACGTTCGCGATCACCCACGCAGGCGTCTCGCCGGCCGAGGCGTCCGCCCGGCTCGCCGAGCGCGGCTTCGCCGTCTGGCACGGCAACTACTACGCGCTCGAGATCATGCGGCGCCTCGGCCTGGACGACGGCGCCGTGCGCGTCGGCATCGTCCACACGAACACGCAGGACGAGGTCGACCGCCTCCTGGCGGCGCTCGCCGAGCTCGTGGACTAGGCGCGCGCCGGCGGCGCGCCGAGGACCGACTCGAGCAGACCCGGGAAGCGCTCGTCGAGCTCGTCGCGGCGGAGGCTGATGTACTTCGACGTCCCGGCCTCGCGCTCGCGCGTGAGGCCCGCCCGGGCGAGGATCTTCAGGTGATGGCTGCCCGTCGACTTGGACACGGGCAGCTCGAGCTTGCCGCAGGTGACGCCGGCCTCCTCGGGACACACGGCGAGCTGGCGGACGATGTCGAGACGCACCGGGTCCGAGAGCGCCTCGAGGACGGTGAGCACGTCGATCCCGGCCAGGTCGGGCACGCGATCGACGGGGAGGGTCGACTTCATGGCAGCCACATTGTTCCACATCCGTCTTATTTGATGCACATCTAATTTGACGAGCATCGAACTAGTCCTGTACGATCGGCATCGAACAAGAGAACGAAGACCGCGGCGCCCCGCCGTACGGGCGGGTCCCACGCCGAAAGGAGCCGATGGTGACCGTCACCACACTGCAATCCCCGCTTCGCGGGGACGGAGATCGCTTGTCCAAACGGGCCTGGGTGGCCCTGTTCGTCCTCTGCGGCGCGCTGTTCCTCGACGCGCTCGATGTCTCGATGATCGGCGTCGCGCTGCCGTCGATCCGCACCGACCTGCACATGTCGACGAGCTCGCTCCAGTGGGTGGTCAGCGCCTACGTGCTCGGGTACGGCGGGTTCCTGCTGCTCGGGGGCCGCGTGGCCGACCTGCTCGGCCGGCGCCGCGTCTTCCTCGTCTCGCTCGGCGTGTTCATCGTCGCCTCCGGCCTCGGCGGCTTCGCCACCGGCGCGACCGTGCTGATCGCGACGCGCTTCGTGAAGGGCATCAGCGCCGCGTTCACGGCGCCGGCCGGCCTGTCGATCATCACGACGAGCTTCCCCGAGGGAGCGGCGCGCAACAAGGCGCTCTCGATCTACAGCGCGACCGGCGCGACCGGCTTCTCGCTCGGCCTCGTGTTCGGCGGGCTGCTGACGGAGATCGGCTGGCGCTGGGTGTTCTTCCTGCCGGTGCCCGTGGCGCTCGCCACGCTCGCCGGGGCGCTGCGGTTCGTGCCCGACGCCGGACGGCCGGCGCTGCGCCCGCGCGGCTTCGACGTGGGCGGCGCCGTGTCGCTGACGAGCGCGATGCTCCTGCTCGTCTTCACGCTCGTCGAGGCGCCGACGGCCGGTTGGGCCTCGGCCCGGACGCTCGGGTCGCTCGCCTCGACGGCGGCGATCCTCGCCGCCTTCGTCGCCCACGAGCGGCGGTCGGCGTTGCCGCTCGTGCGGTTGGGCATCCTCCGCTCGAGCACGCTCGTGCGGGCCAACCTGGCCGCGATGTCGCTGCTCGGGAGCTGGTTCGGGTTCCAGTTCATCGCCACGCTGTACATGCAGCAGCTGCGCGGCTGGTCGCCGATCGAGACCGGGCTCGCGATCTTCCCCGGCGGCGCCCTGGTCGCGGTGCTGGCCCCGCGCCTCCAGCCGCTGATCGCGCGCTTCGGGGTGTCGCGGCTGATCCTGGCCGGGTTCGTCTCGCAGGCCGCCGGCTACGCGCTGTTCCTGCCGATCGGGGTGGACTCGGGCTACGTGGCGGCGATCCTGCCGACGATGCTCCTCGCCGGGCTCGGCTTCGCGCTCGCCTACGGTCCGCTCAACATCGCCGCCACGGCGGGGATCGCCCCGCACGAGCAGGGCCTCGCGGGCGGGCTGCTGAACACGTCGCTGCAGTTCGGCGGCGCGCTGGTGCTCGCCGTCGTGACGGCCGTGAACGACGCCTCCGCCGGACCCGGCGGAACGCCGCAGGCGCTCCTCGACGGGTTCCATCCGGCCGTCGCCGTGTCGGTGGTCGCCGCCGTCGTCGGCATCGGCGTCACCGCCGTCCGCCGCCGGTCGCGCGTGGACGTCGCCGCCGCCGAGGCGGTGGACGCGGAGATCGCGCTCGAGGAAGCCGCGTAGGACGGCTCAGGCGGCCGGGTAGGGGGACCCGGCCGCCTCCGCCCACCGGGAGCCCGGCGCGCGGCGGATCGGGTCCGGATCGACGCCGCGCGCCTCCGCCGCGGCGAGCGTCAGCAGGTGGAAGAAGACGACGTCGACGACCGGGTGCCGCGAGGGGACGACCGTGACGTCGCAGCCGAGCGTCCGGAGCGCGGTGACGGCGTCGCTCGCACGCTCCGCGCCGCGACCGGCGCCCTCGAGGACGTACGCGCAGACGCTCTCGTCGACGGCGGCCAGGTGGCCGTGGAGGAGCTGCTCGGTCTCGAACGCGGTCGCGTCGAGCCAGGCGCCCTCGCGCAGCTTGAGCGCCGCCTCCTGCGCCGTCGGCCAGTCGCGGCCGGCGCCGACGACCAGGATGCGCTCGTGCGGCGGCGGCGCGACGTCCTGGCGAAGCGCGTCCTCGACCGCGTCCGGCAGCCAGGCGATGTCGTTCCCGTGCAGCGCGTCGAGCGCCGCGACGGCGCACGTGTAGCTCGCGGTGTGGCACCAGGAGCGCTCGACCTCCGGGGCGCAGACGACGACCTCGTCCGCCGCGCGCCCGAGCGGCGAGTCGGCGACGCCGGTGACCAGCCACACCTCGCCCGGGAAGGCCTCGGCGACCTCGAGCGTCAGCCTGGTCTCGCCCTCGTGCGACACGCAGACGAGCACGTCCGCGTCCGGCGGCGCGAGGACGGCCTCGAGCGCCTGCACCGCCGCGCCGCCCGTCTGGGCCGCGTGGAACGACGTCCCGCACCCCGTGTGGACGACGCGCGCGCCCGCCGGGAGGCGGCGGTCGGCCGGCACCGCGCGCAGCCAGTCCGGCTGCGCGAAGACCGCGGCTCGCGTCGCGTTCGCCATGAGGTGCGTCTATACCATCGCCGGCGTGAGCCACGACACGAGGAGGAAGCTCGCCGGATGAGCGTCTACGAGCGCCACACGCTGTCCAACGGCCTGCGCGTCCTGGCGGCACCGCTGCCGCACGCGCAGTCGGTCGCCTGCTACATCATGCTCGCGGCCGGGTCGCGCTACGAGCACGCGTCCAACCGCGGCATCGCGCACTTCGCGGAGCACATGTTCTTCAAGGGCACCGAGCGGCGCCCGAGCTCCCGCGACCTGACGACCCTCGTGGACGGCATCGGCGGCGAGTTCAACGCCTTCACCTCGAAGGAGTACACGGGCTACTACATCCGCTGCGCGGGCGAGGAGCGCGACACGGCGCTCGACGTGCTCGTCGACATGATCCGCCACTCGAAGTTCGACCCCGAGGAGGTCGAGCGCGAGAAGGGCGTGATCCTCGAGGAGATGAACATGTACGTCGACACGCCGCGCGACTACATCGGCTCCGTCTACGAGGACCTCGTCTACGGCGACAACCCGCTCGGCTGGGAGACGCTCGGGACGAAAGACACGATCCGCGGCGCGACGCGCGAGACGTTCCTCGACTACATCGGCACGTGGTACACGCCTCCGCGCATGGTCGTCGGCGTCGCGGGCGCGGTCGGCGACGACCTGCTCCCGCGGCTGGAGGAGCTGCTCGGCGACGTGTCGGGCAACGGGACCGGGGCGCCGGCCGCGGCCGACCAGGTGCGCTCGAGCGAGCCGCGGGTCCGGATCCACCGCAAGGACTCCGACCAGGCGCAGATCGCGCTCGGCGTGCCGAGCTACCCGCTCGGTCATCCCGACCGCTACGCGCTGGGCCTGCTCGCGGCGGTGCTCGGCTCGGGCATGTCGTCGCGCTTGTTCCTCGAGGTGCGCGAGCGGCGCGGGCTCGCCTACTACATCTACGGGATGAACCACTCGTACACGGACGCCGGGTCGCTGTTCGCGCAGGGCGGCGTCGACCTCGCGCGCGTCGACGAGGCGGTCACGGTGGTGGCGGAGCAGTTCCGGCGCCTCGCGGAGGAGCCGATCCCGGCCGACGAGCTCGAGAAGGCCCGGGCCCTGACGAAGGGGCGCTTCGTCCTGCAGACGGAGAGCCCGAACGGCCTGCTGCTGTTCGGCCTGCGGCGGGAGGTGCTCGAGGGCGCGGCGCTCGAGCCGGAGGAGTACCTGGCGGCGATCGACGCGGTCACGGGCGAGGACGTCCAGCGCGTCGCGCAGGACATCCTCGGCTCGGCGGGGCTCAACCTCGCCCTGATCGGCCCGTTCGACGACGCCGAGCGGTTCGAGAAGCTGCTCGCGTAGCGCGGACGCCCGCGGCCGCGTCCTCTCCGGCCATGTCCGAGGGACTGTCCCCTAGACATGGCCGGAGGAGACGAGCCGGGTGGGACAGGGGCGCACGCCGGCCGCTCGGATCGGGGGTTTGCGCCGCCTGTCCGCGCGGGCCATGTCCGAGGGACTGTCCCCTGGACATGGCTCGAAGGGTCAAGTGGCGGCGCGCGGGCGGAGGCGTCCGTGGAGGGCGCGCAGGAGCCGGCCCGCGGCGGCCAGGGCGCCGATCGTGGCGAGCGCGACGAGCCAGAAGGCGAGCTCCCTCGCGTACCAGTGGCCCAGGATCGCCGCGCGCAGCAGAACGCCCGCGCTCACGCCGGCCAGCCACGTCGGGACGAAGCGGCCGCGGAACGCGACGTCGGCTGCGAGCCAGGCGGCGAGGAACGGCAGCGCGTCCTCGGCGTAGCCGGTCGCAGCGAGGTGGCCGTGGTGGGAGAGCTGGCCGATCGTCGCGAAGACGACGATCGCAGCCGCGTCGACGAGACGTCTCACCCTCGTCCCTGGCGGTCGCGTGCGACTGAGCTCGCAACGACCCATCGTCCGCTGCGTGACCCTCGGTTCGGCGCTCGGCTCACCGCCACGCGACGAACCGGCGCGCGCCACGGAGCTGGGACGTGCGGATCGGGACGACGCGCACCTCGCTGGCCGAGTTCGGCGCCTCGACCATCATCCCGCCGCCCACCGCCATCGCGACGTGGCCGACCGGCGTCTCGTAGAACAGCAGGTCGCCGGGCCGCACGTCCCGCAACGGCACCGGCGCGCCGGCGGCGAACTGCGCGTCGGCGTCGCGCGGGATCGTCACGCCGTGGGCGCGGTAGTCGGCCCAGGTCAGGCCCGAGCAGTCGTAGCCCCACGCGGACAGGCCGCCCCACAGGTAGTGGAGACCGCGGAACGACTCCGCCGTCCGCACCAGGTCGGCGCGCGTCCGCGGCAGCCGGCGCGTCGCCGATGCCGGCACCGACCCCGCGGGCACGTCGGTGGCGAAGCCGACCTCGGTGCCGTTCGCGAGCCTCGCCGTGTGCGCCGTGACCCGCACCTGCTTGCCCGGCGGCGGCGGACCGAGCTGCCACGACCGCACCCAGCCGGGATAGCCGAGCGGGTTCAGCGGCGACGGCTGGTCGGGGATGGCGATCTGCGTCCACCCGGGCCGCCGCGCGAGCACGAGGACCCGCTCGCCGTACAGCGCCTGCGTCGGCATGTGCCCGACGAGCGCCAGCCGCTCCGAGTACGTGACCGCGGAGGTCGGCCAGACGTGCGGGTCGAGCGGGAGATGGCCGGCGTTCGGCGCCGCCCAGACGTTCGCCACCGGGACGCGCACCGCCATCGCCTCGGGCGGCGACGCAGCCCCGACGGCGGTCGGAGCGCCGTGCAGGAGGACGGCTGCGGCGAGCGCGAGGAGCACTCGCCGCAGCGTAGCCCTCCCTGCCGCTCCTACTCCTCGTCCTTGCCGCCGCCCTCGGCCCCGCGCTGGCGGATCTCCTCCACCACCGTCGGGTCGGCCAGCGTGGTCGTGTCGCCGAGCGGCCTGTTCTCCGCGACGTCCCGCAGCAGCCGGCGCATGATCTTGCCGGAGCGGGTCTTCGGGAGCTCCGGCGTGAACACGATGTTCGCCGGCTTCGCGATCGGCCCGATCTTCTGCGCGACGTGGTTGCGCAGCTCCTCGAGCTTCTCGACCGAGCCCTCCTTGCCGCCCTTCAGCGTCACGAACGCGACGATCGCCTGACCGGTCTGGGCGTCGTTGCGCGCCGCGACCGCCGCCTCGGCGACCTCGGCGTGGTCGACGAGCGCCGACTCCACCTCGGTGGTCGAGATGCGGTGACCGGAGACGTTCATCACGTCGTCGACCCGGCCCATCAGCCAGAAGTCGCCCTCCTGGTCGATCCGGGCGCCGTCGCCGGCGAAGTACACGTTCCCGTACTTCGACCAGTACGTCTCCCTGTATCGGGCGTCGTCGCCGTAGATGCCGCGCAGCATCGACGGCCACGGCCGCTTCAGCACCAGGTAGCCGCCGCCGCCCGGGCCGACCTCCTCGCCGGCCTCGTTGTAGATCGCGGCCTGCACGCCGGGGAACGGCTTCGTCGCCGAGCCCGGCTTGGTGGTCGTGACCCCCGGAAGCGGCGTGATCATGATCATGCCGGTCTCGGTCTGCCACCAGGTGTCGACGATCGGGCAGCGGCCGCCGCCGATGTGCTCGTGGTACCAGATCCACGCCTCCGGGTTGATCGGCTCGCCGACCGACCCGAGCAGGCGCAGGGACGACAGGTCGTGCTGCTCCGCGTGCTCCGGGCCCCACTTCATGTGCGTCCGGATCGCCGTCGGCGCCGTGTAGAGGATCGTGACGCCGTACCGCTCGACGATCGACCACCAGCGGTCCTTGTCGGGGAAGTCAGGCGTTCCCTCGTACATGACGCTCGTGGCGCCGTTGCAGAGCGGCCCGTAGACGATGTAGCTGTGGCCGGTGATCCAGCCGACGTCGGCCGCGCACCAGTAGACGTCCTCGTCCGGCTTGAGGTCGAAGACGTACGCGTGCGTGGTCGCGGCGCCGACCAGATACCCGGCCGTCGTGTGGGCGATGCCCTTCGGCTTGGCCGTGGTGCCGCTCGTGTACATGAGGAACAGCAGGTCCTCGCTGTCCATCGGCTCGGGCGGGCACGACGACGGGTCGTCCGAGACCTGGCCGCGCAGCTCGTCGTACCAGCGGTCGCGACCCTCGGTCATCGGGACGTCGTTGCCGGTCCGGCGGACGACGAGGGAGTGCTTGACGCCGGGCGCGTCGGCCATCGCGTCGTCGGCGATCTTCTTCAGCGCCACGGTCGAGCCGCGCCGCCACGCCTCGTCCTGCGTGATCAGCACCTCGCACCCCATGTCGTTCATGCGCGCGGAGAGCGAGTCGGCCGAGAAGCCGCCGAACACGACCGTGTGCGGCGCACCGAGCCGCGTGCACGCGAGCATCGCGATCGGCAGCTCGGGGATCATGCCCATGTAGATCCCGACCGCCGTGCCCTTGCGCACGCCCAGCTCCTTCAGGACGTTGGCGAAGGCGGTCACCTCCTTCAGGAGGTCGTCGTAGGTGATCGCGCGGGACTCCCCCTCGGGCTCGCCCTCCCAGTGGAAGGCGACCTTCCCGCCCTTGCCCGCCTCGACGTGGCGGTCGACGCAGTTGTACGAGACGTTGAGCTTCCCGCCCAGATACCACTTGGCGTAGGGGAGCTCCCACTCGTAGAGCTTCGAGAACGGCTCGATCCACGACAGCCGTTCCCTGCCCTCGCGCTCCCAGAACGCCTCGAAGTCCTCGTCGTAGAGGTCCGCCTTGGCGACGGCCTTCGCCGCGAAGTCGGCGGGCGGCGGGTACCGCCGCTCTTCCAGGAACATCGTCTCGATTGCCTGCCCGGACTGTGCTTGCACGGTGCGCCTCTCTTCTCCGTAGGCCTTCGGTTGACCCGATGCTAGAAGCTGGACGCCCGGCCTACGTCAGCAACGGGCTGCCGACCGGGAACACCTTGCGGCCCGCGGTGCCGTTCATCACGCCCGCCGCCGACGTGTACCAGGCCACCGCGGCCGTCACGACGCCGGCCCAGCCGCCGGCATGGAGCCACCACTCGGTGCCCCCGTGCGAGATGTTCCAGTAGCCGATCGCGAGGAGGATCTCGGTGATCTCGAGGGTCAGGAAGACCAGGAAGACGGCCACGTTGACCCGGACGCTCGCAACCAGCATGTAGAAGTTGAAGATCGCGAAGGCGAGGATGAACCAGGCCAGCGCGTTGGTCAGGTCGTTCGTCGCGTAGCCCTTGAGGAGGTCGGTCGTGTTCGCCAGGACGACGAAGATGCCGATCCCCATCCAGAACCCGCCGTAGGTCGAGAACGCGGTCGCGCCGAACACGTTGCGGTTGCGGAACTCCCACATCCCCGCGCAGAACTGCGCCAGACCGCCGTAGAACAAGGCGAAGCCGACCCAGATCAGATCCGGGATCCACGACGCGTTGTGACCGCTGAGCAGGAACGTCGTCAGCGCGAAGCCCGCGAGACCCAGCGGCGCAGGATCGGCGGCCGGGACCGACTCGACGATCCGCCGGATCCCGCTCTCCTCCGATAGGACTGACATGAAGCCTCCTCCCCGGCCCCGGCGGAGCCGGACGCTCGAAGCCGGACACGCCCCGGCTGGCGTTACCGGCGCTGACCCTACGAGCGCGGTCCGTCAAGGGCCGCGGACCGCGCCGCGGTCGGCGAGCGCGGCGCGACGAGCGGCGGGTACGGCGCGACGAACGGCTGCCGTTCGTGGCATCCGAGACAAATCCGAGCCGGAGGGGCTATCGTCGGACCGGGGCTATGGACGTCGTCTACGGGTTGCTGCTCGGCCTGGCGCTCGCGTCGTCGGCGGTGGCCGCCATCCGCTTCGCCCAGCCGCACCGCGTGATGAGCCCGCAGGGCGACGCGATGCAGGCGGCGCTGCACGCGGCGAGCGCGACCCTGCCCCACCTCCGCCGCGGGCTCTCGCGGACGAGCGCCGCCAAGGCGGCGCCGCACCTGCTGACGCTCGTGCAGGCGCAGTCGGTCGCGATCGCCGACAACGACGAGGTGCTCGCGTTCGCCGGCGCCGGGGAGGACCACCACGCGGCAGGCGACGCGCTCGACACGCTCGTCGCCCACGTCGACGAGCGACGTGCCCACGTGTCCGGCCCGAGCCGGTGCGACGATCCCGCCTGCCCGCTCGGGGCGGCCGTCGCGGTGCCGCTGACGGTGCAGGACCGGCGGGTCGGGGTGCTCGCCGCCTTCTTCGCCGACACCGGCCGCGTCCGGCCCGAGCACGTGCGCGTCGTGCAGGAGGTCGGCAGCCTCGTCTCGGCGCAGATCGCGCTCGCCGAGCTCGCGATGCAGGGCGAGCGGCTCGCCCGCGCCGAGCTCCTCGCGCTGCGCGCCCAGATCTCGCCGCACTTCGTCTACAACGCGCTCACCGCGGTCGCCAACTCGATCCACGAAGGCCCGGAGGAGGCGCGCGAGCTGCTGACCGACTTCGGCGAGTTCATCCGCTACGCCTTCCGCAGCGAGCGCCCCTACGTGACGCTCCAGGACGAGCTGCACTACGTCGGCAAGTACCTCCGGCTCGAGGAGGCGCGCTTCGGCGACGGCCTCCAGATCCGCGTCGAGGTCGCGCCCGACGTGCTCCCCGTCGTCGTGCCGGCGCTGTCGCTGCAGCCCCTCGTCGAGAACGCGATCCGGCACGGGATCGAGCCGCGCGGCGGCCGCGGACAGGTGACGATCGTCGCCACGGACTCGGGCGCCGACGTCGAGCTGCGCGTGACGGACAGCGGGCCCGGCATGCCCCCCGAGCGCATCGGCGAGGCGCTCGAGGGCCGCGGGCGCGAGGGGAACGGCGGCATCGGCCTCGCCAACGTGAACGGCCGCCTGAAGGCGACGTTCGGGCCGTCGTACGGGCTCGAGCTTCGCAGCGAGCTCGACCGGGGAACGACCGTGACGATGACGGTGCCGAAGTTCCGGGCGGGGGTGCGGGCGGCGTGAGCGGTCTGACCGTCCTCGCGGTCGACGACGAGCTGCCCGCGCTGCGCGACCTGGCGCGGCTGCTGGCCGGGTCGCAGCTCGTGGAGAGCGTCGACACGGCCGCGAGCGCGGCCGAGGCCCTCGCCCAGCTCGGCGACCGCGCGTACGACGCGCTCTTCCTCGACGTGCGGATGCCCGACGTCGACGGCGTCGAGCTGGCGCGGGTGCTGCGCAAGTTCGCGCAGCCGCCGGCCGTCGTGTTCGTGACCGCCTACGAGGACGCGGCGGTCGACGCGTTCCAGGTGCGGGCCCTCGACTACCTCCTGAAGCCGGTGGCGCGCCGCCGCCTCGAGGAGGCGCTCACCCGCGTCCGGGGCGAGACCGAGGCGCCCACCGCCGCGGAGCCCGAGCCGGCGGGCCAGCGCACCGGCGAGCTCGACCTCGTCCCGGCCGAGAACCTCCGCGGCGGCGGCGTGCGGCTCGTCGCGCGCTCGTCGATCCTCTACGTCGAGGCGTCGGGCGACTACGTCCGCCTCGTCACCGAGGACGGCCGCTTCCTGCTCCGCGGCCACCTGCTCGACCTCGAGCGCCGCTGGCAGGCGCACGGCTTCGTCCGGGTGCACCGCCGCTACCTCGCCAACCTCGCGCGCGCGGTCGAGGTGCGGCCGCACCTGAACGGCACCGCCTCGCTCGTCTTCACCGGCGGCGCGTCGATCCCCGTTTCGCGCCGGCAGGCGGCGCAGCTCGCGCGCCGGCTCCGGCTCTAGCGCATGGCTGCAGGGCGCAGCACCCGCGACGAGCTGGCTGCCGCGACACCGCACGGCGCTGTGTACCTGCACCGGCTCGTCCGCCTCCAGCTCACGCTCGCCGTCGTCGCGCTCGTCGTCTTCGCCGGCGTGCTCGGCGCGCTGCCGCTCGCGCTGCGGATCGTCCCGCGCCTCGACAGCGGGCAGGCGTTCGGCCTCCCGCTGTGGCTCGTCTTCCTGGGCCCGCCGCCGTTCGCGGTGTTCGTCGCGATCGGCGTGCTCTACCGGCGCCGCGCGGACGCGCTCGACGCCGAGTTCCGCGACCTCGTCCGCGCGGATTGATCCCGATCCTCTTCGTGGCCGGGGTCGTGACCGGCTCGCTCGGCGTCGGCATCTGGGGCGTGCGGCTCGCCCGCACGACGTCCGACCTCTACGTCGCGTCGCGCGCGATCTCGCCGTGGTGGAACGCGGCGGCCGTGTCCGGCGAGTACCTGTCTGCGGCGAGCTTCCTCGGCGTCGCCGGCCTGATGATGAAGGACGGCGCGCAGGCGCTCTGGCAGCCGGTCGGGTTCACGGCGGGCTACCTGGCGCTGCTCCTGTTCGTCGCCGCGCCGCTGCGGCGCTACGGGGCGTTCACCATCTCGGACTTCGCCGAGGCGCGGCTCGAGAGCCGCGCCCTGCGCCTGGCCGCGTCGGCGATCGTCCTCGGCATCGGCGGCCTCTACCTCGTCCCGCAGCTCAAGGGCGCCGGGATCTCGGTCGAGGCGGTGACCGGCGCGCCCTACTGGACCGGCATCGTCGTGATCGCCGGGGTCGTCTCGCTCTCCGTCGGGCTCGGAGGCATGCGCGGGATCACGTACGTCCAGGCGTACCAGTTCTGGGTGAAGCTGTTCGCGATCGCCGCGCCCGCGGCGGTGCTGCTCGTCGTCGTCGGCCTGCCCAACCGCGCCTCGCTCTTCGGCGACCGCTTCCCGACCGCGCCCGCGGACGGCCTCGTGCTCACCCTGCACGAGCCGCAGCGCGTGACGTTCCCCGCCGCCTCGAGCTACGTCGACGCCCACGGCCTCGAGCACGCGCGCGCGGGCGCCGAGGTCGTGCTGCCCGTCGGCACGGTGCGCTTCCGGCCCGGCGCGGTCGTCCCGGCTGCGGGTGCGATCACCCCGCTCCGCGGGCACGACTGGTCGAAGCCGGTCGCCGGCTCCTCGTCGTCGTCACCGCTCTTCATCTACTCCCTGCTGATCGCGACCGTGCTCGGGACGATGGGGCTGCCGCACATCCTCGTCCGCTTCTACACCAACCCCGACGGCTCGACGGCCCGGCGCACCACGGTCGCGGTCCTCCTGCTGCTCGGCGTCTTCTACGCGTTCCCGGCCGTGTACGGCTTCCTCGGACGCGCGCTCGCACCCGGCCTCTACGCCACCGGCCAGACCGACTCGGTGGTGCTGCGGCTGCCCGAGCTGGCGTGGCCCGGACTCGGCGGCCGCATCCTCGCGGGACTGACGGCGGCGGGCGCCTTCGCCGCCTTCATCTCCACCTCGTCGGGCCTCCTCGTGTCCCTGGCCGGGACGATCTCGCACGACGTCTGGCCGTCGCTCAGCGCCGTCCCGCACGACCGGACGGCCCGGCGGCGCACGTTCCGCCTGGCGGTGCCCGTCGCCGTCGTCGTGCCGACGCTGCTCGCCCTGACGGCCCACAGCCTGGACATCAGCGTGCTCGTCGGGTGGGCGTTCGCCCTCGCCGCCAGCACGTTCTGCCCGCTGTTCCTGCTCGGGATCTGGTGGCGCGGGCTCACCGCGCGCGGAGCGGCGATCGGGCTCGCCTTCGGCGGGACGCTCACCGTGGCCGCGGTCGCCGCCGATTTGGCGACGAGCAGCCCCGGCGGCGCAGCCGGAGCGCTGCTCTCGCAGCCGGCTCTCGTCACGGTGCCGGTGGCGTTCGCGGCGATGGTGCTCGGCTCGCTGTTCGCGGGCGGGCGGAAGATCGACGCCGACCGCCACCTGCTCGCGCTGCACGCCCCGGAAGGGCTGGGCCTCG
This sequence comes from Gaiellaceae bacterium, assembly GCA_035546715.1. Taxonomy (GTDB): domain Bacteria; phylum Actinomycetota; class Thermoleophilia; order Gaiellales; family Gaiellaceae; genus PALSA-600. The sequence continues at coordinate 21,932 of DASZWI010000151.1, read as the reverse complement.
ACGCGTATCGCACGCCGGACGCCGAGCCGGCGCCCGTGGCCGGCTAGGGCGCGAGGTCGTACGGGAAGTCGGTCAGGTTCTCGTAGCCGCCGTCGGTGACGAGCACGAGATCCTCGAGCCGGACGCCGCCGAAGCCCTTCCGGTAGATGCCCGGCTCCACCGTGACGACGTCGCCGGCGCGCAGCGGCCCGGTGGAGACGATCGCGAAGCCGGGCTCCTCGTGCACGTCGAGCCCGACCCCGTGGCCGAGGCCGTGGAAGAACCCGTCCTCGAGCACCTGCCCGGGCTCCTTCGTCCGCTGCGTCGGCTGGCCGATCGCCTCGATCGGCTCGCAGGAGGCGTCGTACACGTCGCGGGTCTCGGCGCCGGCCCGGATCGCGTCCAGCGAGCGGTCGAGCGACGCCTTCACGGCGGCGTGCCACGCGCGCAGCTCGTCGCCCGGGTCGCCGACGACGAAGGTGCGCGTCATGTCGGCGTAGCAGCCCGTCTCGGCGTCCTTGGGCCAGACGTCGACGACGATCGACTCGTTCGGCTGGATCCGGCCCTCGCCCATGTGGTGGGCGATCGCGCACTGCCGGCCGTGCGAGACGATGAACTCCTCGGAGCTCGCTCCCGCCTCGACGAAGGCGACGACCATCGCGGCCTTGATCCGCTCCACCGTGAGCGGGGCGCCGTCCACGACGAGGCCGCCGTCGCCCGGCTCGGCGCGCCGCAGCAGGTCGCGGGCCGCCGTCATGCCGGCCTCGGCGGCCCGCTGGGCGCGTCGGATGCCGGCCAGCTCGGCGGCGTTCTTCACGCGCCGGCGGTCGTCGAAGGCGTCCTGGTCGACGGTCAGCTCGATGCCGGCGGCACGCAGCTTGTCGGCGAGGGCGACCGGGAAGCCGGCCGGGACGATCGCGCTCGTCACGCCGAGGCGCTGCAGCGCCCGCAGGTGGATCTCCTCGCGCGCCTTGGCCGACGGCACGTTGGCGGCGCGCAGCTCGTCGATCCCGAACTCCTCCCACGGGTGGAGCTCCAGCCCGTCGAGGTGGCTCACGCGGGGCTGCTCCATGGCGTGGAGCACGACGTGGCGGACGCCGTCGTGCTCGAAGTAGACGAACGGGTCGCCGATCCCGACCGGCACCTCGTGCCGCAGCTCGGGCGTGCGGAGCGTGTCGCCGTGGACGATGACGTCGGCCACGGGCCGACTGTACCCGCCTGACTACACTCGGAGAGTGGTGGATCCGGAAGCACGCGCGCTCGAGCTCGTCGGCCGCTACGACGAGGAGCTGCGGCGGTCGCTGCCTCCCGGCGCCGAGATCTTCGACGCCCACACGCACCTCGGCCACGACATCGACGGGATGGTCGGCGACCTCGACCAGCTGATCGGGCTGATGGACCGCTACGGCATCGCCCGCGCGTTCACGTTCTGCCTCGACGAGCCCGACCGCCACCCGGGCTTCCGGGCCGCGAACGACCGGACGCTCGCGTTCGCGGAGCGCTCGAACGGCCGGCTCGTCCCGTTCCTGCGGCTCGACCTGAACGAGAGCCCGCTCGAGGAGGCGCACCGCTGCCTCGACCTCGGAGCGCGCGGGATCAAGCTCCACCCGCGCGCGCAGAAGTTCACCGCGGCCGACGAGCGCCTGGAGCCGATCTTCGCGCTGGCCGAGGAGCGGCGCGTGCCGATCCTGATCCACGGCGGCCGCGGGCTGCCGCCGATCGCGGACGACCTCGCGGCGATCGTCCGGCGCCACCCGGGCGCGACGCTGATCGTCGCGCACTGCGGGATCGCCGACCTGCACAACCTCGCGCGGACGCTGGGCGGGCACCGCGGCGTGCTCTTCGACACGTCGACCTGGAGCCCGGTCGACCTCCTCGACTTCTACCGGCTCGTCCCGGCCGAGCAGGCGGTCTACGCGAGCGACTACCCCTACGGGCAGCAGCCCACCTCGCTGCTGATCGCGCTGAAGACGGCGCGGGCCGCGGGCTACGACGACGACCGCGTCCGGGCGCTGCTCGGCGGCACCGCGAGCGCGCTCGCCGACGGGCGCGACCTGCCCGAGCCGACCTCTCCGGTGGGGTCCGCGACGCTCGAGCAGCCGCTCCAGCTCGCGCGCATCCACCAGTACCTCTCGATGGCGACGCCGCTCCTGTGGGCGCGCCAGGGCGACACGGTCGGCATCCTCGGCCTCGCGCTGGCCGCCTGCGCCGAGCGGAACGGCTACTCGGACGCCGTCGACCGCATCGCCGAGCTGATCGGCGCGGCGCGCGCCCTGTGGGACACGCTGCCGACGATCGAGGAGGAGCCGAGCCAGCGCACGGCGACGCGCCTGACGTTTCGACTGCTGCACCTGGCGGACATCGAAGCGGTGACGGCCCGTGCCTAGGCTCACCATCAACGACCACGTGTACGACGTGCACGCGCCCGTCGGGCGGACGCTCGCGGACGCGCTCCGGGACGACCTGACGCTGAGCGGGACGAAGGTCGCCTGCGGCGAGGGTCACTGCGGCGCCTGCACCGTGCTCGTCGACGGCGTGCCGACGCTGTCCTGCATCACGCTGCTCCACTCGATCGACGAGGGCGCGCGCGTGACGACGATCGAGGGCCTGCGCGAGCATCCCATGGTCGACGCCTTCGTCCGCACCGACGCGGTGCAGTGCGGCTTCTGCACGCCGGGCCAGATCGTGAGCGCGGTCGCGCTCGTCGAGGCGAACCCGCGCCCGACGCGCGACCAGATCAGGCACGCGATGGCCGGGAACCTCTGCCGCTGCGGCACCTACCCGAAGATCGAGGAGGCGATTGCCACGTGGCGAGACTGATCCGGACCGAGAAAGAGGTCGAGGGCCGCTACGAGGACGTGTGGCTGGTCGTCGAGGAGGACGCGCTCGACCAGTGGCCCGCCGGGCCGCGCGAGGTGGTCGGCAGGCCGGCGACCCGCATCGACGGCCTGGAGCGGGCGCGGGGCGAGACGCCCTACACCGCCGACGTGAAGCTGCCCGGGATGCTGCACGCCGCCGTGCTGCGCTCCCCGCACGCGTACGCGCGCGTGCGGCGGATCGACCTCGCGCCGGCGCTTGCGCTTCCCGGCGTCCACGCTGCGGTCGGACCCGGCGACATCCCGCAGCTGGGGGACGAGTGCGGCCACCAGGGCGCCCCCGTCGCCGCCGTCTGCGCGGACACGCTCGAGCAGGCACGCGCGGCGGTGGAGGCGATCGACGTCGACTGGGAGGTGCTGGAGCCGCTGCTCGACGCCGACGAGGCGGTCCGGCGGGGATCGGTGCTCGGCGAGCCGCGCGTCCAGGAGCGGGGCGACCTCGAGCAGGGCCTCGCCCAGGCGGACGTGGTCGTCGAGGCCGAGTTCCGCACGTCGGTGGTGGTCCAGAGCTCGATGGAGACGCACCAGTCGGTCGCGCACTGGGTCGGCGACCGGCTCGACCTCTACATCTCGACGCAGTACATCTGGGGCGTCCGCGAGGGCGTCGCCAGGGAGCTGGGCATCCCGGCCGACCGCGTACGCGTCGTCTGCGAGGCGATGGGCGGCGGCTTCGGGTCGAAGAACAGCGCCGGCGACTACACCTTCGTCGCGATCGAGCTCGCCCGGCGCACGCGCCGCCCGGTGCGCTGCGCGCTGAGCCGCCGCGAGGAGCTCGTCGCGTCCGGCAACCGGAACGCGACGATCCAGAGGCTCGTCGCCGGCGCGCGGGCCGACGGGACGCTCACCGCCCTCGGCGGCGAGTTCGTGAACGCGAACGGCTGGTCGGGCTGGTCGTCCTCGACCGAGGGCCCGATGCAGATGCTCTACGCCTGCCCGAACGTCCGCACGACGACCCATGCGGCGAAGCTCAACCTGCCGCCGAAGAACGCGTTCCGCGCGCCGGGCTACGTCGAGGGGACGTTCGGTCTCGAGTGCCTGATGGACGAGCTCGCGGCGAAGCTGGAGCTCGACCCGCTCGAGCTGCGCCGCCGCAACCACGCCGACGGCGAGGCGGGCGGCCGTCCCGTGAGCAGCAAGAACCTCGCCGAGTGCTACCGGCGGGCCGAGCCGCACTGGGAGCGGCGCCACGAGGTGCGCGCCGCCTCGACCGAGACCGTGAAGCGGGGCGTCGGCATGGCGTCGCAGATCTGGTTCGGCGGCGGCGGGCCGCCGAGCTACGCCTGGATCCGCGTCGGCTCCGACGGACGTGCGCAGGTCGTCACGGCGATGCAGGACATCGGCACCGGCACGCGCACGGCGATGGCGCAGATCGCAGCCGAGGAGCTCGGGGTGCCGCTCGAGAACGTCTCCGTCTCGCTCGGCGACTCGGCGCGGGGCCCGTACGCGGCGATCTCCGCCGGCTCGTCGACGACGCCGTCGATGGGGCCGGCCGTCCGCGCCGCGGCCGCCGACGCGAAGCGTCAGATCCTCGAGATCGCGGCGCAGCGCTACGGCCGGGACGAGTCGGAGCTCGACATCCGCGACGGCACGATCGTCTCGGCCGACGGCTCGCTGTCCGAATCGCTCGCCGACCTGGTCGGCCTCCTCGACGAGGCGCAGATCCTCGGCAAGGGCGCGCGCGGCCCGAACCCCACCGGGCTCCAGGTGCTGACGTTCGGCGTGCAGGTGGCCGAGGTCTGGGTGGACGTGGAGACCGGCGAGGTGGGCGTCGACCGGATCGCGGCGATCCACGACGTCGGGCGCGTCGTCAACCCGCTCGGCGCGTCGAGCCAGGTCGAGGGCGGGATCATCCAGGGCATCGGCCACACGCTGTGCGAGCAGCGCCTGCACGACCCGCGCACCGGCACGATCCTCACCGAGAGCCTGGACGCCTACAAGGTGCCGACGATCGCCGACGTGCCGGAGATCGTCAGCGAGCTGATCGACGTGCCCGACGAGCACCTGACCAACCTGGGCTCGAAGGGCCTCGGCGAGCCGCCGATCATCCCGGTCGCCGCGGCGATCGCGAACGCGATCCGCGACGCGACGGGCGCCGACGTCCGCGAGCTCCCGATCTCGCGCGAGGAGATGCTCCGGGCGCTGCGCGAGGCGGAAGAGCGGGCGGCCAGGGAGGCGAAGCGTGGAGCTGCGGCGGCCGTCTAGCGTCGCCGAGGTCGAGGCCGGGCCGGGCCGCGCGCTGCTGGCGGGCGGCACCGAGCTCGTCCCGCTGCTCCGCAACGGGCTGGTGCGGGCCGACGTCCTCGTCGACGTGCGCAAGGTGGTGCCGCGCGGGATCGACGGCACCCGCATCGGCGCCGGCACGACGCTCGGCGAGCTGGAGGTCGACCCGCAGGTGCCCGAGGCGCTGCGCGAGGCGTGCCGGCTCGCCGCGAGCCCCCAGCTGCGCAACATGGGCTCGCTCGCCGGCAACCTGCTCCAGGCGACCCGCTGCTGGTACTGGCGCCTCGGCTGGAGCTGCCGTCTCCACGGGGGCGACGAGTGCTTCGCCCACGAGGGCGAGCACCGCGAGCACGCGATCGTCGCGAACGACTACTGCGCCTCGGCGCACCCCTCCGACGTGGCCGCAGCGCTGCTCGCCCTCGGCGCCATCGTGCGCACGAGCGCCCGCGAGCTGCCGCTGGCCGAGCTCTACCGCGTCCCGACGCCGGACGACCGGCGGACGACGACGCTCGCCGACGGCGAGCTGATCCTCGAGCTCGACGTGCCGGCCCCCGACCGCTCGGTCTACCTGAAGGCGATGGAGCGGAAGCGCTGGGCGTTCCCGCTGGTCGGCGTCGCCGCTGCCCGCTTCGGCCCGGAGACCCGCGTCGCGCTGGCCGGCGTGGCCCCGATTCCGTGGCTCCTGGCAGACGCCGGCGACGTCACGCTGGCAGGAACGACCCCGCTGCCGCGGAACGCGTACAAGGTCGACGTCGCCCGCGCGCTCCTGCGGCGGGCGCGGACCGCGCTGGCCGAACCCGCCTGAGGCGCGGTACGCTTCCGCGCCCATGGTTCGCGAGACGCAACGTCGCGTGGCGATGCTGGCCGTGGTCGCGGGTGCCGCCGCGACCTGGGCGATCGTGCTCGGGCGCTCGGCCGTCCCGTTCGTCGCGCCCGCGCAGGCCGCCCGGCCGCCCGCCGCCCAGGAGGTCTCCTCCGTCACCGACGCGTGCCCCTTCCCGGCCGGGCTGCGCGCCGCCTTCGAGGCGGCCGCGCGCGAGACCTCGGTGCCGCCGGCGATGCTCTACGCCGTCGCCAAGGTCGAGTCGAACCTCGAGGTGGACGCCCGCTCCCCGGTCGGAGCGCGCGGCCTGCTGCAGCTCATGCCCGCGACCGCGCGGTCCCTCCAGCTCGATCCCGACCAGCCCGAGACGAACATCCTCGCCGGCGCCCGGTATCTGAAGCAGCTCCTCGACCGGTTCGACAACGCCGACCTCGCGCTCGCCGCGTACAACGCCGGCCCGACCGCCGTCGCCGAGGCCGGCGGCGCTCCCTCGGGCGCCGTCGTCCAGTACGTCGACAACGTGGACGCCGTATGGCACGACGTCGCGGGCTGCCGCTAGCCGCCGTCGCCGTCGCGCTCGGCGTCCTCGCCGCCGGTGCGCAGGCGACGCCCGGGGCCAAGCCCCGGTGCGGCTCGGCGCCGCGGCCCCGGCTCGGCCCGCGCACGGCGCCGAAGCCGAGAAAGCTCCTCGACGCGTCGAAGACCTACGACGTCACGTTCGCGACGAACTGCGGCAGCTTCACCGTACGCCTCGCCGTGAAGACGTCGCCGCACACCGCGGCGTCGTTCGTCAGCCTCGTCCGGCACCGCTACTTCGACGGCACCGCCTTCCACCGGATCGTCCCCGGGTTCATCGTGCAGGGCGGCGACCCGACCGCGAGGGGCACGGGCACGCCCGGGTACGAGACGGTCGACAAGCCGGCCCGGTCGACGCACTACGGCGTCGGCACCGTGGCGATGGCCAAGGCGCCGAACGAGGCGCCGGGCACGAGCGGCAGCCAGTTCTTCGTCTGCACGGGGGCCGCCGCGGCGCAGCTCGACTCCACCCCGGTCTACGCCGTCCTCGGCCATGTCGTGAAGGGCCAGGCGGTCGTGCGGCTGATCGGCCGCTACGGCGACCCGGGCACCGAGCAGCCGACCCGGCTGATCGAGATCCTGCACGCGACCGTCTCGGTCCGCTGATCGCGGCGGTCGTCCTGGCCGCCGGCGCGTCGACGCGCTACGGCCGGCCGAAGCAGGCCGAGCTGCTGCCCGCCGTGCTCCGACGGCTCGCGCAGGCGCGCGGCGTCGACCTGACGGTGGTCGTCGAGGGAGCGCATCGGCTCCCGGAGCTCGCAGGCGCCGAGATCGTGCGCGCAGCCGACTGGGAGACCGGCCCGGGCGCGTCGCTCCGCGCGGGTCTCGCCGCGCTCCCGGACGGCGCGACGCATGCGCTCGTCGTCCTCGCCGACGGGCCGACGCTCGATCCGCGCGCGGTCGAGCGGCTGCTCGAGCATCGCGACGACGGCGAGGTGCTCGCCGCGACCTACGACGGCACGCGGAGCCACCCGGTCCTCCTCGCGCGGGCGACGTGGGGCGACATCCCGGACGAGGGCGGCCGGGCGCTCGACCCGAGGCTCGTCGACTGCTCCGACCTGGAGCCGCCGGGGGACGTCGACTACCCGTCGACCTGAGCTACAGCGGCGTGCGGAGCGCCGCGAGCTTCGCCTTCAGCTCGGGGGGCATCGGCTCGGAGACGGCGACGCGCACGAAGTGACGGAGCCGCTCCTCGAACCGGTAGCGCTTGGCGCACCAGTTGCACCGCTCGAGGTGACGCTCGGCCTCGGCCACCTCGTCGTCGGAGAGCGTGCCGTCCAGGAACGGCTGCATCATCTCCTCGCACTTCTCACAGGGATCGCTCATGCGGGTAGGGCCTTGTCCGCGAGGCTCTTCTTCAGGATACGCCGACCGCGGTGCAGGCGCGACATGACGGTCCCGATCGGGATGTCGAGGATCTGCGCGGCGTCGGCGTACGAGAACTCGCCGATGTCGACCAGGACGACCACGTCGCGGAAGTCGTGCGGCACGTCGGCGAGCGCGTCGACGATCGAGTCCTGGCTGAGGCGCTCGAGCACGCGCTCCTCGTCCTGGTTCCCGTCGGGCGACGCGGCCTCGAGCTTGTTGTAGAGGAAGTAGTCCGCGGCCTCGTCGATCGACGTCGTCTGAGGCGTCCGCTGCTGGCGCCGGCCGCGGTCGATGTTGAGGTTCGTCAGGATGCGCAGGAGCCACGCGCGCAGGTTCGTGCCCGGCGTGAACTGCTGCCACGACCGGAACGCCCGCTCGTAGGTCTGCTGCACGAGATCGTCGGCCTCCTCCCGGGACCCGACGAGACGGCGAGCGACGCGGTACACCTGGTCGGACAGCTCGAGCGCCTCCTCTTCGAACCGCACCCGGTCGCGCGCTGCTTGCGCGATCCGGCGTGCCTCGGCGGTGCCCGACGTGCCATCGCTCATCGAGCGGCCACCCTAGCACCCGTTTTCAACGAATCGACAGCGACGACAATTCCCGGTTTGGAACAGGCTCCGGGCCGGTATGGGGAAGCCACGCGACCAGGGGGAGGTCCCGATGAACGGACAGACCGTCGTCACCGTCGACGGCCAGAAGCTGGGCCACGTCGTGGCGGACCACGACGACTGCACGGTGGTGGAGAGCGGCCGCCTGCGCAAGACGCAGCACGCGATCCCGCACCAGCTGCTGCACGGGAGCAGCGACGAGATCCGCGCGACCGTGTCCAAGGAGGTCGTCGAGAGCTCGCCGCGCGCCGACCACGGCTCGTTCGACCGCGAGGCGGTGCTCGTGCACTACGGGCTGATCGACCCGGCGCTGGCCGACCCGATGCTGCTCGAGGCGGACGAGGACGGCGTCGACAGCGCCGAGGCGGCGGTCGACAACGCGGAGGCGACCGGCGCCCGGGCCGGCGTCACGCCGCCGCCGGCGGAGCGCGCCGCGCAGCGCGAGAAGCTCTCGCACCCGGAGGGCGTCACCGACGAGCCGAAGATCGTGGAGAAGCTTCCCGGCGGGGCGAACGACCCGTCAGGGACGACGTCGAACTACCACTGACCTTCCGGCAGCGGGCGGAAGCCCGCTCTGGTCATGACGTCGACGAGCGCATCCCTCGTGGTGCGCTCGTCGTCGTACGAGAGCTGCACGAGCCCCATCAGGTTCGCGTTGGCGGCCTCGAGGCCCTCGTGGCCCTCGAGCGTCTTCGCGAGGCGCATCACGCAGCGCTCGCACCGGATGCCGGTGACCTGCAGGGTCTCGGTGACGGTCGCCATCGGCCCCTAGGGTACTGACCGGGCGACCACGTCGGCCGCGGCCTCCCGGGCGGAGGCGAACCGCGCCTGGAGGTCGGCCTCGCAGCCGGCCGGGTCGATGCGCGCGAGCAGCTCCGCGCTCCCGAGCGAGGCGGCGGCCGGGGCGACCAGCTCGAGCAGCTCGGCGCCCAGCTCCGACGCGCGGGCGACCGTGCGGCCGTCCGGGTGCAGCAGCTCGGCCCGCGGGCCGAAGCGGGCGGCCGACCACCGGTTCTGGGCGTAGTCGGCACGGCCCCGGTCGCCGCCGGCGGGAGCCGGCGCCAGAGCTCCGTCGAGCGCCGCGGCGCAGAGCGCCTGGACGAGCGCCGTGAACGCCGCCGACAGCCGCACGTCGGTGGGCTGGTCGGGCATCCGCACCTCGAGCGTCCCGAGCAGCGGGTGCGGACGCACGTCCCACCAGATGCGCGTGTAGTCCGGGGCGACGCCGAGCGCCGTCAGCCGCTCCACCCAGCGCTCCCAGCCGGCGTACGAGCCGAACGCGGGCGGCGCGCCGGCACGCGGCAGCTCGACGAGCACCGGCGCCCGGTTCGACGCGAAGCCGGTCAGCTCGCCGCCGAGCCACGGCGCGTTCGCCGACAGCGCGAGGACGACCGGAAGCCACGGCAGGATCAGCTCCAGGCAGCGCCAGCACTCGTCCGCACCCGGCATGCCGACGTGGACGTGCAGGCCCTGGACGCCCTGGTGGCGCACCGAGATCCCGCCGTAGGCGAGGAACGTCAGGTAGCGCTCCTCCTGCACGATCGGCTGCGCCTCGGGACGGGCGAAGGGATGCGAGCCGGACGCGGCGACCGCGAGGCCCTCCGCCCGCGCGATCGAGGCGGCGGCGCTGCGGAGCGCGGGCAGAGCGGCGTCCACCTCGGCCACGGACGCGCAGACGCCGGTGTTCGTCTCGACCACCGACGCGAAGAGCTCCGTCTTGTACCGCCCGGGCAGCTCGAGCCCGGCGGCCCCGGCGAGGATCCGGTCGACGGCGCCGACCTGGTCGAGCGTCTGCGCGTCGAGGATCATCAGCTCCTCCTCGACCCCGAGCGACAGGGGCGCGCTGCTGCCGAACCGGTGCTCGATCATGCGGCGCGGACGCCGTGCACCGGTCGTCCGGCCGCGACCCACGCGTAGTACGACGCGCTGGGCCCGTAGTCCGAGAGGTAGTCGACCACCCGAGGGTTGCGCCCGACGTCGCGGGCCCGGGCGGCGTGGCGGAGGAGATTCGGGTCGTCGCGCTCCTGCCACACGAGGATCAGGTGCGCTGCCGTCATGAACTCGGCGACGAACGTGCAGCCGGCGGCGGGGCACGGAAACGGGTCGGTGCGGACGCAGAACCAGCCTGTGTGGTCGTCGCCGCTCGAGTCCTGCCAGAGCTCCTCGTCTTCGACCTGGGTCTCCTCGAAGAGGATCTGCCCACGCTCCATGCGCGACAGGGTAGACGCCGCCGCGCAGCGTGGAGAGACCGGTCGCGACCCGGGCAGGCGGGCGGGCCGCGACCGGCCTTTCGACCCGACGCCGCTCAGGGGGCGGCGCCGGCAGGGTCCTGACCTACGGACCCGGGACGGCGTTCCACGGGGGGAGGTACTGCCGTCCGTCCTTGCGGCGGCGCATCGCCGTCTCGACCCCGGTCGGCGCGACACCCGTCATCTCGAGCCCAGGGTCACGGTGAGCTTCTTCGTCTTGCCCGAGCGGACCAGCGTCACCGGCAGATGGTCGCCCGGCTTCTTCGTGGAGATGACCGCGCTCAGCTGAGCTTCGGTGGTGACGGGCTTGCCGTCGACAGCCGTGATGATGTCGCCGCCGAGCTGGTAGCTCTCGCCGCCGACGATCACGTTGGTCTTGCCCTCCTCGATCCCGGCCTTGTCGGCGGCGCTGCCCTGCTGGACGTCCGCGACCAGCAGGCCGTGCCGAACCGGCAGGTTGAAGAGCTTCGCGAGCTGCGGCGTCACGGCCTGCGTCCCCACGCCCAGGAACGCGTGCTCGACCTTGCCCGTCTTGATGATCTGCGCGGTGATCGTGCGGACGAGGTCGATCGGGATGGCGAACCCGATGCCGATGTTCCCCTGCTCGCCGGTGTTGCCGGTCGAGATCTGCGAGGTCACGCCGATCACCTGGCCGTCGGCGTCGATCAGCGGGCCGCCCGAGTTGCCATGGTTGATCGCGGCGTCGGTCTGGATCGCGTTCTCGATCGGCGCGCTGTTCGGCGCGGCGATCTCACGGCCGACCGCGCTGACGATGCCCGACGTGAGCGTGCGGTCGTAGCCGAACGGGTTGCCGATCGCGACGACCGGGTCGCCGACGCGGACGCCATCGGAGTCGCCGAGCTCGAGCGGCGTCAGCGCGCGGGCGTGCGCGTCGATCTTCAGCACGGCGAGGTCCGTGGAGATGTCCTTGCCGACGACGCTCGCCCGGATCTGGTCCTGGCCGGAGAAGGACACGAGCACCTTGGACGCCCCGGCGACCACGTGCTCGTTCGTGACGATGTGGCCGGCCTTGTCGAGGACGAAGCCCGAGCCGAGCGCCTGCTCGGTCTGGCTGGTCGGCGGCAGGAACCCGAAGGGGTCGGTCTGCGACTGCACGGTCGAGGTCGCCGTGATCTGGACCACGCCGGGCGCGTCGCGCGCGTAGATCTGCTCGTTCGTCAGCCCGCCCCGCGCGGACGGCGCGCTCGCGGGCACCGTGACGGTCGAGGCCTGGGCCTGCACGGTCGTCGTCTCGCCGAGCTTGTCGAACGCCGCGGCCCCGAGCAGTGCGAGCGCCGCTCCTGCGACGGCCACGGCGAGATAGGCGACGGCGTTGCCTGCGAGACGCACGCCGGTGGTTCTACCCCCGCGATGTTGGCTGCGTCGTCCCGGCCGGTTAACGCGCGATTAAGCGCGCCGGAACCGGGCGGTCCGTTGATTCCGCCGGGCCGGTGTGAGAGAACAGTCGCCACCGAACTCCGCCGATGAGCAATCCGTATCGCCCAGCAGCCGAGTTCCGCGCGGAGCTGCGCCGGTTCCTCCGGCGCAGCGAGGACTGCGCGCGCTCGCACGGCCTGACCCCGCGGCAGCATCTCCTCCTGCTCCAGATCGCGGGGACGGACGACGGGATCGGACGCGTCTCCGACCTCGTCGGCCGGCTGTCGCTGACGCAGAGCGCGGTGACCGAGCTGGTGCAGCGCGCGGAGGAGGCGGGGCTCGTCCAGCGCTCCCCGTCGCCCCACGACGGCCGGGTCGTCGACCTCCGCCTGACGCCCGAGGGCGAGCGCCGCCTCGCCTCGGTGCACGAGGAGCTCGGGCCCGAGCGCGAGCACCTGCACCGCGCGCTCGAGGCGCTCGACGCCGGCCGGCGGTCCTAGCCTCCCGGACCGATCGCGAGACGATGCGTTTCCGCTGACGCGGTGGTGGTAGAGAGGAACCGTGCGCCTCGGCGAGGTCCTCGGCTCCTGGCCGCTCGTGAAGCAGCTCCGTGAGGGGGATCCCCTCGGCCTCGGCAAGGCCGCGCAGTCGGGCGCGTCGGTCAGGCTCCAGCCGCGCATCGCGAGCGCCGACACGGTCGCCCAGTCGATCTGCCCGTTCTGCGCGGTCGGCTGCGCCCAGCTCGCGTACGTCAAGGACGGGAAGGTGATCCAGGTCGAGGGCGATCCGGCCAGCCCGATCTCACGCGGGCGCCTGTGCCCGAAGGGGGCCGCCTCGAAGAACATGCACGACGGGCCGCTGCGCGAGTACAAGGTCAAGTACCGGCGGCCGTACGGCACCCACTGGGAAGAGCTCGAGCTCGACCAGGCGATGGACATGATCGCCGACCGCATCGTCGAGACGCGCAACGCGACCTGGCAGGAGACGACCGAGGACGGCGCGCCCGCCCACCGCACGCTCGGGATCGGGAACCTCGGCGGCGCGACCCTGGACAACGAGGAGAACTACCTGATGAAGAAGCTCCTCACCGCCCTCGGGATCGTGCAGGTCGAGAACCAGGCCCGCATATGACACTCCTCCACGGTGCCCGGTCTGGGCACCTCGTTCGGACGAGGCGGGGCCACGGATCACCAGCAGGACCTGCAGAACGCGGACGTGATCACGATCATGGGCTCGAACATGGCCGAGAATCACCCGGTGGGCTTCCAGTGGGTGATGGAGGCCCGGGAGCGCGGGGCGACGGTCGTCCACGTCGACCCGCGGTTCACGCGCACGAGCGCCATGGCGACGAAGCACGTCGGCATCCGCGCCGGCACCGACATCGCCTACCTCGGCGGCATCGTCAACTACATCCTCTCCAACGACCGGCACTTCGAGGAGTACGTCAAGCACTTCACGAACGCGCGCGTGATCGTGGGCGAGCCGTTCGCCGACACCGAGGACGCCGACGGCCTCTTCTCCGGCTGGGACCCCGAGCAGAGCGAGTACGACGTCACGACGTGGCAGTACGACGGCACGAAGGTCCACGCCGCCGCCGGGAAGCGCGGCAAGGGGTTCGCGCCGGGCGAGGGCGAGACGGAGCCCGGCGGCGGCGAGCCGCCGGCCGAGGACTGGACGCTCCAGGACCCGCGCTGCGTCTTCCAGATCCTCAAGCGCCACTACGCGCGCTACACGCCCGAGCGCGTCGCCGAGATCTGCGGCTGCTCCGTGGAGGACTTCCTCTGGCACTGCGAGGAGCTGTGCCGCAACTCGGGCCGGGAGCGGACCGGGTCGATCTGCTACGCGGTCGGCTGGACGCAGCACACCGTCGGCGTCCAGATCATCCGCACCGCCGCGATCATCCAGCTCCTGCTCGGCAACATCGGCCGCCCGGGCGGGATGATCCTCGCGCTGCGCGGGCACGCCTCGATCCAGGGCTCGACCGACATCCCGACGCTCTACGACCTGCTGCCCGGCTACCTGACCCACCCGCAGACGAAGGACTACGGCAGCCTGGCCGCGTACGTCCGGGCCACGACGCCCTCGAACGGGTTCTACGGGAACGCCGACGCCTACATGGTGTCGTTGATGAAGGCCTGGTGGGGGCCGAACGCGACCGAGGAGAACGACTGGTGCTTCGACTACCTGCCGCGCGTCGACGAGGACAACTCGGTCTACTGGACGGTCGGCCAGATGCTCGAGGGCAACGTCAAGGGCTACATCATCGCCGGCGAGAACCCCGCGATCGGCTCCGCGAACGGCAGGGCGCAGCGGCTCGCGCTCGGCCGGCTCGAGTGGCTCGTGGTGCGCGACCTCGTCGAGATCGAGAGCGCCTCCTTCTGGTACGACAGCCCGGAGGTCGAGTCGGGCGAGGTGTCGCCGGAGACGATCGGCACCGAGGTGTTCTTCATGCCCGCCAGCTCGCACCTCGAGAAGGACGGGTCGTTCACGAACACGCAGCGGCTGCTCCAGTGGCACTTCAGGGCGGTCGAGCCGCGCGAGGACGCCCGCTCCGAGCTCTGGTTCTACTACCAACTCGGCAAGAAGATCCAGGAGCGCCTGAAGGACTCGGAGGACCCGAAGGACCGCCCGATCCAGCAGCTCCGCTGGAACTACCCGACGAGCGGCGAGCTCGAGGAGCCGAGCGCCGAGGCCGTCCTGCAGGAGATCAACGGCTGGGACGACCGGGGCCAGGCGCTCGCCTCGTACACGCTGCTGAAGGCGGACGGCTCGACGAGCTGCGGCTGCTGGATCTACTGCGGCGTCTACGCCGGCGGCACGAACATGGCCGCCCGCCGCGTCCCGCACTGGGAGCAGGCGTACGTGGCGCTCCAGTGGGGCTGGGCCTGGCCGTCGAACCGGCACCTGATCTACAACCGCGCCTCCGCCGATCCCGAGGGGAAGCCGTGGTCGGAGCGCAAGAGGCTCGTCTGGTGGGACTCCGAGCAGGCGAAGTGGGTCGGCTACGACACGCCCGACTTCGAGGCGGACAAGCCGCCGTCGTTCCGGCCCCAGCCCGACGCGCACGGCCCCGACGCGATCGGCGGCGACAAGCCGTTCATCATGCAGGCCGACGGCCTCGGCTGGCTGTACGCGCCGCAGGGGCTCGTCGACGGGCCGCTGCCGACGCACTACGAGCCGCACGAGTCTCCCTTCGACAACCCGCTCTACGACCAGAGGGCGAACCCGGCGCGCCTCCAGAACGACCTGGCCGAGGACCCGTCGAATCCGGTCGCCGGCGAGGGCGGAAGCGACGAGTACCCGTACGTCGTCACGACGTACCGGCTGACCGAGCACCACACCGCCGGCGGCATGACGCGCTTCACGCCGTACCTCTCGGAGCTCCAGCCGCAGATGTTCGTCGAGGTGCACCCGGATCTGGCGGCGGAGCGCGGCCTCGAGCACGGCGGCTGGGCGACGATCGTCACCGCGCGCTCGGCGATCGAGGCCCGGGTCATGGTCACCGACCGCATGCGGCCGGTGACGGTGGCCGGCAAGGTCCACCACCAGGTCGGCCTGCCCTACCACTGGGGCCAGCGCGGCCTGACCACCGGCGGCGCCGCCAACGACCTCGCGCACATGACGATCGAGCCGAACGTGAACATCCAGGAGGTCAAGGCGTTCACGTGCGACATCCGGCCCGGGCGCCGCCCGCGCGGCCCGAAGCTGACGGAGCTCGTCGCCGGCAAGCGCGCGGCGGCCTACGCGAAGCGCGACGGCGCGGAGCGCGCCGAGCCGGAGTCGGAGCGCTGGACGTGACCGATCTCGCCCAGCCCACGGGGAGCCCGGCCGCCTGGCCCGACACCTACGGCGACGAGGCGAAGCCCCGCATGGGGTTCTTCACCGACACGTCGATCTGCATCGGGTGCAAGGCGTGCGAGGTGGCCTGCAAGGAGTGGAACCTCATCCCCGAGGACGGCCTCGTCTGGACGGGCGAGAGCTACGACAACACCTCCAGCCTGAACGCGAACACGTGGCGTCACGTGACGTTCGTCGAGCAGCGCAAGCAGATGCACCTCGACCCGATCGACGTCGAGAGCGGCGACGTCGCGACCGCGACGCGGGAGGGCGGGCCGCAGCCCCTCCGCTGGCTGATGGAGTCGGACGTCTGCAAGCACTGCACGCACGCCGGCTGCCTCGACGTCTGCCCCACCGGCGCGCTCTTCCGCACCGAGTTCGGCACCGTCGTCGTGCAGGAGGACGTCTGCAACGGCTGCGGCTACTGCGTCCCGGCCTGCCCGTTCGGCGTCATCGACAGGCGCCATCTGCCGCGCCAGGCCGAGGACGCGCCGCTCCTCATGGACCTGCTCGGCAAGAAGGAGGACGGGCGGGTCTGGAAGTGCACCCTCTGCTACGACCGGCTGAAGGGCGGTCACGAGCCGGCCTGCGCCAAGGCCTGCCCGACGAACTCGATCCAGTTCGGCGAGCTCGACGAGCTGCGCGAGCGCGCCGGGAAGCGGCTCGAGAAGCTGCAGGCCGAGCGCTGGAACGGCGCGCGCCTCTACGGCCACGACGCCGGCGACGGCGTCGGCGGCTTCGGCGCGTTCTTCCTGCTGCTGGACGAGCCCGAGGTGTACGGCCTGCCGCCGGACCCGGTCGTCCCGACCGCGCACCTGCCGCGCCTCTGGAAGTCGACCGCGCTCGCGGCGGCCGCGATGTTCGTCGGCCTCGCCGCGGCGTTCGTCGGAGGCGGCGAGTGACCGACCGCCGCGCGATCGACGAGCACCGGTCGATGGAGAACGGCCGCCCCGGCGGGACGACGCCGTGGCGCGGTTCGATCACCGAGCTGGGCACGCAGATGGACTCCTACTACGGCCGGCCGATCGTCAAGGAGCCGGTGTGGGCGCCGGAGGTCCCCTTCTACTTCTGGACCGGCGGCATCGCCGGCGCGGCGTCCGTCCTCCACGGCCTCGCCCGCCTGTCGCGGAACCACGAGCTCGCGAAGCGCGCCCTGGTCGTCGGCGCGATCGCGGACACCGCCTCGCCGCTGCTCCTGATCATGGACCTGGGCCGGCCCGAGCGGTTCCTGCACATGATGCGGATGTTCAAGGTGACGTCGCCGATGAGCGTCGGCTCGTGGATCCTGCTGGTCTCCGGCGGCGCCTCGAACACCGCCGCCGCGCTGGAGCTCCTCGACCCGCTGCCGGTCGTCCACAAGCTGCGGCCCGTGAAATGGCTGGCGGAGCTCGTGTCCTTCCTCGCGGGACCGCCGCTCGCGACGTACACCGGCGCGCTGATCGCGAACACGGCGATCCCCGTGTGGAGCGAGGCGCGCGACGAGCTGCCGTGGCTGTTCGGCGCCAGCGCCGCCTCGTCGGCGGGAGCCGCGATCGCGATGGTGACCGCGCCCGAGCACGCGGGACCGGCGCGGCGGGCGGCGGTCGGCGGATCGGCCGCCGCGCTCGCGCTCACCTTCGCGATGGAGAAGAGGCTCGGCTTCGTCGGCGAGGTCTACAAGGAGGGCGACGCCCGGCGGTACGGGCGGATCGCGAAGGCGGCGACCGCAGCCGGGGCCGGGCTGATCGCCCTCCGCGGCGGACGGAGCCGCGCCGCCACGGTCCTGGGAGGGGCGCTCGTCCTCGGCGGCGAGCTCGCGCTGCGCTGGTCGGTCTTCCGGGCGGGCTTCCAGTCGGCCGCCGACCCCAAGTACACGGTCGTCCCGCAGAAGCAGCGGGTGGCGGAACGAGGAGGAGGATCGTCGACATGAGCACCATCCCCGGCAAGGCACCGGCGCTGAGGCTGCCGCCGCAGGTGGAGACGGCGCGCGACCTCCTCCTGGAGCACCTCGGCAAGCTGCTCACCGTCGAGGACACGCTCGCGAAGCGGATCCTCCCGCACCTGGCGCAGGACACGAAGGACGAGGAGCTGAAGAGCGCGCTCGAGGAGCACCTGCAGGAGACGCGCGCGCACGTGCAGCGGATCAAGGACGCCTTCGCCGCCCTCGGCGAGGAGCCGCGCGGCAAGCCGGCGCTCGGCCTCGACGGGCTCCGCGTGGAGCGGGACGATCTCGTCGACCAGGTCATGCCCGCGCTGCGGCCGGCGGTGGACTGCGAGGCGGCGATGGGCACGGAGCACTACGAGATCAACGCCTACGACGCGGCGATCAGGCTGGCCGGCGAGCTCGGGCTCGAGCAGGTGGCGGAGCTGCTGGGCGCCAACCTCGCCGACGAGACGGCCGCCCTCCGGAAGCTCGCCGAGCAGTCCGAGCGGCTGACCGCGACGGCGGTCGAGCGGCCGGCGAGGAAGTAGCTAGCCCTCCTGCCGCGCCTGCTGCTCCTTCTGGAGCGCCGCCTGCTGCTGGATGGCCTTCTCCGGCGGATGCACGTACGGCGCGGACGGCCGCACCGCCCCGGACTCCTCGCCGGCGTCGAGGTAGGCGCTTCCGCCCGGCGGCTTGTCGCTCTCCGGCTGCGGGAGACGAGCGGGCGGCGAGGGGGTCCGCGACGGGGCCGAGAGCGCCTCCGCGACGGCGTCGATCCGGTCGTACCGGCCCTCCGGGAGCGGCTCCAGCCACGCTGCCTGCGCCGCGTCCTGCGCGCGTGCGTAGGAGAGGAGCATGTCCCGCGTCGCCGGGAGCGGCACACCCTCGAGCAGGACCTGGAGCACGGCCGAGCGCTGCGCGTTCACGGCCTTCCCCTACCCGAGGAGCCGCGCGTCAATCCGCTCCTCGCCCGCGGGCGTGACGCGGTAGGCGGCGGTCCCGGGCCGGCACGTGACCACCTCGACGAGCTCCGTCCCCTCGTAGTGGAGCGCGACGCCGTCGTCGGCGGCGATCCCGGCCGGGAAGCCGCCCTCGACGAGCTCGCGGTAGCGGGGCCGCCGCCGCTCCTCGCCGTCGTAGTGCGGGCAGGCGCTCCCAGCGAGGAACCCCAGCCCGTCGCGCATGCCCTCGAGCTGCGGCCCGAACGAGTCGGTGACGCCGGCCTCGAACCAGCAGATCATCCCTGCGCTCGCCCCGAAGAGGAGGGTCCCCTGCTCCCAGGCCTCGCGCAGGATCGCGTCGAAGCCGTGCACCCGCCAGATGGCGAGCATGTTCGCCGTGTTCCCACCGCTGACGTCGATGGCGTCGTAGGACAGGACGTGCTCGCGCAGGTTCTCGGGCGGCCAGGGGAAGAACGGCAGGTGCCCGAGGTCGCCGAGGCCCTCGAAGCGCTCGTAGAACCAGAGCGTCCGCTCCGGCGAGTCGCCGACGGCCGTCGGCACGAACAGCACCCGCGGGCGTTCCTTGCCGGTCAGGCGGAGCACGTACTCGTAGAGCAGGCGGCTCTGCTCGAACGTGTCTCCGCCCCCGCCCAGCCCCACGATCCGCCGCGCCGCCACGGCCGCCGAGTTTACGGCGTCGCGGGCGCGGTAGTCGCGCGGTGTGGCGGACGCCGACGACGCTCGGACCGGGGCTCCCGGGCCCGAGGAGATCTACAAGCGGACGCGGCGGGAGGGCGCGCGCCGGCTCGAGCGACCCGTCGTCGAGCTCGTCTCGACCGCGCTGGCGGCCGGATTCGACGTCGTCGTCGGGCTCGTCGCGTTCGCGCTCGTCACGAGCGCGCTCACGCCGCACTTCGGCAAGGACGCGGCCCACACGGCCGGCGCCGTCGCCTTCGGCCTGGCCTTCGTCTTCCTGGTCGTCGGCCGCGGCGAGCTCTTCACCGAGAACTTCCTCGTGCCGCTCGCGGGGCTGGACGGGAAGGAGCGCCACGCGTGGCGGAAGCTCGCGGAGCTGTGGACCGTCTCGCCGATCTTCAACATCGTCAGCGGGATCACGGTCGCGCTCATCGTCACCTCCCACGGCGTGCTGCCGCACGGGAGCGGCACGCCGATCGTCGACGCGGCGTCGAAGCTGCACGCCAACCATCCGCTCGCCCTCTTCCTGAGCGCGGTCTTCGCCGGCGCGTTGATGACGGCGATGACGTGGTTCGTCGAGGGGCAGCAGTCGATGGGGGTCCGCGTCGCGATCGCCTGGACCGTCGGGGCGATCATCGGCCTCGGGACCTTCGACCACGTGATCGTCGAGTCGGTCGAGCTGCTCATGGCGATCCGCTTCGGCGCGCACATCCACTGGCCGTTCTGGTTCGGGAACCTCGGCCTCGCGGCGGCGGGGAACATGGTCGGCGGCATCGGGCTCGTCACGCTCAACCGGTTCACCCAGGCGCGCGGGCACAGCGGCTGAAGCCGCGGGAGCCGCCGGGCGGGAGTGGCCGGGCGGTCGGCCGGGTTCTGCTTGAATCGACCTGATGGCCGCACCCGCGCAGCTCCGTGTCGGCGACAGCACGTACGCCTACTTCCGGCTCGCCGACCTGCAGGCGACGTACGACGTCGAGCGGCTGCCGTACACGCTGCGCGTCCTGCTCGAGAACGTGCTCCGCACGAGCGACGACGCGGACGTCGAGGCGGTCGCACGGTGGGACGCGAAGGCCGAGCCGTCGCGCGAGATCGCGTTCTCGCCCTCGCGGGTGCTGCTCCAGGACTTCACCGGCGTGCCCTGCGTCGTCGACCTCGCCGCGCTGCGCGACGCGATGCGCGATCTCGGCGGCGACCCGCAGCGGATCAACCCGCTGATCCCGGTCGAGCTGGTGATCGACCACTCGGTGCAGGTCGACGAGTTCGCCACGCGCCTCGCCATCCAGCGCAACGCCGAGCTCGAGTTCGAGCGCAACCGCGAGCGCTATGCCTTCCTGCGCTGGGGTCAGGGCGCCTTCGACAACTTCAAGGTGGTGCCGCCCGCGACCGGGATCGTGCACCAGGTCAACCTCGAGTACCTGGCCCGGGTCGTCGAGGATCGCGACGGCGTCGCCTTCCCGGACACGCTCGTCGGGACGGACTCGCACACGACGATGGTCAATGGGCTCGGCGTGCTCGGCTGGGGCGTCGGCGGCATCGAGGCCGAGGCCGCGATGCTCGGCGAGGCGGTCTCGATGCTCGTGCCGCAGGTGGTCGGCTTCAAGATGACCGGTTCGCTGCCCGAGGGCGCGACGGCGACCGACCTCGTGCTGACGGCCACCGAGCTGCTGCGGAAGACGGGCGTCGTCGGCAAGTTCGTCGAGTACTTCGGACCCGGCATCGCGTCGCTGACGCTCGCCGACCGCGCGACGCTCGGGAACATGTCGCCCGAGTACGGCGCGACGTGCGGGTTCTTCCCGGTGGACGACCAGACGCTCGACTACCTGCGCCTGACCGGGCGCCCGGCGGAGCGCGTCGCGCTGGTCGAGGCGTACTGCAAGGAGAACCTCCTCTGGCACGAGCCGGACGCGCACCCGACGTACTCGCAGATCGTCGAGCTCGACCTCGCGACCGTCGAGCCGTCGCTCGCGGGCCCGCGCCGCCCGCAGGACCGGGTGCCGCTCGCGAGCGCGAAGTCGGCGTTCGCCGGCGAGCTGCCGAGCTTCGGCGTCGACTACGGCAACGGCCACGACGAGTCGGTGGCGGAGACGTTCCCCGCCAGCGACCCGACGACCGAGCAGGCCCCCGCCGGCGAGTCGCACCAGGTGGGCGCGGTGCCGGTGGCGGTCGCCGACGTCGACGAGACGCTCGTCCCGGTCGAGGGCAGAGACTTCGAGCTCGGCCACGGGAGCGTCGTCATCGCGGCGATCACGTCGTGCACGAACACGTCGAACCCGCAGGTGATGGTCGGCGCCGGCCTGCTCGCGAAGAAGGCGGTCGAGCGCGGCCTGCAGCGCAGGCCCTGGGTGAAGTCGTCGCTCGCGCCGGGCTCGAAGGTGGTCACGCGGTACTACGAGGCGTCGGGTCTCGACCGCTATCTCGACGAGCTCGGCTTCAACACCGTCGGCTACGGCTGCACCACCTGCATCGGCAACTCGGGCCC
>DASZWI010000150.1:0-4954 GCA_035546715.1 Gaiellaceae bacterium | reverse complement strand
CCGAGCTCCGCGTCGCCGCCGTGGGCCTGCGCGACCTGCCTCACGATCGACAGGCCGATCCCCGAGCCCGGCAGCTTGCGCGCGGCTCGCGAGCGGTAGAAGCGGTCGAAGACGAAGGGCAGGTCCTTCGGATCGACGCCGGGCCCGTGGTCGCGAACGGCGAGGCCGCTCAGGTCGCTGGTCACCTCGACGGTGTCTCCGGGCGCGCTCCACTTCCCGGCGTTGTCGATCAGGTTGGTGACGGCCCGCGAGATCGCGCCGGGTCTCCCGACGAGCGTCGCCGGCGTGCGCGTGAGCTCGAAGTGGAGCTCGGGGTAGTGCAGCTCGGCGCGGCTGACCGCCTCCGCGACCAGCTCGTCGAAGCGGAACTCGGTCGCCTCCTCGGCCGACTCGCGGGCGTCGGAGCGGGCGAGCTCGACGACGCCCGAGATCAGCGACGTCAGCTCGTCGATCTGCTCCGCGACGTCGATCAGCAGGCGCTCGCGTTCCTCGGGGTCGTCCCCCAGCTCGCCGCGCAGCAGCATCTCGATGTTCACGCGCAGGCTCGTCAGCGGCGTCCGGAGCTCGTGGGAGGCGTCGGCGACGAGCTGACGCTGCGTCCGCTCGGCCTGCTCGAGGCTGGCGAGCATGCCGTTGAAGCTCGTCGCCAGCCGTGCGAGCTCGTCCGTTCCCTCCACCTCGATCCGCTCGGCGAGGTCGCCGGTCTCCCGGACGTGCTCGGTCGCGCGCATCAGGTTCGCGATCGGCCGGAGCGCGGTCCTGCTCACGAGCAGTCCGAGCAGGGCGGCGACGCCGAGGCCGATCAGGAAGATGAGCAGGATCCAGTCGCGGATCTTCTTGAGCTCGTGGTCGACGCCCGAGAGCGGCGCCGCCACCTCGACCGCGAGCCCGACGCGCTCCGCCGTCGCCTCCCGGACGTTGACGGCCAGGATCCGGACGTGCGTCTGCAGCACGTGGGTGTCGAACGAGGCCGACCTTCGCTCGCCCGCCGCCACCGCGAGGACCGGCCTCGTCACCGGCAGCCGCGGCTGGAGGCCGTTCGGGCTCCGAACGCGGACGAGCTGCCCGTTCGACGTGACGACCTGGAGCGACGACGATTCGCCGAACGGCCCCCCGCGGGGAATGAGGACGGGCGGCGCGTCGGGGCGCAGCGTGACGATGAAGGACATGTGCTCGATCCGCTGCGCGTCGGAGGCGAGCGTGGAGTCGACCTGCGACTTGAGCTCGCTGCGCACGATGCTGTAGACGGCCACGGTGGTTGCGGCCATGGCCGCCGCGACGGCGACGGTGGCGGCGACGACGATCCGTGTCCGGAACGTCGCGGTCCGGTGCGCGGAGACGTGCCGCGCCCGCCGGAGGTCACGACCCCGGTGGCGGAGCCACGCCTGCGCCTCGGTTTTCATCACCCCACAGTATTGGTCGCCGCCCTTACGGAGGGCTTAGAAAGCCCTGCAGTCTCCAGGTCCGCGAACGGCGATGGGCCGGGACCGGTGCTACTGTCGCCGGACTAACTGAGCGAGTACCGGTTGCGCCTTGTGTGCTTCCTCTGCCCGTTCTGAATGCGGGGGGAGGTGTTTCATCTATGGCAACCGGAACCGTGAAATGGTTCAACGCCGAGAAGGGGTATGGGTTCATCACCCCCGACGAAGGCGGCAACGATCTGTTCGTCCACCACAGCGGGATCGTCGGCGAGGGCTACAAGTCGCTCGCCGAGAACGCGAAGGTGCAGTTCGACGCTGAGCAGGGCCCCAAGGGCCCCCAGGCGACCTCGGTCGTCTCGCTCTAGCAGGTCAGCGCAGGTCGCGGAGGCCCGCCGGGGTCTCCGCGGCGCACCTCGTTCGACGGGAGGGCGGTGTGAACGGGAACATGATCTGGTTCAACCCGGACAAGCGTCATGGGTTCATCTGGACGGAGGAGGGTGAGCGGCTGCTCGTGGAGACGGACGGGCTCGCCGCGGACTGCGTGCTCCCGATGCGCTGCCGCGGGCTTGCGGTCTCCTTCGATCGCGAGGAGCGCACCCGGGAGGCTCCACGTGCGGTGGGCGTCGCGGTCGTTCCGATCGAGGTGCCGCGGCGCGCCCGTCGGCGGGGCGGCCGCTGATGGCCCGGCGCAGTCCCGAGTCGGTCCTGAAGCGCGCCCGCGAGAACGCGCTCCGTGAGAAGCGGGAGCTCAAGCGGGCGAAGAAGGAAGCCAGGGCGGCCGCGCGGCCGCCGGCCTCTGCGCCGGACGCCGCCGCGCAGCCGGAGCCCGAGGAGCCGCCTTCGTGACGCGGTTCAGCGGCGCCGGCCAGGGCGCTGCCGCGTCCCTCGGATACGAGGAGGCGCTCGCCGCGCTGCTGGCGCTGGTGGGCCGGAACGTGCTCGTCCTCTTCTCGGGCGCGGACGGATCGCCGTTCATCGCAGGGGTCGTCGCCGGCCGGCTGGACCGCGGCGAGCCGGACGATCGCCTGCAGGAAGTCCTGCTGCGCGACGATTCGGCGGCGGTCGAGACGCTGTTCTTCCACGTCGGATCCCGCCAGAGCGGCTTCGTCGTCCGGCCGGACGAGTTCTCGGGCGGCTGGTCGGAGGGCCGGCAGCTCACCTTGCAGCTCGGGCCGTGCGCGATCACCGTCTTGCTCCAGGGCGAGCTGGGCGAGGCGCTCGCCCGGTGAACCGCCCGAGCCTCGACGGGCGCAACCTGGCGCTGACGGCGTTCCTCGAAGAGCGGATGTCCGCGGGCTACCTCGTCGAGACGCGAACGGCGACGCAGGCCGTCATCGTCCGGCCCCGGTCGCCCTTCCTGCTGGGCCGGCTCGGTCGCGGCAGGGGCGACCATCGCCTCGTCGTGTCGGTCGACAGCGACGGCGCGATCACCACGATCGTCGCCGAGCCGCGGCGCTGGTGAGCGCCCTCGAGCCCGACCTCGAGGCCGAGCTGGCGCCGCTGAAGCTCGCGGTCGGCGATGTCGTCGTCCACGGCGCCCACGGCGCCGGATGGGTCGTCGCGCGCGAGACCCGGGACGTCGGCGGGGAGGTCGAGGTGGCGGTCGTCCTCGAGCTCTCGCGCGGCCTGTCCGTCCGGCTGCCTCTCGGCCGGGCCGAGCAGCAGCTCCGACCGGTTGCGACCGAGACCGAGCTCGGCCACGTGCAGGCGATCCTGACCGCGGACGCGGCGCCGAAGCGCGACTCCTGGATCCAGCGTCAGCGTCAGGCACGCGGGAAGCTGGGGAGCGTCGTCGGTCTCGCCGAGATCCTGCGCGACGGCGCCGACCGCGGAGCCAAGCACCCGCCGGGATCGAGGCCCTCGCCCACGGAGCGGGAGCTCGTCAAGCGGGCGCACGAGCTCCTGACGACCGAGATCGCGCTGTCGCGGGGCGTCGAGCCGGCCGAGGCGAGCGTCTGGATCGACGACCAGCTCACCTCGCCGGCCCCCTAGGTCTCGCGTCGGCCGGCGCCGAGAGATGCCCAGTCGCTGGGCGCCTTCGGCGGTGAGAAGAATGGGCGCGGGAGGATTCGAACCTCCGTAGGCTGAGCCGACGGGTTTACAGCCCGTTCCCTTTGGCCGCTCGGGCACACGCCCCCTGGAGCCGGGGCATTGTAGCCTCAGGGCGTGCAGCGTTTCGACGCAATCGTGGTCGGCGCCGGGCCCGCCGGGTCTGCGACGGCGATCCGGCTGGCCGACGCCGGCGCGTCCGTGCTGCTCGCGGACAAGGCGACCTTCCCGCGCGACAAGCCGTGCGGCGGCGGGCTCACGGCGCGCGCGTTCCGGCAGTGCCCGGTCGACCCGACCCCGGTGGTCGAGGAGGACGTCGACCTGGTCGAGCTGCGCTTCCGCTACGGCGACGCCGTCGTCCGCCACGCGAGCCAGCCCGTGATCCGGATGACGCAGCGGCGGCGGCTCGACGCGTTCCTCGTCGACGCCGCGCGCGCGTCGCACGTGGATGTCCGCGAGGGCGTGCGGGTGGAGGTGCACCCCGACGGCGAGACGGTGACGGTGGGCGACGAGCGGGTGCACACGCGGGTCGTCGTCGGCGCCGACGGCGCCAACGGGACGACCGCGAAGGCTGTCGGTCTCGGCGGGGGCATCGTCCACGGCGTCGCGTACGAGGGCAACGTCCCGTACGGCACGGTCGACCGCGCGCGCTACGCCCGGCGCGCCGTCGTCGAGCTGGCCGACATCCCGGGCGGGTACGGCTGGGTCTTCGCGAAGGGCGACCACGTCAACGTCGGCGTCGGCGCCTGGCAGAGCGAGGGGCCGAACATCCGCGAGCACCTTCGCCGCGTCTGTCTCGCGCACGGCATCGACGAGGACGCGCTCGAGCACCTGCGCGGCCACAGGCTGCCGCTGCGCCGGCCGGGCACGAAGGTCGCGAGCGAGCGGGCGCTGCTCGTCGGCGACGCCGCAGGGCTGATCGATCCCGTCTCGGGCGACGGCATGTACGAGTGCTTCGTCTCGGCCCGTCTCGCGACCGCGGCGATCCTCGACGTCCTCGACGGCCGGACGCGGACGCTCGAGCCGTACGCGACTGCGGTCGATCTCGCCCTGGCGCCGCTCCATCGCGCGTCGTGGAAGCTGAAGCACGCGCTCGATCGCTGGCCTCGCGCCTCGTGGCGGATCGCCCGCACGCGCCTCCTCTGGCGGAGCGTCGAGAAGCTCCTCCTCGGCGAGCTGGCCGCTCCGGGCGAGCAGCACGGCGTCGCCCGTCTACCCCTGCGGTTGCTCGACGCCCTCGGCCGCGCCTAGTCTCACGCCGTGACGCGCAGGCTGTGGGGCTTCGCGGCCGCGTACGCAGCGTGGCTCGTGTTCGCCTGGATCTTCGGGCTCGACGTCTACGCGGCCGTCGGGACGGCGGTCATCTTGATCGAGCTCTTCTGGTTCGTCGGTCTCTTTCTCGTGGGAGTCTGGCGCGGCTGGCGCGGCCGCTGATCCTCCCGCTGCCAGCTGCCACCGCCGGCTCGATCATGGGACCGCGGGTC
>DASZWI010000149.1:0-2057 GCA_035546715.1 Gaiellaceae bacterium | reverse complement strand
GGCGTCGTCCATCCCCCGGTCAGATCGTGCGACGCCCCGAGCAGGAACGGGCCGGCGGCTGCGATCAGGTAGCCGACCGAGAGCGCCATCGCGGTCAGGCCCGCGACGGCGGCGCCGCTCCCGCCCCGCAGCACCGGCAGGACCATGCCCAGGCCGAGCATCCCGCCCTGCGCGATCCCGAGCACGAACATCCACAGGAGCGCCGCTCCCGGGGCGGCGAGCAGCCCGCCGATGCCGGCCACGCCGAGGCTCACGAGGGCCACGAGCACGCCCGTCTGGTGCCGGCGGCGGCCCGCGAAGACCGGGACGAGGAACGCCGGCACGAACTGCACGGCGTTCGACGCCGCCTGGAGCGCTCCGGCGCCGCTCTCCGAGAAGCCGTGCGACTCGAGGATGGTCGGCAGCCAGGTCAGGCCCGCGTAGAAGGCCATCGACTGGAAGCCGAAGTACAGGGCAATCGACCACGACCCCCGGAGGCGGTGGAGATCGAGCGCGGGAGCCCGCTCGACGACGGTGCGCTCGCGGTCGGCGAGGCAGACGGCGACGCCGACCGCGGCAGGGACGGCGTACACCGCCAGCGCCCACCGCCAGCTCGCGAAGCCATGCTCGAACGGGACGGCGGTTCCCGACGCGATCGCCGACCCGAGGGTGAGCGCCATCGTGTACCCGCCCGTGAGCAGACCGGCGCGCGCGGCGTAGCGTGTGCGCACGAGGATCGGCACCAGCGTCTGGGCGAGCGCGACCGCCGCGCCGGCGAGCAGGGTGCCCGCGAAGAGGCCCGCGACGCCGGCGATGCCGCGCACGACCGTGCCGAGCGCCGTCAGCGCCAGGAAGAGGACGAGCAGCCGCTCGATCGGGAGGCGGCGCGCGAGGCGCGGGCCGGCCAGGGCGAAGCCTCCGAAGCAGAGGAGCGGGCCGGTGGTGAGGAGGCCGGCGACCGCGGCGCCGAGCCCGAGGTCAGACCGGACGTCGTCGAGGACGGGCGGCAGGCTGGCGAAGACGGTGCGCAGGTTGAGGCCGACGAGCACGACGGCCGCGAACGCCGTTGCCGTCGACGAGGCCCGTCCGGCCGCTGTCCCACCTGGCACCGCGCGAGTCTACGGACGGGGAGGAGCCGCGGCGGCCGCGGCCCCTCCCCATGATGCCGGCGACGGGCCGGCTCCGCTCGAGGCGGGCCTGACGGCGCGACTCGGCGATGATCTCCCTTGCGGAACGCGATGCTCCCGTGCGAGGGGCCGTCCGGGCGAACGACAGCTCAGGGAGCAGGTGCGGGCGGATCATTGGCTCTCCCTTGGTCGTGGGTGCACTGAGCTCGTCGAGTGGTTGTCCGGGACACGCCGCCGAAAAAGAGCAGGCCAAAGCAGCGGCCAATTCCGGCAGCGATCTTGCAGCGGCGAATGCGGCGCGTGTTTCGCACCTCGTCGCGCGCGAATCGGTTGTCAGGTCGCCCTGGAGACAGAAAAGGCGACCGTCGGGTCGCCTTCGCTCGAGCTCCCTGCGGCTAGAGATCTAGCCTGCAAGCCTCCCGGCGAAGGTGACCATGGACGCGGCACCCCGCACCCCGCTGTACGCAAAGTCCGCGTTGTTCGGCGTGTCGAGGGTGATCTTCATGTCGGTCATCGGCTCCATACGTGTCCTTCCGCTCGGGGCGGCGGGAAGACCATAGACGAACCGCCGGACGAGCGCAAGGGCGATATGCCAAATCTCGATCCGAATATCGGGCGACGGTATTACGGCCGGTGAACACGTCGCGGCCCGGGCCCGGGCCTCAAGTCCGGCCCGTCGCGGTCGACTACGGCCTCGATGGAACCGACGTCCACCGTGACCGCTGCGACGTCGCCGACCCCCCCGCCGACGACCGCGCCGGCCGACGGCACGACGGGAACGACCGCCGGAACGGGCGCGAACGCC
This sequence comes from Gaiellaceae bacterium, assembly GCA_035546715.1. Classification (GTDB taxonomy): domain Bacteria; phylum Actinomycetota; class Thermoleophilia; order Gaiellales; family Gaiellaceae; genus PALSA-600. Next base: position 146 of record DASZWI010000149.1, on the reverse strand, counting down.
GCACCGGCGGCGACGGCCCCGGCGACCGCGTCGACGACCTCGCCGGCCGACTTCAAGCAGAAGCTCGACGCGGAGCTGAAGCGCATCGCGTCGCACGCGACGAAGATCGAGACGCTGAAGAACGGCGCGAAGCTCTACCACCTCCC
>DASZWI010000148.1:0-10375 GCA_035546715.1 Gaiellaceae bacterium | reverse complement strand
CCGGGGTTCTGCTCCTTCACCTCGCCCTTCGGCGTGTCGGTCTCGGGTTGCGTCACGACCTGCGCCTTCAGCCCGGCGGCCTCGATCTTCTGCACGGCGAGCCGCCGGACGAGCAGGCGGACGTCGGGCACGGCCACCGGCTTGTTGCTGTTGAGCTGGTCCTGGATCTTCTCGTAGAGGAAGTAGCCGCCCGCGGCGCCGGCGACGATCAGTCCGAGCGCGAGCAGCCAGGGCCAGAACGACCGGCCGCGCGGCGGCTCCTCGTAGTCGTAGTACCCGCGCGGCGGGCGGTAGATCGGCGGCGCCGGCGGCGGGGCGACCGCGCGCGGCCGCGTCACCATCGTCTGGCCGGCGCCGATGCCGCCGCCGGCCATCACCGTCGTCAGCGCCTCCTCCGTCTCCTGCGAGACGGCCACGCCGCGCGCGACGCGCCCGAGGTCGGCGTCCATCTCCTCGGCCGACGCGTAGCGCTGGTCGGGATCCTTGGCGAGCGCGCGCATGACGACCGCGTCGAGGTCGTGCGGGACCTCGGGGCGGAGCTCCGACGGCGGCTCCGGGATCTGCGAGAGGTGCTTCATCGCGATCTCGACCGGCGTGTCGCCGGTGAACGGCACCTTCCCGGTCAGCATCTCGTAGAGGACGATCCCGAGCGAGTAGATGTCCGAGCGCGGGTCGACCGGCGCGCCGCGCGCCTGCTCGGGCGACAGGTACTGCGCGGTGCCGACGATCGAGCCGGCCTCGGTCATCTGCGAGGCGCCCGACCGGGCGATGCCGAAGTCGGTCACCTTCAGGCGGCCGTCGGAGCCGACGACGATGTTGTGCGGCTTGATGTCGCGGTGGACGATGCCGCCCCGGTGCGCGAACGCGAGCGCACCCAGGATCTGGCGGGCGTAGTCGATCGCGATCGGGATCGGCGTCGGCCCGTTCCGGACGAGCAGCTCCTTGAGCGTGCGCCCGTCCAGGTACTCCATCGCGATGTAGTACGTGCCCTCGGCGAGGCCGCGGTCGAAGATCGAGACGATGTTCGGGTGGTTCAGCCCGGCGGCGCTCTGCGCCTCGCGGCGGAACCGCTCGACGAACTGCTCGTCGGCCGCGTGCCGCTCGTCGAGCAGCTTCAGCGCGACGCGGCGGCCGAGCTCCTGGTCCTCGGCGAGGTAGACCACGGCCATCCCGCCCGCGCCGAGCTTGCGCCGGATGACGTAGCGCTTGTCGAAGACGCGGTTGATGAGGGTGTCGCTCGTGGACATGGCGAGCCGGCTTATCCGTTCGACGCGGCCGGCAGCATGGCCTGCATCAGGTCCTTGGCGATGGGCGCCGCGACGGCCCCGCCGAAGCCGCCGTCGGAGTGCTCGACCACGACCGCGCCGGCGACGGTCGGGTTGTCGGCCGGCGCGAAGAAGATGAACCACGCGTCGTAGACCGTGCAGTTGGTGCAGGTCTCGGCGGTGCCGGTCTTGCCGGCGACCTGGATGCCGGGGATCTGCGCGCTCGTGCCGGTGCCGCCGGTGACGACGGCCTGCATCATCGTGTTCAGGTCGGCCGCGGTCTTCGGCGACGTCGCGGTCCTCCAGACGCTCGGGTGCGTCTTCGTCACGACGCCGCCGTCGGGCGCGGTGATCTCCTTGACGAGGTGCGGCGTCATGATCTTGCCGCCGTTCGCCACGCCGGCCGCGACGAGCGCCATCTGGAGCGGGGTCACGAGCATCCGCTCCTGGCCGAAGGCGAGGCGGCCCGGGTCGACCCGGCTCGCGTCCTTGAAGAAGCTGCCGGTCTTCAGGTCGAAGAGGCCGCTCTCGGAGATCGCGTTCGACGGGAGCTCGATCGGCGGCCGCGAGTAGAAGCCCCACTTCTCCGCCTCGTCGACGATCTTCTGCGCGCCGAGCTTCTGGCCGATGTTGCAGAAGACGTCGTTGATCGAGTGCTGGTACGCCTGAAGCAGGTCGACGTGCCCGTAGGCCTCGGGCCCGTTCTGGTCGAGCGCGTTCTTGACCTGCTGGCCGTACTCGGTGCAGTAGCCGGGGTCGTCGAACCCGGACTGGAGGTTGTAGACGTGGTCGTCGAGCGCGGTCGCAGCGGTGATCGTCTTGAAGGTCGACCCCGGCGGATACAGGCCCTGGGTCGCGCGGTTGAGGAGGGCCGACGTCGATCCCGGGCATGCCGCCGGCGAGTGGAGGATGCTGGCGTAGCCCTTGTTCGACTCGATCAGGTTCGGGTCGTAGGTGGGCGAGCTGGCCATCGCCAGGATCGCGCCCGTCTTCGGGTTCAGGAGCACGGCGGCGCCGCACTTCCCCTGCAGGTCGGACTGCGCGATGTTCTGCGCCTTCACGTTCAGGTTCAGGACGACGTTGTTGCCCGTGACCGTGGCGCCCCTGAGCTTGTCGGACAGCTTGTCGAAGATCGTCCCCAGGTTCGCGTTCGACGCCGTCAGGTAGCTGTTCTGCGACCGCTCGATGCCCGCGCGCGAGCGGCCCTCGGTCGAGTAGCCGACCGTCTGCGACGCGAAGCCCTTCGTCGGGTAGCGGCGGAAGTAGAGCGTCTGGCCGCCGCGCTTCTTCTTCACGTTCTCCGCCAGGACCGTCCTGCCGTTGGAGGCGTAGATCAGCCCGCGCTTGACGCTGAACTGGGCGACGCGCTCGATGGCGTTGTCCTGCTTCGCGGCCAGGCTGCCTGCCGCCCACCCCTGCCAGTAGGTGGTGGCGACGACGAGGGCGACCAGGAGCAGGAGCGCCACGATCGCGATGCGTGAGATCTGCCGGTTCACGTCGAGTTGGCCCGGTCGGAGACGAGGAGCAAGCCGGCCAGCACGAGGAAGTTCGCGACGACCGACGAGCCGCCGTAGGAGACGAACGGTAGCGTGATCCCGGTCAGGGGGATCAGCCGCAGGACGCCGCCGACGATGATGAACGTCTGGAGGGCGAAGCCGAAGGTCAGCCCCGCGGCGAGCAGCTTCGAGAAGCCGTCGTCGGCCTGGAGGGCGATCTTCATGCCGCGCGCGACGAAGAGCATGAACACGAGCAGGAGCGCGGCCGCCCCCACGAGGCCCAGCTCCTGGGCGAGCGCGGAGTAGATGAAGTCCGAGTTGATGTACGGGATCAGCGCCGTGCCGTCGGGCGACGTGAACGTTCCCTTGCCGAGGCCGGCGCCGATGAACTGCCCGTTCGCGATCGAGTAGAGCGACTTGACGAGCTGGTAGCTCTGGCAGTCCTGCCGCAGCGCCTGCGTGCCCGTGAGCGGGCAGAACACGGTGTGCGTCGTCCACGGGTGCAGCCAGATCACGACCCGGTCGTGGACGTGGCCGATCTTCTCGTAGGCGACGAACCCGCCGGCCACGAACAGCGCGATCCCGCCGAGCACGAACGAGAGCCGCGCCGTGGCGATGTAGAGCATCGCCAGGAAGATCCCGAAGTAGAGGAGGCCGGAGCCGAGGTCGTTCGACGAGACCAGGACGAGCATGCACGCGCCCCAGATGAGCAGCAGCGGGCCGACGTCCTTCAGCCGGGCCTGCGCCAGCACCTCGCGCTTCTCGCGGAGGTACGCGGCGAGGAACACGACGAGCGCGATCTTCGCCAGCTCGCCCGGCTGGATCTCGAGCGGCCCGACGCGCACCCAGAGCCGCGCGCCGTTCACGGTGGTGCCGAAGTGCGGCAGCCGCGGCAGGAAGAGCAGCACGACCGCCCCGACGCCGAAGAGGTACTTGTAGGACTCGAGCACGCGGAAGTCGCGACGCAGCCCGATCAGCGCAGCCGCGAACAGCGCGACGCCGACGACGATCCACAGGCCCTGCTTGAACGCGTCGTCCGGGCCGAGCCGGTAGATCTCGGTGACCCCGATCGCCGTCAGGAGCCCCGCCATCGGCAGGAGGTACGGATCGGCGTTCGGCACCGTCCAGCGCGCCACGACGTGCGCGGCCAGGTAGAGCGCGAAGAAGAAGAGCGCGTACCCGAGCGACCCCCACGACACCTGCGACGAGCGCGCGATGTAGACCGACGCGAAGCCCACGCCCGTGAGCACGCCGACCACGAGCAGGTAGAAGAGCTCCCTGCTCCGGTAGCTCATGCGCGGTCACCTCGGCGGGCGCTGGGACGAGGGTTGCGCCCACCGCGATGGGTCGCTGCGAGCTCGGTCCGGGCACCGGGGTCGGCGAGAGGTCTCAGCGGGCGAGCCCCCACCAGACGAGCACGACGATCACCGCGACGAGCACCGCGATCACGGCCAGTGCCAGCAGGCGCCGCCCCACGCCTGCGACCGGCTCGGACGGGGTGACGACGGGCACGGCGGCCGCAGTCGTCGCGGTGTCCGCCGGCCGGGGCTCGCCGGCCGGAGGTCCCGCAGGCCGCGGATCCGCGGCCCGGAGGTCGGCGGCGCTCACGACCATCGTGTCGCCCGCGCCGGGCTCCCGCGGCGGAGGCGGCAGGACGGCGTCCTCGGGATGGAGGGTGTCCTCCTCGTCGAGCGCGGCGCCGTCGGCCGGCGCGCCGTACTCGCGGGTGCGCTCGTCCGGCTCGGCGGTCGCGTCGCCCTCGACGATCTCGAAGACCACGGCGGTGATGTTGTCGTCGCCGCCCCCGCGGTTCGCGGCGGCCACGAGCGCCTTCGTCAGCTCCGGCAGGTCGTCGCGGTGGCGGGTCATGAGCTGCTCGAGCGTCTCGCCGTCGACCATGTCCGAGAGGCCGTCGGAGCAGATCAGGTAGAGGTCGCCCGGCTGGGCCCGCACCGGGAAGGCGTCGACGTCCACGTCCGGGTCGGTTCCGAGCGCGCGCGTGATGACGGAGCGCTGCGGGTGCACCTCCGCCTCGCGCGGCGACAGCTCGCCACGGCGGACGAGCTCGGCGACCAGCGAGTGGTCGTCGGTGAGCTGCTCGAGTCGGCCGTCGCGCAGCAGGTAGGCGCGCGAGTCGCCGACGTGGCCGAACGTGATCGTGCCGTCGGGCTCGACGAGGGCGACCGTGATCGTCGTCCCCATGCCCGACGTGGACGCGTCGGTCGACGCGCGCTCGTGGACGCGGCGGTTGGCCTCCTGGATCAGCTCGATCAGCCGCTGCTCGCCGCCGCCGTCGACGCCCGACTCCTTCAGCGCGCCGGCCGCGAGCGCCGAGGCCACCTCGCCGGCCCGCGCGCCGCCCATCCCGTCCGCGATCGCGAACAGCGGCGGCTGCCAGACGAACGAGTCCTCGTTCCCGCGGCGCTTCCGGCCCGGATCCGTCCGCGCGTGGCTGGCGCCCACCTTCACTGCTCGTACCTCAGGTCGGTCTCGCCGATGCGGACGACGTCGCCGGGCACGAGGCGGCGCTCGCGCGTCACGCGGATGCCGTTGACGAAGGTGCCGTTTGTCGACCCGATGTCCTCGATCCACACGCCGTCGCGCCGCGGCTCGAACCGGGCGTGGCGGGCGGAGGCGTACTCGTCCGTGGTGACGGGTACGTCGTTGGTCTCGCCCCGGCCGACGGTGAGCGGGCTGGAGTCGAGCTCGATCTCGGCGCCTTCCTCGAGCGCCGGGCTCGCCAGGACGACGAGCCGCCCGAGCGCGCGCGCCGGCTGCGGGATCAGGCCGGCCACCTGCTGCGGCGCGAGGATCATCGACTCCTGCGGCAGCCGCAGGTCACGCGCCGCGGAGCGGACGATCCGCCAGATGAAGACGTAGAGGAGGACGAAGAAGGCGAGCTTCAGGACGAGCAGCGTCGTCTCGACCTGAGCCGAGCCGAGGATGAGGTTCACCGGTCCTGGAGCTCCCGCGCGAACGTCAGCTCGGTGGAGCCGATCGTGAAGCGGGTGCCGTCCTCGAGCTTCAGGCGCTTGACGCGCTTGCCCCGGACCTCGACGCCGTTCGTCGAGTCGAGGTCGACGAGCCACCACGTGGCCCCTTCCTGCCGCACCTCGGCGTGGCGGCGGGAGACGTTCGGGTCTGCGACCTGGATGTCCGCGTCCTTCGAGCGGCCGATCACCGCCTGGCGGCCGGTGAGCTCGTGGCGGCGGCCCTGCCAGGTGAGCACGCCGATCTCCCGCTGGAGCCCGAGGTCGATCGGGGACGCGGCCTCGGTCGGCTGCTGGACGGCGGGCGGCTCCGTCGGCTTGTAGATCATCGTCGCCCCCGCAGAGGCGCGCTCGACCTCGCCGTTCCGGCTCGCCTTCGGGTCCTGCGTCATCCGCGTGGCGATCCCGAACACGCCCATGTCGAGGTCGTCGTCGGTCTCGAGGTCGACCTTCGGCGGCGTCAGGAGGACGTAGCCCTCGCGGCGCGCGTGGTCGGCGAGGTAGTCCGACAGCTCGCCGCGGAGCTGGGTCTCGTAGGTCGAGAACTGCTCCCGGTCGACGGTGGAGAGGTAGACGGTGTACTCGTTCGGAACGTAGACGCGCGACACCGAGACCGTGCGGTGGTCGTCCATCTCCTTGACCAGCTTGCGCGCGAGCTCGACCGGCTGCACGTTCGCACGGAACGCGCGGCCGAAGACGCCCTCGAAGAGCGACTCCAGCTTCGACTCGATGCTGCGCAGTACGGCCATGTGAGGCGGGGTGTACCCCGCGCGCGCCAGTTTAGAGCCTGGGCTTCGGCTTTCGGCTCGACGTCGGCTTCGCCTCGGCCGGGCCGCCGGCGTGCGCCTCCAGCGCCAGTCCGCCGGCGACGAGCCAGGAGACGAGCGCCAGCGGCAGGACGTCGGCCGCAGGCGCGGCGAGGGCCGTGCCGGCGAACAGCGCTGCGCCGAAGAGCGCCGCCGGCCAGGGGCCGCGCCCCCTGACGGACGGCAGGACCGCGGCCGCGCCGGCCAGGATCGCCGCCTCGACGACGAGCACCGGATGGGACTGGAGCTGAGAGAGGAACGCGGAGGCGACGGCCGTCGGGTGCACCGAGCCGGCGATCCCGAGCCCGAGGGGCGGGGCCGAGCCGTCGAACGGGAGCCGCGCGTGTCGCAGGCCGGCGACGAGCGCCGCGAGCAGGACGGCGGACCCGGCCTGGACGGCGCGCAGCATCCGCCCGCGGGCCGCCTGGACCGCGACCGGGAGCAGCGCGAGTGCGCCGAGCGGCGCGAGCAGCGGGCCGACGGTGAGCAGCAGCGCCCCGCGCGGGTCGCGCCAGGTCAGGACGAGCCACCCGACCGCCGCGGCGGCGAAGAGCAGGGCGAGGCCGAGCGAGATGTTCGCCAGCGGGAAGAAGGCCGTCGCGAGCGCGAACGCGAGCCCGGCGCGCGGCGCGGCGAAGCCGAGCCCGGCGCCGACGGCGGCGAGGCCCAGCGGCCAGCCCGAGGGGTAGAAGGCGAGGCTCGAGGCGACCCAGCCGGCCGCGATCCCCGCGAGCGCCCCGGGCAGGAGCCGCTCGCGCGCGAGCTGCGCGTGCGTCGCCACCGACGGCCGCGGGCGCGGCACGCTGCGGCCGGCGCCGCCGCTCTTCTTCCGCCTGCGGCCCGGCAGCCCGCGCAGCTCCTGCGCGAGGCCGGCGGCGGTCGGACGGCGCTGCGGGTTCCCGAGCAGGACGCTGTCGACGATCCGCAGCAGCCGGTCGGGCAGGTCGGGCCGGAGCGTGCGCAGCGGCGGCGCGCCGCGCTGGATGCTCCGCGACGTCTCGGCGAGGTCGCCGCCCCAGAACGGATGCTGCCCCGCCAGGGCCTCCCACAGCACGACGCCCACCGCCCAGACGTCGGCGGCCGGCGTCGCCGGGCGGCCGTGCAGGCGCTCGGGCGAGATGTACGCCAGCGTCCCGGGGATGTCGCCCAGAGCCGTCAGCGTGTCGAACTCGGCCATCTGCGCGAGGCCGAAGTCCACGAGCCGCACGTCGACGCCCCCGTCGCCGTGCTCGGCGAGCATGACGTTCGAGGGCTTCACGTCGCGGTGGACGATCCCCTTGGCGTGTGCGTGCGCCAGCGCCTCGCAGATCTGGGCGGCGACCTCGATCGCGGCCCGGTCGTCCAGCTCGCCCGCGCGCATCGCCTCGCGCAGGGTCCGGCCCGGGATGTATTCGTAGGCGATGTAGACGTGCGACGGGTCGCGCGCCAGCGAGATAATGCGCTGGCAGCGCGGGTGGCGCAGCGAGGCGGCCGCGCGCGCCTCGCGCTCCGCGCGCGAGCCGGACTTCCCCTCGCGCGCGACGATCTTCAGCGCAACGTCGAGCCCGGTTCCCTCGTCGCGCGCCAGCCAGACCGACCCCATGCCGCCCGCGCCGAGCGGGCGGAGCGGTCGATACCGCCCGAGGATGAGATCGGGCTCCGGAGCCGCGTTCGACACCCGGAGCAACTACTTCGCCCCACGGCACTTTCCTCTGCCGCGACTGCATGATTTTGCCGCTTGCCGCCGAATGGGACGCTACATTCGGAATTTCGCATGGACCCGCGCGACGACGACATCGAGTTCAGCTTCTTCGAGGACGAGCCTGCGACGACCGAGGCGGCGGCGTCCCGCGTCCGTCTGCCGCGCCGCGGCGGCCGGGGCACCGGCATGGGCCGGCCGCCCGTCCAGCCGAAGAACCTGACCCCGCTGCTGCGCCTGCTCGGCGCCCTCGGCATCGCGATCGCGGTGCTCGTCTTCTTCGGGCTCCTGATCCAGTCGTGCGCCTCGACGAGCAAGCACGACTCCTACGCGCACTACATGGACAAGGTGGGGGCGATCGCGCACAGCTCGGCCAACGACGGCCAGCAGGTGGCGACCGCGCTGACGACGCCGGGCGTCAAGGTGTCGTCGCTCGCGTCGACGCTCGACGGGATCGCCCAGCAGGAGCGGCAGAACGTCGCCGCCGCCGAGCGGCTGAGCGCCCCGGGACGCCTGCGCGACCAGAACACGCAGCTCGTGGAAGCCCTGCAGCTGCGCGTCAACGGCACGCAGGGCCTGGCCGACACCTTCCGCGCGACGGCGAGCTCCAAGGCGACGAGCGACGCGGCGCTGCTCGTCGACCAGGCGAAGCGCCTGTCGGCGAGCGACGTCGTCTACGACGACCTCTTCAAGGGGCCGGCGACCGACGTGATGAAGCAGCAGGGCGTCGTCGGCGTGCCCGTGCCCGAGTCGCACTACCTCTCGAGCGACGACCAGCTCACGCAGAACTACTGGTCGCTCGCCCTCAACCGGCTCCGCGGCGGCACGACGACCGGCGGCAGCAAGGGCTCCACCACCTCGAGCGGGCTGCACGGCACGAACATCGTCGCGACGAAGGCCATGCCGGGCGCGCAGACGCTCTCGACGACCGACCTGAACACGGTCACGGCGACCGCCGACCTCGCGTTCGCGGTCACGGTGCACGACGGCGGCGACAGCCAGGAGGTCCACATCGCCGTCACGCTCACGATCGAGAAGTCGCAGGGCTCGATCGTCAAGAACAAGACGATCGACGTGATCAACCCCGGGCAGGACGCGACGGTGACGTTCGCGATCCCCGAGCAGGTGCCCTTCGCCCAGAAGACCAACCTCAAGGTCGACGTCGCGTCGGTGCCGCACGAGGCGAACGTCTCGAACAACTCGGCGTCGTACCCGATCATCTTCTCGCTCGGCTGATGCGCCGTCCCGGGGCGCAGCGCTAGATGGCCTTCACGGCCACGACCGCAGCCGTCCTCGGCCTCGCCGGTATCGGCGTCGGCGCGATCGGCCTCGGTCTGGCCTGGTGGTCGGCCCTGCGCGTCCGGCGCGTCCGCGAGGCCCAGCGCGTGCTGCTCGGCGGCGGCCGCAAGGATCTGCTCGACTTCGCCGTCTCCCTCCAGGGGCGCATCGACGACCTGCACCGCGCGGTCGACGAGGTCGCCGCCGGCCTCGCGCGGGTCGACCGCCGCGTCGACGGCGTCGTGTCGAACACGTCGATCGTCCGCTACGACGCCTACGAGGACACCGGCGGCCACCAGTCCGCGTCGCTCGCCCTCCTCGACGGCGCCCGCACGGGCGTCGTGGTCACCGCGATCCAGGGCCGCGACTACGCCCGCATCTACATGAAGGAGCTCGACCGCGGCCGCGCCTCCGTCGCCCTCTCCCCCGAGGAGCAGGAGGCCGTCGAGCGCGCCATGGGAAGGTAGTCGAGAGGGGCACCTTCGGTTCCCCTCCCGAGCCCTCCCCTCCCGAGCCCTCCCCTCCGACACCGTCGGGCTCGGACGGCCGTTCGGGCCGGGACGCCACACGAGACGGTCTGCTGTGGCTCACGCCCGAGCAAGCTCGACCGCTCGCGCAAGGGAGTCCCTCCGGTGGGCGTGGGTGCCGGGCCGTTCCTGACTTTGTGTTGACTCAACACAAGGTGCGCGACCGGTGACCCTCGCGGGCGGCTCGACAGCGAGCCTCGACCGCAGCCCCTTCGTCGGGCGTCGGTGCCGGGGCGGACCGACTTTGTGTTGACTCGACACAAGGTGGTCCGGGTTTCGGTCTGAGTTCCGCGTTGATGGGTACTCTGCCGTTCAGGGTGCAGCAGGTCCTGGTG
>DASZWI010000147.1:0-13791 GCA_035546715.1 Gaiellaceae bacterium | reverse complement strand
GCGATCAACAACACCGCCCTGGTCGCGGCCGCGCTCGTCCGCTTCGACGGCGACTTCGACGGCGCGGTCTGCGGCGTCGTCCAGGCCGGGCTCGACACCGACACGAACGGGGCCGCCGTCGGGTCGATCCTCGGCGCGCAGGTCGGCGTCGAGGGCATCCGGCCGTACTGGTCGGAGCCGCTGCGCGGCCGGTTCGCCAGCTCGCTGCCCGGCTTCGACGGCGTGACGCTCGACGAGCTCACGGCCCGGACCCTCGCCGTCGCCGGCGCCCGAGCGCGCGCATGACCATCCCGGTCGAGGCGCCCCGCGACCCGTGGTCGCCGAGGCCGGTCGACCTGCCGGCGCCCGTGTCCCCAGGCGCTGGGGAGGAGCTGGATCGCGCCAAGATCCTCGCCGCGCCGGCGGATCCCGCCGAGTGGCCTGCCTGGCGCGAGGCGCTCGTCGCCTGGCGCGCCTCGGCCCGCGAGCGGGTGGGCTACGACGACGCGCTCTACCGCCGGCCGGAGTTCGCGTGGACGCAGCGCTGCTTCTCGGTCGCCCTCGTCTGGCTGTGGGACGAGCGGCTCTGGGACCGCAGGGCGGGCCGCTTCACCCCCGAGCGGCTCCTCGACGAGGGGCGGCGCGCGTTCGGCGGCTACGACGGCGTCGTCCTCTGGCACGCGTATCCGGTGATCGGGCTCGACGAGCGCAACCAGTTCGACTACTACCGCGACGTCCCCGGCCTCCGCGGGCTCGTCGCGGCGTTCCACGCAGCCGATGTGCGCGTCTTCGTCGACTACAACCCCTGGGACGTCGGCACCCGCCGCGAGCCGGTCGACGACGCGGCGGCGGTCGCGGAGATCGTCCGCCTGCTCGACGCCGACGGCGTGTTCCTCGACACGATGAAGGAGGCGCTGCCCGAGCTGCGAGCCGCGGTCGACGAGGTGCGCCCGGGTGTCGCGTTCGAGGGCGAGTCCACGCTTCCGGTCGAGCGGATCGCCGACCATCACCTCTCCTGGGCGCAGTGGTTCGCGGACAGCGACGTGCCCGGCGTGATCCGTGCGCGGTGGTTCGAGCAGCGGCACATGCTCCACCACACGCGCCGGTGGAACCGCGACCACAGCGAGGAGCTCCACTCGAGCTGGCTGAACGGCACCGGGATGCTCGTGTGGGAGAGCGTGTTCGGCTCGTGGGTCGGCTGGAACGCCCGCGACCGCTCGCTGCTGCGCGCGATGCTCGCGGTGCAGCGCGAGCACGCGGAGCTGCTGACCGGCGGCGAGTGGACGCCCCTGGCCGCCCGGAACGCGTCGGGCCCGCCGGTCGTCGTCGGCTCGCGGTGGGCGGACGGAGAGACGGCGCTCTGGGCGCTGGCCAACCGGTCCGCCTCGCCCTTCGCCGGGGAGGTCCGCCTCGACGGCGGCGGCAGCGTGCAGCTCGAGCTGCCGGGCCGCGGGCTGACCGCGCTGCTCGAACGGGGCGGGACGCTCGAGGAGCTCCGTCCCGCGCTCTCGGACGACACGACCTTTCCCGCCCGCTCGACCGTTCGCGTCGAGGCCCCGGTCCGGCCGGGTCGGCCCGGCGAGGCGCTCGTCGCCGGCCCGATCAGGCCGCTGACCGCGATCTTCCGCCGGCGCGAGACGGGGATCTACGGCGAGGTCCCGTACGTCGAGGAGTGGAAGCCGCTGCCACCGCGCCTGCACGACCTCGTCGAGGTGCCGCGGCCGGGGCCGCTCCGGCCGTATGCGATCGGCGTCCGCGAGGTGACCGCTTTCGAGTACGGACTCTTCGCCGACGCCACGGGCCGTCCGGCGGCCGCCGGGGCCGACCCGCACGGGCCGGCGGTCGGCGTCGACCTCGACGACGCGCGCGCCTACGCCGAGTGGGTGGGCGCCCGGCTCCCGACCGAGGACGAGTGGCAGGCCGCGGCCGAGGACGGCCTCCTCGAGCGGCTCCGCCCGCTCGTCTGGAACTGGACCGAGAGCGAGCACACGGACGGCATCACGCGCTTCGCGATCCTCAAGGGCGGCAGCGCGTTCCGCGCCGAGGGCTCCGACTGGTACGTCGACGGCGGCGAGCAGGACCCCGCCTACTCGCTGCAGATCCCGCTGCTCGGCGCCGGCCTCGGCCGTTCGAACCGCGTCGGGTTCCGCATCGCAGTCGACCTCGTGGCGGAGGTGAGGTAGCTGTACAGGTCCATCACCTCGTCCCGATTCGACCATCCTGTCCGCTCATGACTCGTCCGCTGGAAGGGATCCGGGTGCTCGAGGCGGCGACGCTGTTCGCGGCGCCTCTCGCGGCCATGGTGCTCGGGGACTTCGGCGCCGAGGTGACGAAGATCGAGCACCCGGCCCGGCCCGACCCGGCGCGGGGGCACGGCCCGAGCAAGGACGGCGTCGGCCTGTGGTTCAAGACCCTCGGGCGCAACAAGCGTCTCGTGACGCTGAACCTCGGCCACCCGCGCGGAGCCGACATCTTCCTGCGGCTCGCGACCGAGGCGGACGTGGTGATCGAGAACTTCCGGCCGGGGACGATGGAGCGGTGGGGGCTCGGCTGGGAGGAGCTCTCGGCCGCGAACCCGCGACTGGTCTTCGCGCGGGTCAGCGGCTTCGGCCAGGTCGGCCCCGCCGCGCAGCGCCCCGGCTTCGGGACGCTGGCCGAGGCGATGAGCGGCTTCGCCTCGCTGAACGGCGAGCCGGACGGGCCCCCGCTGCTGCCACCGCTCGCGCTCGCGGACGGCGTCGCGGGTCTCGCCGCGGCGCTCGCCGTCCTCGCCGCGCTGCGCGCACGCGACGCGACGGGCCGCGGCCAGGTCGTCGACGTCTCGCTGATCGAGCCGCTGTTGACGCTGCTGGGGCCGCAGGTCGCGGCCTGGGAGCTGCTCGGCCATCGCCAGCCGCGCACGGGCAACCGCTCGACCCACAACGCGCCGCGCAACGTCTACCGGACGGCCGACGGCTCGTGGGTGGCCGTCTCGGCGAGCGCGACGAGCATCGCCGAGCGCGTCATGCGCCTCGTCGGGCGGGCCGATCTCGTCGACGAGCCGTGGTTCTCCACCGGGTCGGGTCGGGTCGCGCACGTCGAGGAGATCGACGCGGCCGTCGCCGCGTGGATCGCCGACCGGAGCCGGGACGAGGTGCTCGCCGCGTTCGAGGAGGCGGAGGCCGCCGCCGCGCCGATCTACGACGCGTCCGACATCGCAGCCGACCCGCAGCTCGCGGCCATCGGGGCGATCGCCGCGGTGGACGACCCCGATCTGGGGGTGGTGCGCATGCCCGGCGTGATCGCGCGGCTGAGCGAGACGCCGGGCTCGATCGGCTGGGCCGGGGCGGCGCACGGCGCCGACACTGCCGCAGTGCTCGCCGAGGTGGGCGTCACGCCGGCGGAGCTCGAAGCCCTGCGCGCCGAGGGCATCGCATGACGCAGCCCGCGCCCCTGACCTGGCTCTACGTGCCAGCCGACCGGCCGGATCGCGTCGAGAAGGCGCTCGCCTCGCGTGCGCACGCGGTGATCGTCGACCTCGAGGACGCGGTCGCCCCGGCCGCGAAGGAGGCGGCGCGGGCAGGGCTGCCGGCGCTGCTCGGCGATCCCGTCGACCGGCTCGTCCACGTCCGCGTGAACGCGCTCGCGACCCCGTTCGCCCTCGACGATCTCGCTGCGGCGGCCGAGCTCGCCGGCGTCGCGGGCGTCACCGTGGCCAAGGTCGAGGACGCCGCCGATGCCGAGCGCGCCGTCGAGCTCGCCGGGGGCAAGCGGGTGCAGTGCCTGATCGAGTCCGCACGCGGGGTCGAGCACGCCTACGCGATCGCCTCCGTTCCGGGCGTCACGGGGATCTCGCTCGGCGAGGCCGACCTCGGCGGCGAGACGGGCGCGTCGGGCACGGGCCTCGACTGGGCGCGCAGCCGCATCGTCAACGCCGCGTGCGCCGCCGGCCTGCCGCGGCCGCCGCAGTCGGTGTACCCGAACGTTCGCGACCTCGACGGCCTCCGCCTGTCGTGCGTGCGCGGCCGCGAGCTCGGCCATCTCGGCCGGACGGCGATCCACCCCGACCAGCTCCCGGTGATCGAGTCGGTCTACCTCCCGACCGAGGCAGAGGCCGAGCGCGCCCGCGCGCTGGTCGCCGGCTTCGACGGCCGGAGCGACAGCGGCGTCGGCGCCTACGCGCTCGACGACGGCTCGTTCGTCGACGCCGCCCTCGTCCGCTCGGCCCGGCAGGTGGCGGCGCTGGCCGACCGGTACGGCACGCGCGAGGGATGATCCGCACCGTCGTCCTCGTCCACGGGTCGGGCAGCGGGCCGTGGGTGTTCGACGGCTGGGAGAACGAGCTGCGCGGCTTCGACCTGGCGCGCGTCGACCTCCAGGCGGGCCTCGACGTGGCCCGGGCGACGATGCGCGACTACGCCGCGGCGGTCGCACGCGCCGTCGACGCCTCCGCGCGCCCCGTCGCCGTGTGCGCTTGGAGCCTCGGCGGTCTCGCCGCCATGCTGGCGGCGGCCGACTGCCGGCCCGACGCCCTCGTGCTGCTCGAGGCGTCCCCGCCGCTCGAGGTGCAGGGCCGACGCGGCGTCGAGCCCCGGCCCGGCACGTTCGATCCCGAGCTGGCAGGCGGGCGGTTCCCGCCGGGCGTGCGGTCGCGCCCCGAGTCCTCGTTCGCGATGGGCGAGCGCGACCGCGGCGTCTCCGTGCCGGCCCTGCCCGACGGCCTGCCCGTGCTCGCGGTCGCCGGCGCGAGCTACCTCCACGAGCGCGGTCTCGGCTATGCCGAGCGCTACGGCGCGGAGGTGCTCGACGCCGGCGGCGCGAGTCACTGGGATCTCGTCCTCGAGCCGGTGATCCGTGGCCGGATCGCCGACTGGTTGCGCGGCCTCGCGGTCTAGTTCGGCTTGCACTTCGGGTCGCCCAGCGCGGTGATCGCCGCGTTGGCTGCCTGGTCTTTGGCCTTGTCGTACGGGCCGGGCGCGTTGCCCTGCCACATCACGTCGGGCGCGACGCCGGGGCCTTCCGCTGTCGCGCGGTAGACCGTGCCGTTGCCCTGCGGATGCGACCCGTGCGGGTACAAGCCGTAGCAGAACGACCCCTTGGGGCCATGGGTCAGGAAGCTGTTCTCACGCTGCCACCCGGCTCCGAGCGCGGAGTGGTACGTGTCGACGTAGATGTTCCTTCCGAACGTGTCGAGCGGTGCGCCGGACGACGTCGACTTGAAGCCGTAGACGCCGATCCCGCCGTAGGTGAAGGTCCCCCAGAGCTGGTCGAACTTCCGGTACGACCAGTCGACGTTGATCGTCAGCACCGGCAGCGAGCCGGTCCAGTGCGAGAGCCGGAGCTCGACGACGTCCTGCTTCGGGGACGGCGAGACGCCGTAGTCCGGCAACTCGCGGCGCCAGCCCTGCACGGCCCAGTAGGAGCCGTCCTGCGCCTTGCACGCGGTGATGCGCCAGGCGAGGGCCGGCCCGTCGTACGGGATGCAGCCGCCCTTGAACGAGGTCTCCCAGTAGGTGGGGTTGTGGTACTTCCCGTAGCCACCTGCGTAGTCGAGCTTGAAGGCGACCTGCTTCCCGCCGCGCGCGGGCGGGATGGCGTTGACGGCTCCCCAGGCGAGGACGTGCTTCAGCTTGCCCTGCGACTTGTAGGTGAGAAGGGCCTCGCCCTTGGCGTTGGTCTGAAGCGTGACGGCGGTGGCATTCCGGTCGATGAGCTGCGACGCCGAGGCGGTGCCCGCGGCGACCGCGGCGAGCGAGACGGCGGCTGCCAGAGCCGCCGATCGGACGAGAGTCGAACGGACGGTCATGCTGCTCCTTTCTCCGGGCCCTCCATGGGGTCGGGCTCGGAATCGGTCGGGGTGGTGGCTGACGGGCGCCACGGGCTCGGGCGGCCGAAGCCGCCCGAGCCGATGACGAGGAATCGCGTCATGCGCGAGCCCACGAGGACCTCCGCGTCGCGACGCCGGCGAGCCCGGCGAGGAGTGCGGCCAGCGTCCACCAGAGGAGCGACAGGCCGGTGAACGGAAGCGTCCCTGCACGGGCGATCGCGCGACCCAGCGCGCCGGCCGCCGACGAGATCGGCGGTGCGACGTGCGTCACGTGCGCGCCGGCGACGCCGGCCGCACCCGGGGCGACCTGCGCGACCGGACCGCCGGGAGCGACGGCGACCGGACGCGGGACGGCCTGGACGGCCGGGCCGCCCGGGCCCGTGGTGCCGGCTGCGCCGGTCCCCGGGATCGGGCCCGCACCGGGCGTGGCTCCACCCGGGGTGCCGCCACCGGGCGTCCCGCCGCCCGGAGTGCCCCCGCCGGGCGTGCCCCCGCCGGGAGTCGTCGGCCGGTTCGTTCCGAACTGGATCGTCCCGGTCGACTCCGTCGACGTGTTGCCGCCGCCGACCTGCACCACGCCGGTGCCGGTCGAGGACGTGTTCCCCGCGCCCTGCCCAAGGGCTACGGGGACGGTCGTCGACGTCCCGCCGGCGCCAACCGCCGGGGCGGTGGTGATCGCCGACGACTGGACGACGATGCTGCTGTCGTCGGCGGTGTTGCCGCCGCCGAGCTGGACCGCGCCGGTGTCATCGGTCGCGGTGTTGCCGGCGCCCCGGCCGAGCGCCACCGGAGCGGTGAGGCTCGTGCCGCCGAGGAGCGAGTCGTCGTTCACGACCGGCGCTGCGTCGAGCGCAGACGACTGGACGACGCCCGTGTCGTTCGACGCGGCGTTCCCGCCGCCGAGCTGCACTGCGCCGGTGTCATCGGTCGCCTGGTTCCCGTCGCCCGCCGCGGTCGAGACCGGGACCGTGACGTTCAGGTCGTCGACGGTCGCGGACGTGGTGTCCTGGACCGGGGAGACCTGCACTGCACCCGTCGAGCCGTCGGCGTCGTTGCCGCCGCCGACCTGAACCGCCCCGGTCGAGCCGTCCGCCGAGTTGCCGGCGCTCGAGGGCGTCGTGCCGGCTGTCGTGCCGACCGAGCTGTGCTGGGCGCCGGCGTCGACGGTGACGACCGGGCTCGTGCTGACGTCCTCCACCTGGACTGCGCCGGTGGAGTCGCTCGCGGAGTTGCCGCCGCCGGCCTGAACGGCGCCGGTGGAGCCGCCGGCGGTGTTGCCGGTGGCCGAGCCGACCGTGGTCGGGGCGGCCACGGTGACGGAGTCGTCAGCGGTGCCGACGGTCACGGACGGCTGCTCGGTCTGGGGCGACACCTGCGCGACGCCGGTCGAGTCGGTGGCGGAGTTGTCGCCGCCGACCTGGGCCGTGGCCGTCGAGTCCGTGACGTCGTTCCCGGACCCGCTGGTCGCGACCGGAACGGCCGTCGTGCCGGCGTCGGGTGTCCTCACCGCCGGGGCGACGGAGAGGCCCGACATCTGGACGGCGCCGGTCGAGCTCGTGGCGGTGTTCCCGCCGTCGGCCAGCGCGGTGCCCGTCGCGAGCGCCGCTGTGGCGCCGAGGGCCGCGCAGACCGTGCACAAGAAGCGTCTCATTCGTTGTCCCTTTCTTCACGTTCGTTGGGCGCCGGCCGTGGCCGGCGACGACTCGAGTTGCGCGCGCGGGCGCGGCTAGTCGGGTCGTTCGAGCGTGAGGAGCGGGCGATGCGGACGGGGTGCGGGCGAGAGGTCGGGGAGGGCCGGCAGGTTCGCGCGCGGGAGCGCAGCGAGGCTGCTGGCGAGGGCGCCGACGGCTCCGCCCGCAGAGCGGCTGCCGGCGGAGGCCGCGGCGGCCGCGCCGGGCGCGCCGTCCGACAGCGGACCGTTCCGGCCGGGCAGAAGTGCGGCGGCGACACGCACGGGGACGTCGGCGCGACTGCCGTGAACGGCGGGCGCCTCGTCTCGGACGGGGGCTGGCCGGAGCGCCGGAAGCAGTGGGTGGACGGGGCGCGCGAAGACGGCGGAGGGCCGGGCGGTCCCGAACGCCTGCGACCGAGGGCGGGACTCGGGCGAGGCGAGGTGCGCCGCGGCTGCGGGCGCGGTCGGCCGCAGGACGCGCGGCGCGGGAGCGGCGGCGGTGGACGCGGCAACCGTGGTCGTCGCCGGCGCCGCCACGGTGCGGGTCACGCTCGCGGTCGCCTTGCCGGTGAGGCTCGTCGCCCTCGCGACCGCCGGGACCGCGCAGGTGTGCGCGACGGCTGTGCGGAGGACGTGGCGGGTGGCGGCGACCGTGCGCGCGACCGGGCGGCTCGTCACGACCGGGCGGACTGCGGAGCGCAGCGTCGCAGCCGTCGCCGCGACCGTGTGCTTCGCCGCCGCGGCCGCGGTGACGGTGGCCGCGCGAACCGCGGTCCCGGCCGTCGTCGCCGTCTGTGCGACCCGGTGGACGGCCGTCTGCGCCGTCCTGGTCGTCTGAATCGCTGCCCGGGCCGGGGTGAGCTCGGCGGTCGTGCTCTCGACCACCGGCGCCGCAGGCGCGACGGCGGGGGCGACCGGTGCGGCAACCGCCTCGACCGTCGCGTCGACCTGGTCGGCGACCGGCGCCGCGGCCTGGTCGACGGCCGAGACGGTCGCGGCGACGGGGGTCGCCGCGCCCACGACGGCGGAGATGGGGCCGCCGTCCGCGCGCGCCTGCGGGACGAGCGTCCAGGCCGCCCACAGCGCGATCGCCGTGGCGACGGCGAGGCGGGCGGAGAAGCCGAGGAAGGGGCTTCGAGCCGTCAAGCCGTCCTGGCCTGCGTGGTTGTCAGTTCTCTGATCTCTGGCACGTCGAGCACCGTGCCGGACGCCTCGCAGATCCCCCCGCGTCGGGCGTCCGGTCACCGTTTACCAGTGACAAACGTCGAGTGCCCGGATTGGGATACGGCCTAACGCGGCACAACGTAAAAGTTCTGCGACACTCGGCTTTCCGGACGGAGGCGCGGCGTGGGCACGGCTGTTGGGGCCATCGATGACGTCGATCTGCGCCTGTACCTGCTGGCGGGGACGGCCGCGGCGCGCGTGTGGCGGACGTTCGGCAGCGGCGCGGGGGCGTGGTCGGCGGCTGCGTTCGGCGCGCTCGCAGCGACGTCCAGCGCCGCCCGGTTCGCCGTGGCGCTCGATCCGCCACGATTCCTGCGCACGATCCGGCGGCGGCCCGAGCAGGAGCGCGGGCAGGCCGCGATCCGCGAGCCGATGCGCGCGCAGCGCGAGCACGACGTCGTGGCACGCGTGCTCGGCCCGCGGGCCCAGGCGGTGGCGGGCTGATGCTGCTCGCCGCGGATCGCGCCGCTCTCGCCGAGACCAAGGCGTACTTCCGCGAGGTCAACGAGCGGATTCGCGGCCAGGCGCGCCTCCTGGAGGGCGACGACCACCTGTACCGCTTCCTCTGCGAGTGCGCGGATCCGGCTTGTCATGTCTCGGTCTCCGCGACCCTCGCCGAGTACCGCGAGATCCGCGCCCGGCCCGGCCGCTGCCTGCTCGTGCCGGGCCACGAGCGCGCCGAGATCGAGCGGATCGTCGAGCGCACCGAGCGCTTCGCCGTCTCCGAGCCCGCAGAGGGGTACGCTGCGCGCGGAGCCGCAGTCCCCCCGAACCCGAAAGGTGGTCGCACGCCGATGGCGGATCCCGTCTCCTGGCTCCTGATCAGGCCCGGCTGGAAGGTCGTCTCGGCCGAGGGCGGCGAGATCGGGGAGGTCGACCAGGTCGTCGGCGACGACACCGAGGACATCTTCGACGGGCTCGCGATCGCGACGAGCGCGCTCGGCAGGCCGCGCTATGTGCCCGCCGAGCGCGTCGCCCGCATCACGGACGGCGCCGTCGAGCTTTCCTTGTCCGCTGCGGACGCGGCCTCGCTGGAGGAGTACGGCGAGCCGCCGGCGAGCCTCGAGATCGAAGCCGACAACCGCAAGGGCCTCGGCGAGTCGCTCGCCTCCGGCTACCGCGAGGCCGTGAGCGCGGTCGCGCCGGTGCCCGGGCGCCGGCATTCGGCGTCGCTCTGGGACCGCGTCAAGCTGCTCGTCCACCGCGAGCGCGGCAGGTAGCGTCCCGTAGACGCATGGACGAGCAACCGGTCACCGAGCTGCGCCTCGTGGTCACCGCGGAGGACTACGACGAGGCGCTGCGCTTCTACCGGGACGTGCTGGGCCTGCGCGAACGCGGCGCCGTCAGCTCGCCGGGCGGGCGCGTGGCGATCCTCGAGGCAGGCCGCGCCACGCTCGAGCTCGCGGATCCGGCGCACGCGGCCTCCATCGACGAGGTCGAGGTCGGTCGGCGAGTCGCAGGCCATGTGCGCGTCGCGTTCGAGGTGGCCGACTCGGCCGAGACGGCACAGCGGCTCGTCGAGGCCGGCGCCGAGCTCCTCGCCGACGCGCGGCCGACGCCCTGGGGCTCGCTGAACGCGCGGCTCGAGGGGCCGGCCGGCCTCCAGCTGACGCTCTTCTCCGGCGAGGACTAACCTTCCCCGCCGATGCGGGTCGGCGTCACGCTCCGCTCACGCCGGGACGTGACGCTGCGGCTGGACGTCGACGGGGTGTCGACACCGCCGGCCGTCTACCGCGTCGCCGGCTCGCCCTGACGCGGGGAGCGCGTTCCTCGGAGGGACGGTGCTTGAGTCCTCACGTTTTACGTTCCTCGTACGCAGCGCTGTGGATTCGGTAAGAGCGCGTTCATACGATCCATATGGTCCGAAACAAGCAAACGGAGGAAGTGATCAGGTGTCTCGCATCCGCATCTCACTGCTCGGCCTTGCCGCGGCGGTCGCGGTCGTCGCCGTCGGCGCCGGCTCGAGCCTCGCAGCGGGCAGTGCGAAGAAGGTCGTCAAGCCGACGACCATCACCGTGAAGGCTTCGGAGTTCAAGTACGTCCTGTCGTCGAAGACGGTCGCCAAGCCCGGCAAGGTCGTCTTCAAGGTGACGAACGTCGGGAAGATCCCGCACAACTTCGTGATCCTGTCCGGCATCAACAAGGCCACGCCGCTGATCAAGCCGAGGAAGTCGGCGACGCTGACCGTCACCTTCAAGAAGAAGGGCGTGTACACGTACGAGTGCACGGTCGGCGAGCACGCCGAGGAGGGCATGCTCGGCACGCTCAAGGTCAAGTAGTCGGCGGGCAGCAGGCGAGACCCGTCCCAGCGCGCCGCGAGGCCCCGACCGGGCCTCGCGGCGCGTTGTGCCCTGCGGGCGTCTAGGATGGGTTCGCGATGGCCGTGTACCGCTTTCTGGTCGTCGACCAGGACGGGCATCGCCTCGGCAGGTTCGAGTCGGATCGTCTGGACTGGGCGCCGGGTGACGTCTTCCGTCTCGACGAGGTCGACGGGGAGCTGCGTCTCGTCGAGGTGCTTCCCGACGTGTCGACCATGGTCGAGCACAACGCGGTCTGGGTCGCCCAGCCGGTCTGATCTCCCGGCCGGCGGGTGGCGCTCAGCGCTCGTCGGGCGGCGCCGGCGGCGGCGGGAGCCGCCGGGCGAGGCCGCGCGGCTCGTGGGGGAGCCCGACCACGCGGCGGACGAAGACGATCGCGGTCGCCACGAAGACCCATCTCGGCCAGAAGTCGCCCTCGGCGCCCGAGGCGAGCCAGACGAGCACGGCGATCGCGTTCAGGGCGACGTACTGGAGCACGAGCGAGCTCCAGCGTCGGTCGCGCGGGCTCAGCGTCGGCAGGCTCTTCTCCGGGAGCTGCCGCAGTGCGTTCCGGAGGTCGGCGGCTGTGCGCGCCGCGTTCACCTCGTCGAGCCGGCCCTCGAGCTCCTCCAGCGTCAGCCGCCCCGCCTCGTAGTGGCCGCGCAGGGCCGAGGCGGCGTCCGTGCGCTCCGCGTCGCCGATCAGGAGGTCGAGGTCCTGCGTCACGCGAAATATCCTAGGTCGAGGCCGCGCGCCGCGGGCCTCCGCGAGGCGCCTGCCCTTCGCCATGATCTCTCTGCACGTCATCGGGTCGTGTCTACAGGGAGGTCGAGATGAGCACCGTCGAGCCAGAGGCCGGCACCGGGGCGGCGGTCGCCCCGCCGACCGTGGACACGAGGCTGGAGGTCGTCGTCATCCCCGTCGCGGACGTCGACCGCGCGAAGGCGTTCTACGCCGGTCTCGGCTGGCGGCTCGACGCCGACCTGGCCCGAGGCGACGACTTCCGCGTCGTCCAGCTCACCCCGCCCGGCTCGGGCTGCTCGATCATCTTCGGCACGGGGCTCACCGCAGCGGCACCCGGCTCGTACGAAGGCCTCCAGCTCGTCGTCTCGGACGTCGAGGCGGCGAGCGCGGCGCTTCGGGCCCGGGGCGCCGAGGTCAGCGAGCCGTTTCACGACGCGGGCGGCGCCTTCCACCACGCGGGCGAGAACGCGCGTGTCCCGGGCGTGGCGGCCGACCGGGCGAGCTACGGCACGTTCGCCTCGTTCCGGGATCCCGACGGCAACCTGTGGTTCGTCCAGGAGGTCACGACGCGTCTGCCGGGCCGGATCGACTCGCCCGGCACGACGTACGAGTCGGCCGCCGACCTGGAGGAGGCGCTGAAGCGGGCGGCCGCCGCGCACGGCAGGCACGAGGAGCGGACCGGTCAGGCCGACGCGGACTGGCCGACGTGGTACGCCGACTACATGGTGCGCGAGCGCGCCGGGCTCGAGCTCCCGACATGAGCGACTACGACGTCATCGTCCTCGGAGGAGGCTCGCCGGGCGAGCACTGCGCCGCGGCCCTGGCCGAGGGCGGGCTGCGCGTCGCCGTCGTGGAGCGCGAGCTCGTCGGCGGCGAGTGCTCCTACTACGCCTGCATCCCGTCGAAGACGCTGCTGCGGCCCGGCGAAGCGGTGCACGCTGCGCGGGAGGCGGCGGCGACGGCCGACGTCGACCTCGAGGCGGTCTTCGCCTGGCGCGACTTCATGGTCTCCGACTACTCCGACCGCGGCCAGGAGCGCTGGCTCGCCGACGCGGGCATCGACGTGCTGCGCGGCAGCGGACGCCTGGACGGGATCGGCGCGGTCGAGGTCGGCGGCCGGCGCTACACGGCGAGGCACGTCGTGCTCGCGAACGGCGCCGAGCCCTTCGTCCCGCCGGTGCCGGGGCTCCGCGAGCTCGACGGGGTCTGGACGAATCGCGAGGCGACGGGCATGAAGGCCGTCCCGCGCCGGCTGCTGATCCTCGGGGGTGGGCCCGTCGGCGTCGAGCTGGCGCAGGTCGTGCGCCGGCTCGGAGGCGAGGCGGCGATCGTGGAGGGCGCGGACCACGTGCTCGCCCGCGAGGCGAAGCCGCTGGGCGACGCGCTCGGCGATGTCCTCCGGCGCGACGGCATCGAGCTCCATCTCGGGGTGCACGCGACCGCGGCACGCCGCGACGGCGACGAGTTCGTCCTCGAGCTCGACGGCGGCGCGGAGCTGCGCGGCGACCGGCTGCTCGTCGCCACCGGCCGCCGGCCGCGTGTCGAGGGCATCGGCCTCGAGACGGTGGGGATCGAGGCGGATCCGCGCGGCGTCCCGGTCGACGCGCGGCTGCGGGCCGCCGAGCGGCTGTGGGCGATCGGCGACGTGAACGGCATCTGGCAGCTCACGCACGTCGGCAAGTACCAGGGCGAGGTCGTCGCGTCGAACATCCTCGGCGAGGAGCGCGAGGCGAGCTACGAGGCCGTGCCGCGCGTCGTCTTCACCGACCCGCAGGCCGCATCGGTCGGCGCGACCGAGGCGCCGTTCAGCGGCACGGCGAAGCTGTCGGGGATCGCGAAGACGGAGACGTACACGCGGGAGTACGCGAGCAGCAACGGGTTCCTGACGCTGCTGAGCGACGGCGAGCGCCTCACGGGCGCCTACGCCCTCGGCCCGGAGGCCGGCGAATGGCTCCAGCAGGCGACGCTCGCGATCCGCGCGCGGATCCCGCTCGACGTGCTCCGCGACACGATCCAGCCGTTCCCGACGTTCTCGGAGATCTACGTGGAGGCGGTGAAGGACCTGCGCG
>DASZWI010000146.1:0-10106 GCA_035546715.1 Gaiellaceae bacterium | reverse complement strand
CATCATCCTCGACGAGGCGCAGAACACCTCGCCCGAGCAGATGCAGATGTTCCTGACGCGCCTCGGCTTCGGCTCGAAGGTCGTCGTCACCGGCGACGTGACGCAGATCGACCTGCCGCGCGAGCAGCGCTCCGGGCTCGTCCAGGTGCAGGACATCCTCGCCGGCATCGACGGCATCTCCTTCGTGCGCTTCGGCAACAAGGACGTCGTCCGCCACAAGCTCGTGCAGCGGATCGTCGAGGCGTACAAGGACCACGCGGAGGGCGGCGGGACGGAGCGGCGGTGATCGCCGTCGAGATCGACAACCGCAGCGGCGTCGAGGTGGACGAGGCCGGCGCGATCGAGCTCGCGGGGCGCGTGCTCCGCGCCGAGGGGATCGAGGAGGGCGAGCTCGGCATCGCGTTCGTCGACGCGGAGGAGATCCGCGCGCTGAAGCGCGACCACCTGGGCATCGACGAGGCCACCGACGTGCTCTCGTTCCCGATCGACGGTCGCGAGGCGCTGCCCGAGGGCGTCCCGCGCGCGCTCGGCGACGTCGTCCTGTGCCCGGCCGTCGTCGGCGACGCCTGGCGCTGGCCGCTCGCCCACGGCCTCCTGCACCTGCTCGGCTACGACCACGGCGACGAGATGGAGGCGCGCGAGCGCGACCTCGTGGGGGAGCGGTGAGCACGCGGCGCGCCCCCACGGTCATCGACTCCTTCAACTACGCGTTCGAGGGGATCATCCACGTGCTCCGCACGCAGCGGAACATGCGGATCCACCTCGTGATCGGCGTCGCCGTGATCGTGCTGGCGGTCGTCGTCAACGTGACGAAGTTCGAGCTGATCGCCCTGCTGATCTCGATCACGTTCGTCCTCATCGCCGAGATGCTCAACTCGGCCGTCGAGGGCGCGGTCGACATCGCGACCACGTCGTTCGACCCGATGGCGAAGCTCGCAAAGGACATCGCCGCCGGCGCCGTCCTGATCGCGTCGATCAACGCGATCGCCGTGGGCTACCTCGTCTTCGCCAACAGGGTCGCGAACCGCTCGGCCGACGTCCTCGACCGGCTGCGCAACGCGCCGGCCGAGCTGACGGTCGTCGCGCTCGTCCTGACCGTGATCGCCGTCATCGGGACGAAGGCCTGGACCGGTCGCGGCACGCCGCTGCGCGGCGGGCTGCCGTCGGGTCACGCCGCGGTCGCGTTCGCGGGCTGGATCGCGGCGACGTACGTCGCGGGCAACAGCCACCGCTTCCTCGTCTCGTCGATCGCGCTGATCATGGCGGCGCTCGTGGCGCAGACACGCGTGGAATCGGGTATCCACTCCTTCGTGGAGGTCACCTACGGCGCGCTGCTCGGCGCGCTCGCCACCCTCATCGTCTTCCAGGTGTTCTCGTGAGCCCCGAACCGGATCCCCGCCAGCCGCCCTCGCCCAAGGAGATGGTCCTGCTCGCCGAGGCGGTGGCCGAGAACGCCTACGCGCCGTACTCGGAGTACCTCGTCGGCGCTGTCGTCCGGCTGTTCGACGGCCGCGAGTTCGCGGGGGTGAACGTCGAGAACGCCGCGTACCCGCTCGGGATCTGCGCGGAGAAGACGGCTCTCGGCGCCGCGGCGACGGGCGGCGCCCGCCCCGGCGACATCGAGGCGGTCGGCATCACGGCGTCGCCCTGCGGCGGCTGCCGCCAGTGGCTGTACGAATGGCAGGTCGAGCAGGTGAGCTTCCGTCGCGAGGACGGCTCGATCGCGACCTACTCGGGCAGCGAGCTCCTGCCCGACACCTGGAACCTGCCCGAGTGAGGTCCGGCTTCGTCGCAGTCGCCGGCCGGCCGAACGTCGGCAAGTCGACGCTCGTGAACGCCCTCGTGGGCGACAAGGTCGCGATCGTCTCGCCCGTGCCGCACACGACGCGGCACCGGATCCGCGGCGTCCGCACCGAGGGCGACGCCCAGCTCGTGCTCGTCGACCTGCCGGGGTGGCAGAAGCCGATCGACCCGCTCACCGAGCGGATGCAAGGCCGGGTCGACGAGACGATGTCGAGCGACGAGGTCGACGCGGTCATGGTCGTCGTCAACGCCCGCGAGCGGATCGGCGCCGGCGACCGCTACGTCGCGCGCCGCGTCTTCGCGCTCGGCGTCCCCGTCGTGATCGTGCTGAACAAGGTCGACCGGCTGAAGGCCGGCCACATCGCGACCCAGATGAAGCTGGCCGCGACGCTCGGCGACTTCCACGCGCTCCACCCGGTCAGCGCCAAGACCAGCGACGGCATCGGCGAGCTGCGCTCCGACCTCGTCTCGCTCCTCCCGGAGGGCCCGCAGCTCTATCCGGCCGACACGACCACGGACATGCCGCTCGAGGCGCGGATCGCCGAGGCCGTGCGCGAGCAGGCGCTCCGCCTCACGCGCGAGGAGGTGCCGCACGCGGTCACCGCCGACGTCGTCGAGATCGAGGAGGGCCGCGTCCACGTGCGCCTCTACACGGAGACCGAGAGCCAGAAGCAGATCCTGATCGGGAAGGGCGGAACGATGGTGCGCGAGATCGGCCGCGCCGCTCGCCCGTTCGTCGAGCAGCTCCTGGGCCGCAAGATCTACCTCCAGCTGCAGGTGAAGGCGTCGCCCAAGTGGCGGCGCAACGAGACGATGCTCGAGCGGCTGGGGCTCTAGTGCCGGACACGAAGGAGCTGAGCTTCGAGCAGGCGGTCCGCTGGCTGACCGCCTACGCCGGCACGGCTGTCTGGATCGCCGTGTCGACGCCGCGCGACAGCGGCCACCTGCTGACGTTCGCGGCCGTGCTGCAGGTCCCGGAAGGCGAGACGTGGCGGCCCCTGCCGGGGACGCCGGTCGAGATCGAGCCCGACCAGCTCGAGCGCGCGTCGATCCGGGCCGGGGTGCTGAAGCTGCGCCTCACGGGCGGCATCGAGGTCGACGTCTGGCGCCGCGTCGAGCGCCACCGCTGGCCCACCGGCGAGGTCGCGCTCGTCGACCCCTCGCCGCGCCCCGACGGCTGAGCTCAGGGCAGCGAGCCGGGCCGCGGCCGGGCTTCGCGCCCGGGCGGGACGTCAGCCGATCGTCAGGATGCGGTTGGCCGCGACGTTCGCGCGGCGCACGACCCGGCCGCCCGGATAGCGCACCGTCAGGTCGACGTGCGTCGCCGACCCGAGCCCGAAGTGGGCGCGCGGGTCGTCGCTGCTCAGGTAGCTGCCTCCGGCGTGCAGCTCCTCGACGAGCCGCTTCCCGCCGGGCAGCGTCGCCGTCACGAGCGCGCCGGGGTGGAAGCCGGTCAGCGCCACCTCGAGCCAGTTGCCGGTCGAGCCGGAGTTCTCGAGCAGCACGAGCGGGCCGTCGATCGAGTTGACCGCGACGTCCATCCGCCCGTCGTTGTCGAAGTCGGCGACCGCGAGGCCGCGGCCGACGATCTTCGGCATCCCGGCCTGCTGGATGATCCCGCTCGCGTTCGTGAACTGTGCGCCGCCCAGGTCCTGGAGCACCTGCATGGGCTCGGTGTCGCGCTGCACGTTCAGCACGGGGACGGCGCCGTTGGCGAGGATCAGGTCGGGCGCGCCGTCGTTGTCCAGGTCGACGAAGGCGTCGCCCCAGCCGACGGTCGCCTTGCGCTGCAGCGCCTTGCCGAACTTCGCCCGCTCGGGCGTGTACGAGACCTCGCCGTGGCTGACCTTGCTCTCGTACGCGGCGTGCGGTTGGCCGCGCGAGTTCGTCACGAACAGGTCGGGCGTCCCGTCGCCGTTGATGTCGCCCTCGGCCACGCCCATGCCCGCGTCGTGGTTCAGGACGTTGTACTGGGTCGCCTCGTCGACGAAGTGGAAGCCGAGCGGTCCGCCCTTCACGTTGACGTAGAGGTCGTTCAGATCGGAGTCGTTCGCGACGTAGAGGTCGGGGCGTCCGTCGCCGTTCACGTCGGTGAACGTCGAGCCGAGCCCGTGGGCGAAGTGCGACGACTCGAGGCCGGCCCGCGGGCCCACCTCCGCGAAGCGCGCCCGGCCGTTCGGGCGGTTGCCCTCGTTCAGGTAGAGGAGGTCGCGCACGCCCGCGTAGTTCGTCGGGAAGCCGGCGATCGACGTCTGGATGCGGTCGAGCATGTTCGTGTAGCCGGCCACGAACAGGTCGGGCCGTCCGTCGCCGTTCACGTCGGCCACCGACGCGCTCGCGTACCAGGCGTACGGCGGCTCGATGCCCGCCGAGCTCGCGCCCTGGACGAACGTGCCGCCGCCGTCGTTCCAGAGCAGGTCGATCCCGGTCGCGGTGGTGACGACGAGGTCGGGCCGCCCGTCGCCGTTCAGATCGGCGGCGACGCAGCCGTTGCCCTTCACCCGCAGGCCCGCGCCGGACGTCCCGGTCACGTCGACGAACCGCCCGCGGACGTTGTGGAACAGCCGGCTCCGGGGCAGCCCGCCGTGCGCCTCCCAGTACGGGAGGTCGGAGTCGGTGTACGAGTTGACGGCGTAGAGGTCGAGCCACCCGTCGCCGTCGTAGTCGATCCAGCAGACGCCTCCGCCCATCATCGCCTGCGGGTCGTCGCTCATCGAGTGCCGGAAGGCGTCCTGGTGGAAGTCGAGGCCGACCCGCCCGGCGACGTTCGTGAGCTTCTCGTGCGCGAAGGCGCCGGTGCCCGTCGGCGCCGGGCCGGCCGCGACCACGACCTCCGGCTTCGTCGACGAGGGGACGAGCCGGAAGCTGCCGCGGTCGAGCGCGAGGTCGACGAGGCGCGTGAACCCGGCGCCGCCCCGCGTCCCGCTGACGGTCGCGACCACGGTCGGCGGGTCCTGCCCGACCGCCGGCTTGAGCTGGAGGCGCACCGCGCTCGCCTTGTAGCCGGCGGGGAGGTGGCCGATCGCCGCCGCCGCAGCGAACCGCGCGGTCGCGCGGTCGAGCGAGACGATGCCGACCGTGCGCGCCACGCTGATGCGCACGCCGCGGTCGGCGGCCATCGACCCCGAGGCCAGCGAGGGGACGGAGCGGGCGGGGGTGCCCGCCGCGACGACGAGCCCTGCGAACGCGGCGGCGCCGAAGGCCGCCAGGCCGGCGGCGAGCGGCCGGCGGCGGGGCAGCCGGGGCGCCGACCAGCGCTCGCGCGCGAGGATCAGGACGGGCCGCGCCGCGCAGACGATCGTCAGCGTCCCGAGCAGCGCGACCTTGGCCGCGAACTCGGTCTGCATCGGCGCGATCAGCAGCGTCGACAGGAGCCCGATCGAGACGGCGTACGCCCGCCGGCCCCACGCCGTCTCGGGCGTCGTGCGCGGGTCGGTGATCATGAACGAGAGGAAGATGAACACCTCGGGCGAGGTGACCAGCACCTTCCAGAAGTAGCCGTCGGCCACCGGGCCGAGGTGCCAGTTGGCGGAGAAGGCGTGCCCGCTCAGGGCGAGGAGGCCCGTCCCGGAGGCGAAGGTCACCCAGAAGAGCGTCGCGACCCCGAGCTGGCGGACCCGGTGGAGGATCAGCAGGTCGGCGGCGACGATGATGCCGAGCACGGTCAGGAGCGCCGGCGAGATCGGCCCCCACCAGAACTGCAGCGGCTCGGACCGGCCCGACCCGAGGATGAGGAAGCAGGCGACGAGGGCGACGTTCGACGGGTTGAAGACGTGCTTGCCGCGCCAGGTGACGAGGTACTTCGAGAGCATCGCGGTCGCGGCGACCGCGACGTAGACCCACACGCCGTGGAACGTCCACCAGTCCCCGTGTCGCGTCCCGGGGATGCGCATGATGAAGGCGATCCCGTTCCCTGTCAGCAGCGCGCTCGCGGGCCAGATGAACGCGCGCTTCGCGCGGAGCTCGTGCACGACCTCGATGACGCCGGCCGTGAGGAACGGGGCGAGCATCTGCGGGAACGAGAGCCGGAAGTGGAACTCGACCTGCCCGAGGACGTAGAGGAAGACGAACGTCGTCGACACGTGCAGGCGCGGGTCCTTCCACGACGGCAGGATCACCGGGTAGCGGACGCCGCGGATCTCGATCGCGCGCTGCTTCTTCTCGCGCGGCGCCCGCTCGACCGCCGCGATCTCCTCGAGCGACCGCCCGCGGGTCTCCACGCCGACCCCGATCAGCAGCACCGCCGCCAGGCCGGCCGGGACGGCGGCGAGGAGCGCCGCGCCGGCGATGCCGGGCGGCGACCAGGACATCACCGACATCCCCAGCGCGAGGACGCCGCCGAGCTTCGTCGCGCCCGCCGCGACGCCGGATCCCGCTCCCCGGATGGCCGTGGGGTAGATCTCGGAGGCGTACGGCGCCAGTGCGGAGATCGTCGCCCACATCGCCACGAGCAGGGCGACGAGCAGCGCGGTGAACAGGTCGGTGTGCCGGACGATCGTCTCGCCGCGCAGGGCGAACGCGACGAGGGCCGCCGCCTCGAGCGTGGAGGCCAGGACGAGCGTCCAGCGCGTCGACCAGCGGCCGTACAGCCACGCGACGACGACCGAGCCCGGCACGGCGAACAGGGCCGCCTTGGCGAGGATCGTCGTGACCTGGCTCGCGCCGATCCCGAGCTTGTCGACGTACGTCGGCAGCCAGACGAGGAAGCCGAAGCTGACGAGGCCGCTCGCGAGCCCGTAGAGCGTCAGGACGGGCGTGATCCGCGCGAACGGCGGCCGGAAGACCGCGAGGAGCCCTCCCGACGCGGGCTCCGCGGCGGACGGGGCCGCCTCGCCTGCGCGCTCCGCGACCTCGATGCCGAACGAGCGCATCACCGCTCGCGCCTCGGCCGCGCGACCGTGCGCGAACAGGTAGCGCGGCGACTCGGGAATCCAGCGGTTGAGCACGATCAGCCCGAGGCCCGTGGGGACGCCGAAGAACCACATGATCCGCCAGCTGTAGGTGGGGATCAGCCAGTGCGCGGTCCAGCTCGCGATCAGGAAGCCCACGGCCGTCCCGATGCCGGCGACGAGCACGACGGCGGCGCCGCGGCGCCCCGCGGGAATCGTCTCGGCGAGCAGCGCGTAGGCGATCGGCAGCAGGCCGCCCGCCGTCATGCCCATCAGGAAGCAGGCGACGAGGTTCCAATGGAACGCGGGCATGGCCGCGCACATCGACGTCCCGATGAAGAGGGTGGCCGCCAGCAGGATCGAGGCGCGCCGCCCGATCGAGTCGCCCAGGCGTCCCCAGATGAGCGAGCCCAGCACCGTGCCGACGACCGCGACGAACGGGAAGAGCGCCACCGGCCAGTGGCCGGGCGCGGGGTGGGACGGCGAGCGGAGGTTGTACTCGTCCGCGACGCCGGGGAGGATGAAGGTGAACGTGAACGGCTTCTGGGTGTCGATCGCGACCGCGAACGTCAGCGCCGCCATGAGCTTCACGTGCGCGCGGCTCAGGCGGGCCCCGTCGAGCGCCGTGAAGGCGAGATTCGAGCTCTCGCCGCCGGAGCGCCGGCCGACGGTCGGCGCGAGCCCGTAGAGCACGGCGCCGTAGCCGGCGGCGACCAGGAGCATCCCGACGATCATCGGGGCGTCCCAGGGCATCCCGGCGAGCATGTAGCCGTCGTCGCGGGCGCTCAGGTACATCGGGACGTGCAGCGCCACCCCGCCCGTGATGGCGACCACGCCCACCCAGAACGCCCAGGGACGCTTGAAGCCGGTCATCGACCGGAGGAGCCTAGGGAGACAACGCCCCGAAAGCAATAGTTCCCTAGGGAAAGCGTTGAAAAAGGCGGCGCGCTCGTGCGCGCGGCCCCGGCCGCATGTGACGGAGCGGCTGCGGTGGCGAACCGCACCTGCGGGTCTACACTGGCCGCGATGGCGCAGGCGCCGGCCCTTCCCCGCGGCTTCGAGCTGCCGCTGAAGCAGCGGCTGCCGCGCATCGGCTCGATCGACCAGGTCGCCGTCGAGGGGCGCGCCGCGGATCTGGCGAAGCGCTCGATCAAGAAGGAGGCGAAGGTCTGGGCGCTCGAGCTCGCGATCCGCTGCTGCGACCTCACGACGCTCGAGGGCGCGGACACGCCGGGGAAGGTCGCCGCTCTCTGCTCCAAGGCCGTGCGCCCCGACCCGAGCGACGCGAACGTGCCGTCGGTCGCCGCCGTCTGCGTCTACCCGAACCTCGTCCCGACGGCGGTCGAGCGGCTGCGCGGCACCGGGGTCAAGATCGCCTCCGTCGCGACGGCGTTCCCGTCGGGTCAGAGCCCGCTCGACGTGAAGGTGCGCGAGACCCAGGAGGTCGTCGCCGCCGGCGCGCACGAGGTGGACATGGTGATCGACCGCGGCGCGTTCCTCTCGGGCCGCTACGCCAAGGTCTTCGACGAGATCGTCCAGGTGAAGGAGGCCTGCGGGGAGGCGCACCTGAAGGTGATCCTCGAGGTGTCGGAGCTCGGCACGTACGACAACGTCCGGCGCGCCTCGCTGCTCGCGATGGCGGCCGGCGCCGACTTCATCAAGACGTCGACGGGGAAGCTCCCCGGGGCGGCCACGCTGCCGGTGCAGCTCGTCATGCTCGAGGCGATCCGCGACGTCTTCGACGAGACCGGCCGCCGCGTCGGCATGAAGCCGGCCGGCGGGATCCGCTCGGCGAAGAACGCGATCCAGTACCTCGTGCAGGTGCACGAGACGCTCGGCCCGGACTGGCTGACGCCCGACCTGTACCGCATCGGCGCGTCGAGCCTCGTCAACGACATCCTCATGCAGCTCCGCAAGGAGCGCACCGGCGCCTACCAATCGAAGGACTACTTCACCAATGACTGATCTCGAGAAGCGCGGCGGGACGCCCGTCCCGGCCGACTGGACGTACGCGCCGGCCCCCGAGTCGACCGACATCGTCTCGATCGACGAGCGCTACGGCCTCTACATCGGCGGCGAGTGGGTGGAGGCGAAGGAGCACTTCACGACGCTCGCTCCGCGCGACGAGACGCCGCTGGCCGAGGTCGGCCAGGCGACCGCCGAGGACGTCGAGAGCGCGGTCGCCGCCGCCCGCGAGGCGTTCCCCGGCTGGTCCGGCCTGCCGCCCGCCGAGCGGGCGAAGTACCTCTTCCGCATCGCGCGCATCCTGGCCGAGCGCTCGCGCGAGTTCGCCGTGCTCGAGTCGCTGAACGGCGGCAAGCCGATCAAGGAGAGCCGCGACGTCGACCTGCCGCTCGCCGCCGCGCACTTCTTCTACTACGCGGGCTGGGCCGACAAGCTGGAGTACGCGTTCCCGAACCGCCGGCCGAGGCCGCTCGGCGTCGCGGGCCAGATCATCCCGTGGAACTTCCCGCTGCTCATGCTGGCCTGGAAGCTCGCCCCGGCGCTCGCCGCGGGGAACACGGTGGTGCTGAAGCCGGCCGAGACGACGCCGCTGACCGCACTGCTCTTCTGCGACGTCCTGCGCCAGGCCGAGATCCCCGCGGGCGTGGTGAACATCGTCACCGGCGACGGGTCGACGGGCGCCGCGCTCGTCGACGCGGACGTCGACAAGATCGCCTTCACCGGCTCCACCGAGGTCGGCAAGGCGATCCAGCGGCGCCTCGCCGGAAGCGGCAAGCGGCTGACGCTGGAGCTGGGCGGCAAGGCGGCGAACATCGTCTTCGACGACTGCGCGCTCGACCAGGCGGTCGAGGGGATCGTCAACGGCATCTACTTCAACCAGGGCCATGTCTGCTGCGCCGGGTCGCGGCTGTTCGTGCAGGAGTCGATCGCCGAGCCCGTGGTCGAGAAGCTGAAGCGCCGCATGGCGACGTTGCGCGTCGGCGACCCGCTCGACAAGAACACGGACGTCGGGGCGATCAACTCGCGCATGCAGCTCGACAAGATCGAGGAGCTCGTGCAGGCGGGCCGGGACGAGGGCGCGGAGATCTACCAGCCCCCGTGCCGGCTGCCCGAGAAGGGCTACTGGTTCGCGCCGACCGTCTTCACGAACGTCGCGCAGAGCTACCGCATCGCGCAGGAGGAGATCTTCGGGCCGGTGCTGAGCGTGCTCACCTTCCGCACGCCCGACGAGGCCGTCGAGAAGGCGAACAACACGCCGTACGGCCTGTCGGCGGGCGTCTGGACCGAGAAGGGCTCGCGCATCCTCTGGATGGCCGAGCGGCTCCGTGCGGGCGTCGTCTGGGCGAACACGTTCAACCGCTTCGACCCGACCAGCCCGTTCGGCGGCTACAAGGAGTCCGGCTTCGGTCGCGAGGGCGGGCTGCACGGCCTCGAGCCGTACCTCGAGCT
>DASZWI010000145.1:0-5542 GCA_035546715.1 Gaiellaceae bacterium | reverse complement strand
CCAGGTACGTGCGTCTCGGCCCGGCTACTCCGTCCAGCGGCGGAAGGCGAGGCACGCGTTGTGGCCGCCGAAGCCGAACGACGTCGACAGGGCGACGTCGACCTGCGCCGGCCGGGCCTCGTTCCGGACGTAGTCCAGGTCGCAGGCGGGGTCGGGCGTCTCGTAGTTGATCGTCGGCGGGAGCACGCCGCGCTCCAGCGCGAGGACGGTGAACACGGCCTCGACCGCTCCGGCCGCGCCGAGCGGGTGGCCGGTGGCGCCCTTCGTCGACGACACGGCGATCCGATGGGCGTGCTCGCCGAGGGCGCACTTCAGCACCCGCGTCTCCGCGGCGTCGCCGGCCGGGGTCGAGGTGCCGTGGGCGTTGACGTAGCCGACCTCCGCCGGCTCGACGCCGGCGTCGGCCAGGGCCATCGTCACGGCGCGGGCCGCGTTGTCGCCCACCGGGTCGGGGTCGGAGACGTGGTTGGCGTCGGACGAGACGCCGTACCCGACCAGCTCTGCGCGGATCCGCGCGCCGCGCGCGCGGGCGTGCTCGAGCTCCTCGAGCACGAGCAGCGCCGCCCCCTCGCCCATGACGAACCCGTCGCGGCCGGCGTCGAACGGGCGCGAGGCGCGGGACGGATCGTCGTTGTGGCGCGACAGCGCCCGCATCGCCCCGAAGCCGGCCATGCCGACCGGCGTCACGGGCGCCTCGGTGCCGCCGCACACCATCACGTCGGCGCGGCCGAGCCGGATCGTGTCGAGGCCGTCGCCGAGCGACATGCTCGACGCCGCGCAGGCCGTGGTCTCGGTCAGCAGCGGCCCGCGCGTGCCGAGCTCGATCGAGACCCACCCCGCCGAGAGGTTCGGGATCATCTGGACGACCGCGAACGGGCTCACGCGGTCCGGGCCGCGGGCCTCGAGGGTCAGCACCGCCTCCTCGAGCGAGCGCAGGCCGCCGATCGCGGTCCCGACGGCCGCCCCCGCGCGCTCGGCGACCGTGCGCAGGTCGAGCCCCGCGTCGGCCTCCGCCTGGCGCGCGGCGGCCAGCGCCAGGTGCGTGGCGCGGTCCATGCGCCGCGCGTCGCGCTTGTCGACGTACGACGAGACGTCGAGGTCCTTCACCTCGCAGGCGAAGCGCGTGGGATGGTCGCTCGCGTCGAAGTGCGTGATCGGGCCGGCGCCGGAGCGGCCGGCGACGAGCGCTTCCCACGACGCCTCGACCGTGTTGCCGAGCGGGCTGACCAGCCCGAGGCCGGTGATGACGACGCGCCGCACCGCGTCAGGCTACAGCGCCGGATCAGGAGAAGAGCGCGTCTGCCACGGATCCGCCCCTGCGCACCCCGGGCGGGATCGCGAACACCGCGCTCGACGTGTGCTGGATGTACTCGCGCAGCGCGTCGACGCTGCCGAGCTTGCGCTGCAGCGCGACGAACTGGCGCTCCGGGTCGCGCTGGAAGCACACGAAGAAGAGTCCGGCGTCGAGCTCGCCCGTCACCGGGTCGATGCCGTCGGTATAGGAGTAGCCGCGGCGGAGGATGCGGACGCCGCCGTTCTCGGCCGCCGAGGCGAGACGGATGTGCGCGTCCGCCGGGATGACCGGCTGCCCGTCGGCCCCGCGCGCCGCGAGGTCGACGGGATCGTGCTCCTCGCTCCCGGTGAGCGGCGCACCGGAGTCCTTGAAGCGGCCGATCGTCTGCTGCTGGTCGTCGAGGCTCGAGCGGTCCCACGTCTCGATGAGCATCCGGATCCGCCGGCAGACGAGGTACGTGCCGCCGCGCAGCCACGCCTGCCGCTCGTCGCGGCCGACCCACACGTGCTCGGCCATCGCCGCCGCGTCGTCGGACTTGATGTTGTTCGTCCCGTCCTTGAAGCCCTGGAGGTTGCGCGGCGTCGCCTGCGCCGACGTCGTCGCCGACGTGCGGCCGAACCCGAGCTGGAGCCAGCGCATCTGGGTCGCGCCGCGGGTGAGGCGCGCGAGGTTCCGGACGGCGTGGAAGGCGACCTGCGGGTCGTCGGCGCAGGCCTGGACGCACAGGTCGCCGCCCGACCGGGCGGGGTCGAGCAGCTCGCCGGGGAGCGGCGGCAGGTCGTGCAGCGCCGCGGGCCGGCGCGACTCGAGCCCCAGCCCACGGCCGGCGTCGAACAGTCCCGGCCCGAGGCCGAACGTGACGGTCAGGCGCGCGGCCGGCAGGTCGAGCGCCTCGCCGGTGTCGAGGGGCGGCGCGACGAGCGGCCCTTCGACCGGCCCGACCGCGAGCCCGCGCGTCATCCGCTCGGCGGCCTCGGTCCACGTGCGCAGCACCTCCCGGAGCTCGCCCTTCGTCGTCGCCGCGGTGTCGAACGCCGCGAAGACGAGCCGGTCCTGCGCAGGCGTGGCGATGCCGGCCTGGTGCTCGCCGTGGAACGGCACGACCGACGACGCCGGGTGGTCGTCGCCGTCGCGCCGGCCGAGCTCGAATCCGCCTACGCCCCCGGCGGCGAGCGCCAGGCCGGCGCCGCCCAGCGAGGCGACGAGCCGCCGCCGGGAGAGCGTGGGCTCGTCCGTCACGAGCTCACTTTGGCGGCGACGGTCGAGAGCGGCTCGGCGAGCGCGTCGACCTGCTGGGCGAACGTCCGGCGGTCGGCCGGGGTGAGCGCGCTGTAGGGCGCGAACCCGAGGGGCGTCGTCCGCTTGTACTTGTCGAGCCCCTTCTGGACGGCGGCGAACCGCGTGGCGATCGTCGCGGCGAGCTGCTCGTCGCCCGTCGACGTCAGCGCCGGCCGGAGGAGCCGGAACGCCTTCTCGGCGCCGGTGAGGTTGCCCTGGAAGTCCGAGAGGTCGGTGTGCGAGTAGCGGTCCTCCTCGCCGGTGATCTTCGAGCCCGCCACCTCGTTCAGGAGCTCCACGGCGCCGTTCGCGAGCTGCGCGGGCTGGAGCTCCAGCGTCCGCACCCGCTTGTCGAGCCGGGTCACGTCCGCGAGCAGCTTCTTCGCGTACGGCTCCGTGCCCGCCGTGGTCTTCTTCACCCAGAGGATCTGCTCGATGCGGTGGAACCCGGTCCACTCCGACGGGCTCGCCACGTCGTTGACGCGGGCGTCGATCTGGGGGTCGAGGTTGCCGAAGCTCTCGGCGACGGGCTCGATCGCCTCGTAGTGCAGGCGCACCGGGCCGAACAGGTCCTGCGCCTCCTGGAGGCGACCCTCGTCGAGCGCTGCGACGAACCGCTTCGTGCCCGTGAGGAGCTCGTCGGCCTGCGCGACGACGTAGGCGCGGTAGCCGGCGGTCGCCTTCGCCAGCAGCGCGGGAGGCACCGCCGAGCTCGACGCGGCCGCCTTGCCGGTGACGACGAGCCTGCCGTTGTCCTCGGTGTCGCCGGTCGGGCAGCTGAGGACGTAGGTGCCGGGGGCGAGCTTGAGCGAGAACGACGCGTCGATGCCCGAGACGATGTTCTCGCGCTCGCCGAGGATGATCCCCTGCCGGTTCTTCAGCTCCAGCTCGCTGACCTTCGACGTGCCGCCGTTCGTGACGTGGATCGTCACCGAGCCCGCCTTCGCCGTCAGCTTCGACGGCGAGCAGCCGGTGTCCACGAGCTTCACGTCCAGCGTCTGTCCGCCGGAGGCCTTGTCCGCGCCGCTGCTGCCGCACCCGGCCGCGAGCACCGCGACGAGGGCCGCACCCGCGAGCGCGGCTACCCGCCTCGACGTTCCATGGCCGTTCATGGCGTTCTCTCTCCTCTCTCCGTGGGGAAGACCCGCGCGATCAGGGACGCGGGCAGCAGCACGTACGCGAGCATCGGCAGGGCGTAGAGCAGCCAGCCGGCCGCCTCGCCGGTGGTGGGGCGCGGCTGGAGGCCGAGCACGCCGGTGAGCAGCGAGCTGGTGATCGTCCCCTGCCGGACGAGCCAGGCGAGGCTCACGGTCGAGCCCTGGAGGCTGTTCAGCCAGCCGGCCTCGTGGGCGGTGTGGAAGGCGGACATCACGAGGCCGGCCGCGACCAGCACGAGCGCGACCGCCGTGATGCGGAAGAAGCGGGCGAGGTCGAGGCGGACGCCGCCGCGGTAGATCCCCCAGCCGAGCGCCGCCGCGCAGACGATGCCGAGCAGCGCGCCGCTTCCGGCGGCCGTCGCGTCGCCCGACGCCTGGAAGGCGGCGAGCAGGAACACGGCCGTCTCGAGCCCCTCGCGGACGACCGCGAAGAACGCCATCCCGACCAGCGCCCAGGCGGAGCCGCGCGCGAGGGCCGTCGCCGCGTCCGCCCGCAGCTCGGCGGCGAGCCCGCGGGCGTGCTTGCGCATCCAGAAGATCATGAAGCTGACCATCACCACCGCGATCGCGGCGACGACCGTCTCGAGGCCTTCCTGCTCCGCCTGGGGGAGCTGGCGGTCGAGGATCTGGAGGCCGACCGCGGCCGCCGTGCAGAGCGCGACCGCCACGGCGACGCCCAGCCACATCAGGCGGAGCGCGTCGGCGCGGCCCTGCTGCCGCAGGAACGCGGCGACGATGCCGACGATGAGGGAGGCCTCGACGCCCTCGCGCAGGCCGATGACGAACGTTGCGATCACCGCGCGGCCGAGTATAAAGCACGCCTTACAAACGTTGTAAGGTGAACCGTCGAAAGACCGCCGGTAGGATGTGCCCATGGCCGGACACTCCGTCGACGAGTACCTGGAGACGATCTACTTCCTCGCGTTTCCGATCGGCGAGTACCGGCCGGTCGACACCGAGCTGCCGACGCTCTCCTCCCGGATCGCCGAGATGCTGGGCGTCTCGCGCGCGGCCGCCGGCGAGATGCTGAAGCGGCTCGAGACGGAAGGGCTCGTCGAGCGCGGCGAGCACAAGGAGGCGATCCTCACGCCCGCCGGCCGCGAGCGCGCCGAGAAGGTCGTGCGCAAGCACCGCATCATCGAGCGCCTGCTCACCGACTTCATGGGCTACACGGCGTCGGAGTCGCACGTGCACGCCGACGAGCTCGGCGACACGTTCACCGACGACATGATCCAGCGCATCGAGGAGAAGCTCGGCCACCCCGACCGCTGCCCGCACGGCTGGCCGATCGACACCGCGGCCGAGCAGATCGAGAACAAGGAGCTGTCGTCGCTGGGCGAGCTCGCGGCGGGGAGCGACGCGGTGATCGTCCGCCTGGCCGAGCACGACGGCGAGCTCCTGCACTGGTTCTACGACGAAGGGCTCGTGCCCGGCGCGAAGGTGAGGGTCGAGGCCGTCGAGCAGGCCGCCGGCCAGCTGCGCGTCCGCGTCGACGGCGCGCCGAAGGCGATCGGCGAGAAGGCCGCCGCGGGCCTGTTCGTCCGCGCCGCCTAGCGCCGTTGCCGGCGCGCCTGCGCTAGTCCGCGAGCAGGAAGCGGCCCTCGTAGAGCCGCACGCGGCCGCCGGGGGTGACGAGGCAGGGCCGCACGCACTGCTCGATCAGCTGGCAGCCGGGAGTGCACCGCTTCGCCGCCTGGCGGCGGATGTCCGCCGGCGAGAGGCCGCGGACGACCAGCGGCCTGGCGTTCTCGACGTGTGCGGCGCTCATGTCAAGCTCACCTTACACCCGGCGCTCGGGTGCCTGCAACACGGA
>DASZWI010000144.1:0-1548 GCA_035546715.1 Gaiellaceae bacterium | reverse complement strand
TCAGGCGGCGCAGCCGGCCGCGGCGAGCGCGGCGTCAGGATCGACGAGCCCGCCTGCGAGCGAGGGCACGGGCTTCGCCGACGACTGCAGCAGCGCGTCCACCTGCGCCGGGGTCAGCGACGGGTCGCAGGTGAGCAGCCGTGCTGCGACGCCGCTGACGTAGGCCGCCGAGCCGGACGTGCCGACGGCGCTCATCGGGGCGCCGCGCGTGGAGAGCGCGTCGAGGATGCCGGGGGCCCCCAGGTGGACCCACGAGCCGTGGTTCGACCAGGCGTAGAGCCGGCGGTTCGGATCGACCGAGGTGACCGTGATGGCGTCGGGGGCGCCGGCGCCGGGATAGCCCTGGGCGGCGGGGTCGGTCGACCCGGAGTTCCCGGCCGCGACGACGACGACGGCGCCCCCCGCGACCGCGCTCTCGATCGCGGACGTGAGTGCGTCGTCCGGCCCGGGGGCGGTCAGCGACAGGTTGATGACCCGGGCGCCGCTGGCGGCCGCCCAGCGGACGCCCTGCGCCGCGAGCGCCGTCGTGCCCAGGCCGGAGTCGCCGAGGGCGCGCACCGGCTCGAGCGCGCACGTCGTGCAGACGGAGGCGGCGATGCTCGCCATCGCCGTGCCGTGGCCGTTGCGGTCGTCGGTCGTGCCCGTCGTGTCGACGAAGTCGGCGCCGGGGACAAGCTTCGGCGCGAGCGGGGCGATCGGGGCGACGCCGGTGTCGACGAGCGCGATCCGGATCGGCGCCGTCGAGCGCGTCGCGGCGAGGCCGGCAGCCGCATCGGCCGCCGTCGCCGGCGCCCCTGCCGTCCTCGCCGCGGTCCTGGTCCCCGTCGCGGGCCTGGCGCCCGCCTGCCGGGTCTTCGCGGCGCGCTTCGCCTTCGCCGGCTTCGGCTGCGGCTTCGGCGACGCGGCGCGCAGCGCGGCGTGCGTCGACGGGGCCGGCCCGAGCACCGGAGCCGACCAGACGGCGGCCAACGCGGCGACGGCGACGAGCGTGCAGGACGACATGACGGTCCGGCGACGCCACGCCGACGCCTCGCCGGTCAGAGCAGCGGATCCCGCGCGGGCGCGCAAGGGTGTGCGCGCCAACCGGCACGCTCTCGACACGAACTTGTGCGCACGCCGTCCTGGCCCGCGCGCCGCCGCTGCGGCCATCCGCCCTCCTTGGCGCTTCTGCGAGCAGTCCGTTGCCCGCGATCGCTCCCGTCATCGGCGGCAGGCGGGGCGGGCTGAATCCCCGTTTTGCGGTAGGGGCCTCCACCGCACGACATCGCGCCGCCACGATCCCGGCGCGCGGCCGCCGGCGGACCGGGCGTTGGTCGAGTTCGCCCGACCGGAAGGACCGGCCCGGCAGCGGGCCTCCTAGACTGGCCTCGTGGACCGTCACGCCCTCGACGCGCTCGAGCTCGGCGCCGTCCTGGAGCGGCTCGCGGATCTCGCGGCGACTCCGCCCGGCGCCGCGCTTGCCCGTGCGCTCGAGCCGTCTGCCGACCCGCTCGAGGTCGCGGAGCGGCAGGCGCGGACGGCCGAGGCGATCGGTCTCCTCGAGCTGTC
>DASZWI010000143.1:0-10267 GCA_035546715.1 Gaiellaceae bacterium | reverse complement strand
ACCGCCGCGTCCCTGCTCGCCTTCCTGCACGACGGCCCTCTGACGGGCTGGGAGCTCGTCGAGACCGCCGACCGCCGCCTCGGCGCCTTCTGGAGCCTGACGCGCAGCCAGGTCTACCGCGAGCTCGCGACCATGGCGCGCGCCGGGCTCGTCGCCGCGGGCGAGACCGGTCCGCGCGACCGCCGTCCCTACGCGCTCACCGACGCCGGCCGCGCCGCCTTCCGCCGCTGGGCGGAGACCATGCCCGGCCCGGAGCAGATCCGCTACCCGCTGCTGCTCGCGATCAGCTTCGGCGCCCACGTGCCGCCGAAG
This sequence comes from Gaiellaceae bacterium, assembly GCA_035546715.1. Lineage (GTDB taxonomy): Bacteria > Actinomycetota > Thermoleophilia > Gaiellales > Gaiellaceae > PALSA-600. The sequence goes on along the minus strand of DASZWI010000143.1, from coordinate 9,955 downwards.
ACGCTCGCCGCGTTCGTCGCAGCCCACCGCCGGGAGCACCGCGAGCGGCTGGCCGCGTACGAGCACGCGCTCCCGGGCGTCCGCGCGCAGGGCGATCCGCACGCCGTCGCGGTCCTCGACTTCGGCATCCGCTACGAGCGGGCGGTGCTCGGCTGGTTCGAGACGCTCCCGCCCGAGATCGCGGGCCCGCCCGCCTAGACGAGCGAGGGCGACGCGAGGAACAGGGCGGAGTCGGTCTCCGGCGGAGCGTCGAGCAGCGAGCGCACCGACCACGCGAGGTCGTGCGGCGTGAACGGCTTCGAGAGGTAGCGCCAGCGGCGGTTGCCGTCGAGGAGGCGCATGTCGTCGGTGGAATGGCCGGAGACGAGCAGGACGCGGAGACCCGGCCGCGCCGCGGTCAGCTCGCTCGCGAGCTCGATCCCGTTGCGGCCCGGCATGACGACGTCGCTGACGAGCAGGTCGTAGTCGGCGGAGACGGCGAGCGCCGCCTCGGCGCAGTCGACGTCGATCACCCGGTAGCCGTACGACGTCAGCAGCTCGCGTGTGAGCCCGCGGACGATCTGCTCGTCCTCGACCAGCAGGATCGTCTCGCTGCCGCCCGCCGGCTCGTCGTCGACCACCGCGACGTGCGCAGCCGCACGCTCGAGCGTCCGCGGGAGCAGCACCGTAAAGACGGTGCCCTCGGCGCTGGTGGAGACGGTCAGGGCTCCCCCGCTCTGCTTCACGATCCCGTACGCGGTCGCGAGCCCGAGCCCTGTGCCCGACCCGGCCGGCTTCGTCGTGAAGAACGGCTCGAAGATGCGCGGCAGGATGTCTTCGGGGATCCCGCAGCCCGTGTCGCCGACGCTCACGGCGACGTAGTCGCCGGGCCGCAGGTCGGGATCCGGCAGGACGCCGCCCGGCTCGAACGTGCGGTTCGCCGTGCTGATCGTGATCGTGCCGGCGTCGCCGTTGATCGCGTCGCGCGCGTTCACGCAGAGGTTCAGCAGCACCTGCTCGAGCCCGCCGGGATCGGCCTTCACCTCGTGCAGGTGCGGGTGCAGGCGCGTCTCGATCGTGATCTTCGGCCCGATCAGCCGCCGCAGCATCCCCTCGACGTCGGCGATCGTCGCGTTGAGGTCGACCACGCGCGTGCGCAACACCTGCTGGCGGCTGAACGCGAGCAGCTGCGTGGTCAGCGTCGCCGCCCGCTGGCCGGCCGCGAGCACCTGCTCCACGCGGCGTGCGAGCAGCGCGTCGACCTCGGTCGCCCGCGCGAGCGCCAGGCTCGAGTAGCCGTTGATGACCGTCAGGAGGTTGTTGAAGTCGTGCGCCACCCCGCCGGCGAGGCGGCCGACCGCGTCCATCTTCTGCGCATGCCGGAGCTGCTCCTCGAGGTGACGCTCCTCGGTCGTCTCGCGCGTGAAGAGCCAGATGCCCTCGGGCACCGGGTGGACGGTCAGCTCGAACCAGCGCCCAGGCTCGAGTGCCTCGTCCTCCACGCGCGAGACGACACGATGCTTCATCGACTCCCGGCAGGCTTCCGCGAAGACGGCGCCCAGCCGCTCGTACGCCGCGGGCGAGCCGCCGATCAGCTCGGCCGGGGTGCTGCCGAGGAGCCGCGCGCCGCGCTCGTTCACGTAGACGAACCGCCAGTCGCGGTCGATCGCGTAGAAGCCGTCGTTCATCTGCTCGAGCATCCGCTGGAGGCGCTGCTCGGCGTCGGCGGCCTGGCTCGAGGCGAGCTCCGTCGCCTTCGCCAGCTCGCGCCGCTCCTGCTCGCGCTGCCGGGTCTCGGAGATGTCCTGGCTGATCCCGCGCAGGAGCGTCCTGCCGTTCTGGCGGATGACGTCGGCGCGCAGCCGCAGCCAGCGCGTCGCCCCCTCCGCTCCGGTCGCACGCACCTCGATCTCGTACGGGTCGCCGGTGGCGAGCGCGGCCTCGTTCGCGCGCTCCACGCGCCGGACGTCCTCGGGCACCAGGCCGAGCGCGATCGCGAACTCGCCGGGGCCGCTCGAGCCGCCCGCGCCCAGGTTCTCGCTCCAGGTGAAACGCGCGTCCACCGGATCCCACTCCCACAGCGCCGCGCCGGAGCTCTTGAGGGCCAGCCCGAGGCGGTCGCGGTTCGCGCGCATCGTCTGGAGCGACTCCGCGAGCGCCGTCGCGTCCGAGACGGTGAAGATCGTGCCGCCGCCGGGAATCGGCGACCGCGCCACGCGGAGCGTCCGCCGGGAGCCGAGCGCGTCCGTCACCCCGGTCAGCTCGACCGGCTCGGTCCCGTCGTCGAGCAGCAGCTCGATCTGCGCGTCGGTGAGCGCGCCCGCCGCCATCGAGCGGAACGGCTCGCCCGCCGCCGACGCCGCGTCGATCGAGAGCAGCAGCTCCATCGCCGGGTTCCAGCTCGTGATCCGGCCCGCGCCGTCGGTCGCGAAGATGCCGTCCGACGACGCCCGCAGCAGCGACGCGAGCCGGTCGCCGTTCTCGCGGGCACGGATGTAGCCGTCGAGACCGCGCTCGAACGCGACGACCGCGAGCAGGACGAACGGGAGCGTCCAGGCGTCGCGCGCGAGCGCCAGCGCGCCGAGCAGGCCGATCGAGAGGATCCCGATCGTGTGGGCGAGCTCGCCGCGCACCGTGCCGGCGAGCGTCACGCGCAGCGGCCCGGCGCCCAGCTTGTTCAGGAGGAGCGAGAAGAGGAAGGCGTTGACGACGAGGAAGACGAGGCCGGCGGCGAGCGCCGCGAGCAGCGACCTCGTGCTGCCGTCCCGTGCCCCGCCGAGCCCGACGAACGCCAGCATCGCGAGCATCGCCTGCAGCGACAGCGAGGCGACGTTCCAGACCCCCTTCCGCAGCGGCCGGCGCGTCACCACGTTGCCGAGGAAGGCCGACAGGGCGACCGACGCCACGATCGCGGCCGGCGACGCCACGAGCGGCGCGGCGACGACCGCGATCTCCTCGCAGCCGATCGTCTGCGCCTCGCGCCCCCAGCGGATGATGCTGCGGCGCGCGCCGTTCTCCAGGATCCCGAGGGACGCCAAGAGGGCGGCGATCCAAAGGCCGCTCACGCGCGCGTCGCCGGTTGCGACCCACGCTGCCGCAACGATCGCCGCTGTGCCGCAGACAACGATCAGAAGCGGCATAGGTTGTTTCCGCAGGGCCTGCCGCATGGCCGGTGTTCCTGCCCGCATCTTCCCCCAGCAGCGGAGAGCCGTCATCACCCGTGCGGGGGTGACGGAGCGGTGCGGGCGCGGGCCTAGACGGCGCCGATCTCGTGCAGCAGCGGCTTCGTGTCGAGCGGGTCGAAGCCGAGGCGGGCGGCGATCTCCTCGCTCGAGGGCCTCGTGCCCTCGCGGAAGAGGTCGCGGAGAAGCTCGCCCGTCGCCGGGTTCCGCCACCAGTCCGCGCCGACCTGGTCGATCAGGTGGTGGCGGAGCTGGGCCGAGCGGATCCAGGCGCGGAGGTAGTCGGCCGAGTAGAAGCCCGCGTCCATGTCCGAGACGTACTGGTCCTTGCGGTAGCGGATGCCCGTCGCCTCGGTCAGCGCCTGCTCGTACACCTCGGGGTCGCCCCCGTCGGTGGTGAAGCGCGACCAGAAGTCGAGCTCGTACCGGAGCTTGGCCTCGTAGCGGCGGAAGAGCAGCGCCTCGAGGAACGTCGTCGCCTCCGCGTTCGTCCGTGCCTCCTCCTCCGAGAGCCCGAAGTGGAGCTCGTGCCACTCCGGCTCGCGCGAGATCGCCTCGACGATGTACGAGTAGATCTCGGTCAGGGCGTGATCGCGGGAGATGCGCCGGAAGACGTACGGCAGGCTCGGGTCGCAGCCGGCGTAGTGGAGCGCGTGGCCCGCCTCGTGCAGGAACGCCTGGTAGTCGTGCAGCCCGCCCTGCGCGCGGGTGATCAGGTGCACGACGGTCGGCGGGTCGCTCGCGATCACGCAGGCGCGCGGCGACTTCTGCGGGCGATCGTCGAGGTCGAGCTTGATGTTCTGCTGCTTCGCGAGGTCGAAGCCGAGCGCCTGGAGGGTCTCGAGGCACACGGCGGTCGCGCGGTCGCGCGTGTACGTCGCCTCGAGGGGCGAGAGCCGGCGCATGTACGCCGTGTGGAAGCTCGTCGGCACCGCCGGATGGCCCTCGCCGAGCAGCCGGGCGAACCAGCGCTCGCGGAGCTCCGCAAACGACGCCGTAGCCTCGTCGCTCGCGGCCTTCAGGGCGCGGGACAGCTCGTGGAGCGAGATCGCCTTCTCCTCCTCGTTCCGCTCGACTGCGTCGGCGATGCCGGAGAGCTCCGCCGAGAGGTCCTCGCCGATCCGCATCAGCTCGACGCGGTCGTCGTTGAACGCCGCGCTCGCGGCCGCCTGCAGCTCGCCGAGCTCCTCGCGGTCGGCGTACTCGGGCAGGACGGCCAGCCGGGCCTGGGCGTTGCGGAGCGGCATCTCCTCGCCCTTGAAGGTGACGCGCGTCTGGAGGAGGCGGTTCTCGAGCTCGTCCTCGCGCTCGGCCAGCTCGGCGGCGACGAGGCCCAACTCGCAGGTCTTGCGCAGGCGGTACAGGAGCTCGCGGCGGTCGCCCGACTCGCTCTCCTCCGCGGCGCGAAGCGCGTCGAGCTGCTCGCGGGAGAAGAGGTCGGCGTACCGGCGGACGATCTCCGCCTGCTCCGACACCTCCTTCTCGCCGACACGGACGGCGCGCCCCTCCTCGGAGCGCTCGAACAGGTAGCGCGCCAGCCGGGACTCGAACTCCTCCGGCGCGAGGATGGAGAGGGAGCTCATGCCTCGATGCTAGCCAGCCGCCGCGCGGCGGACACGAGGGTCTCGGGGGCGAACGGCTTGCCGAGCACCTCGTTCGCGCGGTCGCGGTACTCCTCGAGGTCGACGCTGCCCGTCACGACCAGCACCGGGATGTCCTGCTCGCGCAGCCGGGCGAGCAGCGGGTCGGTCGGCTCGCCGCCGAGGTGCACGTCGAGGAGGACGATGTCGGGCGTCTCCTCCTCGAGCGCGTCGACCGCCTCGGCCACCGTCGCGGCCTCGCGCACGCGGAAGCCCTCGAGCTCGAGGTTCACGCGGCAGAGCAGTCGGAGGGCCCGATCGTCGTCGACGACGAGCGCAGTCGGTCCGGCCTCCATCGGGAGGGCGATGCTAGACGATAGGCTCGCAGGGTGACGCCGAAGAGCGGCACGACCGACCGGTACGCCGCGGCGATGGGCGAGCTGTGGGTGGGCCTCGCCCGCACCCTCCGGCGGCTCGAGGTGATCGCGGGCGAGCCTGACCGGCTCGACGACGACGCCGCGATCGGGACGCTCCGGCGGCTCCAGTACCGGCTGCACGTCGCCTGCGAGCACGCCTACGGCCTGCAGCCGCCCGCCCGCGCCCAGCACGCGCACGCCGACCTCGCCGGCGCGCTCGCCGCGGCCCGCGACGCGACCGCCGAGGTCGTCGAGGCGGCGTCGCTCGGCGGCGCGGTCGCCGTCGAGCCGCTCGTGCCCGAGTGGCGCTGCGCGCTGTTCGCGGTGCGCCTGGCGCGACTCCATCTGGCGGAGCCGGCGACGGCGGCTCCGGCGCCCCCGGCCCGCGGCGAGCACGACGACGACGGCGGCGGCGGCGAGATCGCCCGGCCGCTCGCCGCCTTCCTGCTCGCGCTCGTCGGCGCGCTGGCGTTCGCGATCGGCGCCGCGCTCGGCGACTGGCCGGTCTGGATCGCCGGCCTCGGCGGGGTGATCGCCTCGCTCGTCGCGTACCGGCCGTAACCGGACGGGCGCGCCGAACGTTTCGTGGTTGTAAATGCCACGGGGCGCCCGTCACCCCCAGGGCGCGCGGGACCAACGCGAGATGACCGACGAGCTGTCGTCCCACGACATCGTGCTGCCGCGTGCGACCCTGCAGTTCCGGCTGAAATGCTGGAGGCAGTTCCAGCGAGCCCTCGACCCGCTCGGCCACGAGCGGCCGCTGCGGCCGCCCGGCCCGCACTGATGGGCTCCCCAGGGGCGCCTAGCCGGCCGCTGCAGCGCCGAGCCGCTCGAGCGACGTCTCGCGGCCCAGCAGCTCGAGGCTCTCGAACAGCCCCGGCGAGACCTTCGCGCCCGTCACGGCGAGCCGGATCGGCCCGAACGCGGCGCGCGGCTTCTCCCCCAGCTCCTCCGCGAGCTCGCGCAGCGCGTCCTCGATGCGCGAGGCCTCCCACGGCTCGACCGTCGCCAGGCGGTCGCGGGCCGCCGCGCAGATGCGCGGGTCGGCGCCGTCGGGCGACACCGGCTCGAACAGGAACCGGCACATGTCCGGGTACTGGCCGAACCGCTCGATCTTCTCCTGCACAAGCGGCGCGCTCGCGCAGACGGTGCGCTCGTCCCAGTCGATGCCCTGCTCGCGCAGCCAGCGGAGCAGGTCGTGCGCGTACTCCTGCGGCTCGAGGTTGCGCAGGTAGACGCCGTTCATCCAGTCGAGCTTCTTGTAGTCGAACGTCGCCGGGCTCCGGACGACCCGCTCGAGCGAGAAGCGCTCGACGAGCTCGTGGCGCGACATGATCGTCGTCTTGTCGTCGTAGCTCCAGCCGAGCAGCGCGAGGAAGTTGACCATCGCCGCGGGCAGGTAGCCGGCGCTGCGGAACTCCGCGGCGCTGACCGCGCCGTGGCGCTTGGACAGCTTGCGACCGTCCTCGCCGTTGATGTTCGGCACGTGCGCGTAGACGGGGAGGTCGGCGCCGAGCGCGCGCAAGATGTTGATCTGCGTCGGCGTGTTCGAGACGTGGTCCTCGCCGCGGATCACGTGGGTGATCCCGTCGAGCATGTCGTCGACGGGCGAGACGAAGTTGTACGTCGGGCGCCCGTCCGAGCGGACGATCACGAGGTCGGCGAGCTTGTCGTTCTGGAACTCGATGCGGCCGCGGACGGCGTCGACCCAGCTCACGGTGCCGTCGGTCGGCTGCCGGAAGCGGATCGCCCCGTCGTCCTCGTACGCCTTCCCCTCGGCGACGAGCTGGTGGGCGAGATCGCGCGCGCGGTCGGCGGTGTCGAGCTGGAAGCGCACGGGGCCGTCCCAGTCGATGCCGAGCCAGCGCAGCGACTCCTGGACGTGCTCGGTCGCCTCCGCCACCTCGCGGCTCGTGTCCGTGTTCTCGATGCGCAGCAGGTTCTCTCCCCCCTGCTGCCGGGCGAACAGCCAGTTGAAGAGGAACGTCCGGACGCCGCCGATGTGCTGGAAGCCCGTCGGGCTGGGAGCCATGCGCACTTTCACGCTCATGGCGCCCATCGTAGGCGCCGTTTCCCGCCGATGACGCAACCAGCGGCTGCCGCGGACCCCGACCTGGTGTTGAGTCAACACAAGGTCTCGGCCCGCGACTAGCGTTGCGCCGTGGAGTTCGGGGCGCACGTCAGCTCGGCCGGCGGGATCGACACCGCCATCGACCGCATCGAGGCGATCGGCGGCGACTGCGTCCAGGTGTTCACCCAGTCGCCCCGGATGTGGCGGCCGACGTCCCACACGGAGGAGGCGATCGAGCGGTTCCGCGAGCGGCGCCGCGAGGCGGGGATCGGCGGCGTCGTCTGCCACGCGCTGTACCTCGTGAACCTCGCGACGACGAACGACGAGGTGTACGACAAGTCGGTCGCGACGATGCGGGCGACCGTGGACGCGGCCTGCGCGATCGAGGCGGACGGGGTCATCTTCCACGTGGGCTCGCACCTCGGCGCCGGGTTCGAGGCGGGGCTCGATCGCACGGTCGCCGCGCTGGCGCAGATCCTCGAGCGCTGCGAGGGCGACACGTGGCTGCTGATGGAGAACTCCGCCGGCGCCGGCGCCACGATCGGCCGCTCGCTGGACGAGCTCGCGACGCTCTTCGACCGGCTCGACCACCACCCGCGGCTCGGCGTCTGCCTCGACTCGTGCCACCTCTACGTGTCGGGCTACGACGTCACCGACCCGGAGAAGGTCGACGAGCTCGTCGGCGAGATCGACTCCGGCTTCGGGCTCGACCGCCTGCGCGCGCTGCACGTCAACGACAGCGCCGCCCCCCTCGGCTCGAACCGCGACCGCCACGCCAACATCGGCGAGGGCGTGATGGGCGACGGGCTGGGCGCGTTCCTCGCGCACCCGAAGGTGCAGCACCTCTCCGCCTACCTCGAGGTCCCGGGCCCCGACAAGCACGGCCCCGACGCCGCGGAGATCCAGAAGCTGCGCGACCTGCACGCCCGCTGGACGACCGCCTAGCGCCATGCCCCGTCGGGCCATGTCCCGGGGACAGTCCCTGGGACACGGCCGAAGAAGACGATGGGGCGCGATCCCTGGCGCGATGCGGGGTTGCGAGCGCTCGCGCGCTGCCGCGGCGCGCCGCTTCCAGGGGCGGGACATGTCCGTCAGACGGTCGCTGGACACGTCCGGAACGGCCGGTGAGCCGGGCCGGGCGTGACGTTCCGGCGCCCGGCGGCGTATACAGGGGCGATGACCTTCGCCCAGGCCGCCGAGCGGCACCTCGACGACGTCTACGGCTACCTCGCCTGGTTCACCGGCGACCGCTTCGCCGCCGAGGACCTCGCCGCCGAGACGTTCGAGCGCGCCCTGCGGCTGTGGCCGCGCTTCGACCCCAAGCGCGGCTCCGCGCGCACCTGGCTCTGCCAGGTGGCGCGCACGGTGGCGCTCGACCACTTCCGCTCCGAGCGGCGCCGCGTCCGGCGGGAGCAGCTCTCGGCGCCCGCCGAGCGCGTCGAGGCGGCGTTCGCGGAAGGCCTCTCCTCCGACCTGGAGCGCGCCCTGACGGTCCTGACGCCCGCCGAGCGAGAGGTGCTCGTCCTCCGCGTCGTCCTCGACCTCGACGCCGGCACCGCCGCCCGCGTGCTCGGCATCTCCCCCACCAACTGCACCACGCGCCTGAACCGGGCGCTCCGCAAGCTCGAGGAGGCACTCGATGTCGCAGCGTGACCTGACCGCCGAGCTGCGCGCGGCGCACACCACCGCCCCGCCGGAGCTGCGCGAGCGGATCCGGCTGATCGCCGCGGCGGAGCCCGCGCCGCGGCGCCGCCCGCGTCTCGCCCTGCCGGCGATCGGCTGGCGGCGGGCCCTCGTCGTCGCCGTCCCGGTCGCGGCCGCCGTCGCGGCCACGGTCGTCCTGACGCGACCGAGCCACAACGCGCCGACGGCGAGCCGCGGCGAGATCTTCCGTGCGTCCGTCCCGCAGGCGAAGCGCGCCGCGGCGCCGTCCGGTGCAGCGACCGGCGGCGCGGCGGGCGTCGTGCCGTCGCAGAAGCGGCTGCAGGACTACGAGGCGACCCTGACGCTGCGCGAGGCCGACCAGCGCGCGCTCTCGCAGGCGTCCCAGCACGCCCAGCAGATCGTCGCCTCGCTCTCCGGCTACGCGCAGTCGGTGTCGGTCGCGAACGGCGCCGCCCACCTCGTCCTGAAGGTGCCGCGCACGCACGTCCAGGCCGCCCTCGCCCGCCTCGGCAAGCTCGGCGCGATCGTCGGCGAGGCCGTCCACGTCACCGACCTGCAGGCCGGCGCGAACGCGACCGACCGCACCATCGCCCGCCTGCAGCGGCAGCTCCGCGCCCTGCGCGCGCAGACGCGGACACCCAGGGTCGAGCGGCAGATCGCGGCCGTGACCGCGCACGTGCAGCGCCTCCAACGCCAGCAGGCTGCGACCGCTCGCACGGCGCACTACGCGACGGTCGACCTCCGGCTCGCGACGAAGAAGCACGCCGCCGCGCCCGTCGGGCACGGGCACGGACCGCTGCACGGCCTTGTCGTGGCGTTCCGGTGGACCGGGATCGGCCTGGTCTACGCGCTCGCGTTCGGCGTGCCGCTCGCCCTGCTCTGGCTCGCCGCGGGGTGGGTGCGCCGCCGCCGCGAGGACGTGCTGATCAGTCGCGCGTGATCTGGGCGAAGACGCGGAACGTGGGCTCGCCGACCGGGAGCTCCTCGAACTCCGGGTTGAGGCACCCGACGTCCTCGCCGCGCGACTCGTACGTCCGCTCGACCTCGGCCATGCACATCGGC
>DASZWI010000142.1:0-1926 GCA_035546715.1 Gaiellaceae bacterium | reverse complement strand
CTCGACCACGAGGCCCGAGTCCGTGCGCACGCGACGAGATTCGGCCGCCGCGACGACGACGAGCCGGTACCACGGATCGTGGAGGTCGGAGTAGTCGGCGCCGAAGACCTGGCAGGGGATGGCGAAGTCGAGCGGGATGAGTCCTTCGGTGGCGACGACGGCGACGGTGTGCATGGCCGAAAACTAGCGAAAGTCGTCTTGGAGACAACAATCCAAGAGGGCACCGTGTCTGCGCAGATGACGTCGCGGCGCGCTCGGCAGACGGCGCCGCGACCGGCAACGGGAAGGAGCCCAGTCGAATGGACGTACTGATCGTGACCTTCAAACACGAGGGAGCGAGCGCAGAGGCGTGGGAACAGCGGGCGGCCGAGCTCGCCCCGAGGTTCGCGGCCGTGCCGGAGCTTCTCTCCAAGGTCTGGCTCGGCGACGCGGAGAGCGACACCTACGGCGGCGTCTACCTCTGGCGCGATCGCGCATCCCTCGACGCATACCTCGCAGGTCCCGTGTTCGGCGCCCTCCCGGAGATGCCCGGCGTGCACTCGATCGAGACCCGCAGCTTCGCCGCCCTCGACACCCCGACGCGCATCAGCGGCCGCATCGCAGGCGACCACTCCAGGGCGGCCTAGGACGATGCTCGAGCTGAGGCCGAACTGCGAGCTGTGCGACAAGGACCTGCCGCCGGACGCGCCCGACGCACGGATCTGCAGCTACGAGTGCACGTTCTGCGCCAGTTGCGTCGAGCGGGTCCTGCGAGACGTCTGCCCGAATTGCGGCGGCAACTTCCAGCCGCGGCCCATCCGACCGAGGCGCGCCTGGCGGGAAGGCGCCGGCCTCGACCATGACCCGCCCGGGTCGACACGCCGACACACTCCCTACAAGCCCGCCGAGCTCGCCGCCTTCGTCGCGGCGATCCGAGAGCTCCCCGCAAACCGCCGCTGACCGAAGAAGGAGCACACGCGAGACGCGAGATCATCCGCACGCCGGACGCACCGGAGTCGCCGTACTACAGCCAGGCGATCAGGGTCGGCGACGTCGTTCACGTCGCCGGCACGACCGGCGCCGATCCCGCAACCGGCCGGACCGCCGCGACGGTCGCCGAGCAGACGCGGCAGGCGCTCCTCAATTGCCAGGCGATCCTCCGCGCAGCCGGAGCCGATCTCGCGGACGTCCTGGACGTCCAGCAACTCCTCCGCAATCCGGAGGACGCAGATGCCGTCAACGAGGTCTGGCTGGAGTCGTTTCCGTCCGACCCGCCGACGCGCTGCGTGAGCAAGCTCGGCGTCGACCGGCCGGACATCCTCATCTCGCTGAAGATGACCGCGGTCGTCGGATGAGCGCCCGCGCTACTTCCGCGACCCTGACGGCTCGCTGATCGAGCTCACCTCCTGCGCCTGACGCCGTTGGCGGCTGCGGCACCGCTCATGCGGCCGCCAGACCGGAGAACGCCCGCTCGAACGCCTTCGGGTCGCTCCGCCAGACGTTCGCCATGGCCTGTGCGTTGGGGTCGGGGAAGATGTCCTCGACGTCCTCGGCGAGCGCGTCGACGATCGCCGACGCAACCTGCGCGGGCGCCGTCTTCGGCGCGTCGATGCCGGCGAGCATGTCGGTGTCGATCCCGCCTGGGTAGACCCCGTGCACGCCGATACCCCTTTGCGCGAGGACCGGCCGAAGCGCCTGCGTCAGAGAATGGGCGGCGGCCTTCGAGGCGGCGTAGCCCGTCATCGGAGGAGTGCTCGCGAGTGCGAGCAAGGAGAGCACGTTCACGATCCGGCCGCCTCCGTTCGCTTCGAGAACGGGGACGAAGGCGCGGATCGTCGCGTACGTACCGGTGAAGTTCGCCGCCAGTTCCTGCTGGACTCCGTCGATGGTCGCATCGAGCGGCCCCGCGAAGAGCGCGGTCGACGCGTTGTTGATCAACAGGGTCGC
>DASZWI010000141.1:0-2703 GCA_035546715.1 Gaiellaceae bacterium | reverse complement strand
GGACGAGGCCGAGAAGCGGTTCACCCGGCTGACGAAGGAGCTGCGCTCGCTCGAGCCGGGCGGCGACCGCCGCGCCCTCGCGACGGAGTGGATGCGCGCCAACCACGCGTTCCACGACGTGCTCTACCGCGTCGCCGACCTGCCCTACGTCGAGAGCGTCGCCAAGGCGGCGCGGCGCACGTTCTCGGGGCCGGCGGTGTGGGCCCCCACGGACGACGAGCTCGACCGTCTCTACGCGCGGAACCAGGACGAGCACCGCGCGATCCGGCAGGCCCTCCTCGCTGGGTCGGTGGCGGGTGCGGGCGAGCTCGCGCGCGAGCACGTCATGCACAGCTTCGACCTGCTCCAGACGATCCTCACGCACGTGAACGTGGCCGCTACGCGGCGATAGGTTGTCTCCCTCCAGGGGAGGCTGTTACTTCTGTGGTCTCGCAGCGATAGACCCGGTGTGACGGATCCTGTCGAGTGGGCCTTCCGGCACCACAAGACCGAGATCTACCGATACCTCCGCCGCCGGACGGGCACGCCCGAACGGGCGGAGGAGCTCACCCAGGAGGTCTTCGCCGATGCGGCCCAGGCGTTCTCGCGCCTCACGCTCGATCGTTCGCACGTCTTGGCGCTCCTCTATGCGATCGCCAAGCGTCGCGTGGTGGACGAGTCGCGCCGGTGGGCTCGCCGCGGGGAGAGCGTGCCCCTGGAGCTGGTTGCCGAGCCTGCTGCGTCGCCGGTCCCTCGATCGGACACGGCGCGCGCCGTCAAGGAAGCCGTCCTGTCCCTTCGTCCCGAGCAGCGCGAGGTGCTGGTGATGAAGCTCCTCGAAGGGCGGTCGTTCGCCGAGATCGCGAGCCGCCTGGGCACCACCGAGGGCGCGCGCAAGATGCGGCTGCGACGCGCGCTCGAGCACGTCCGGCACGAGCTCGTCGAGGTGGGGATCGAGCCTTGATCCGGCGCCGACCCGTCGACGTGTTCGCCGACCGCGAGCTCGTCGAGCTGCTCGAGGGCGATCCGAGCCTCCTCTCCGTCGCGGCTGCCGTCGCGGCGCACGCCGAGCCCGAGCGCACGCCGTGGGTCCGCCGCGGAGTCGTGACCGGCGCTGTCGTGCTCGCCGCCGCCTGTGCAGTCGTGCTCGTCGCGCCCTGGCGCGGAGGCGGCAACCCGCTCCTCGGACGCGCGCTCGGCGCCGTGGGATCCGGGCGGGTCATGCACGTGGTCGTCCGGTCGAACGACCCGCTCGACAGCGTGGTCGACGCGCGGACGGGGGCCAGCTCACCTCGTCTGGTCGAGCGGGAGATCTGGTTCGACAGCGGCCGCGACCAGATGCGCGTCGTCACCCGGCGTGGCGGCTCCACAACGTCCGACCAGACGGTAGCCGGGGTTGGCCGTGCGGGCGCGGGTCCTTCCCTCGATCCCGCGATCGTCGTGTTCGTCACGGACTTCCGGCGCGCCGTGAAGGACGGCGACGCGCGCGCAACGGGGGCCATCGAGATCGGTCGCCGTGCGGCGGAGACGTTCGAGCTCGCGCCGCCGGGCGGGCCGCGGGAGCAGGTGGCGCTCGACCGCCGGAGCGGTCGCCCGCTCGCGTTCTGGTCGGTCGGACCAGACGGCCGAGTCGCCGGGGCCCGCTGGTTGCTCACGCGTGCCTCGTCGACCGACGCGGCGTCGGCCTTCGCCCCGGCGCATCGGTCCAGCCGGGCGGCGCAGGTGGGCTCGCAGGTGGTATCGACGCGGCCGCTGACCCTCCGCCGTGCCGGCTCGCTCTGGCCTCGCACGCCCGCACTGTGGGCGCAGCGGACGATCGCCGGTCTCGCGCTCGGCGCCGTCGAGCGTCAGTGGATCCGCCGCGGGAACGGCTCGACCGGGACGGGCGTCTCGCTGCTCTACGGAGTCGTCCTCCGCGGGCGCATCGACCGGAGCCGCGCGTACCTCGTCCTGTCGGAGGCCGTGCGCCCGGAGCAGGCCTACGGCTTCCGGGCCGGCGGCCTGACGTTCAACTCGTACCCGATGCCGCAGGCCGGCTCGTACGAGCTCGCGAAGCTGCCGCAAGCAGGGAGCCGCTCGACGTGGCTCGCGCAGCTCCACCGCGGTCGCATCTTCGTCACCCTCGAGGCGTCCAGCCGCTCGCTCGTGCGGGCGGCGGTAGCGCAGCTCCAGACCATCGACGTGGAACCGACACAACGGAAGGGATGAGTCCTATGCAGAAGCGCATCCTCCTCGCACTGCTGATCGTCGTCCTCGCTGGAGCCGTGGCAGCGGCTGCGCTGGCGACCGTCTCGAGCACGACGTCGTCGGCAAGCGTGAGCTCACCGGCGACGACCACCGATCCGGGACAGCCGGCGCCCGGCGCTCCGACCGCCTACCAGCCGGGAGACTTCGTCTACACCTGCGACTGGATCGCCGCCCACCCGGCCGCCGCGAGCGCGGCCCACGTCAGCTGCGACCCGGCCATCCATCCGTGAGCCGGCTCGGGACGATCGAATGGGAGGTGGCGCCTCGCGGCTGAGCCCTCGTCGGTCGACGGTGTGGTCCATCAAGCACACCGACGGCTCGAATCAGTCGTACGGAGACCGCGAGCGCGCGGGAGGGAGTGCGCCGCACTCCCTCCCGACTACGCCCGCTCGAGCAGCACGGCGACCAGCTCGCCCGAGGCGCGGATGTGGGCCGCCATCTCGGCCCGGGCCGTCGCCGCGTCGCGCGCCTCGATGG
>DASZWI010000140.1:0-4608 GCA_035546715.1 Gaiellaceae bacterium | reverse complement strand
GAGGCTCAGCAGCTCGAGCGCCTCGTTCCCGTCGCCCGCGATGTCGGCCGCGATCGCCTCCAGGCGCAGGCCGTCGCGGATCGCCTCCGCCATGTAGGGCTCGTCCTCGACGATCAGCACGCGCATCCCTCGATGCTAGAGCCGGCGCGTTTCGTCGGCATATCGAAAACCGGATACGCCCCGGCAACGCGGCGCCGCCTTGAATCGTCGCATGGCCCAGCGCGACCCAGCCCGAGCGGCGCCCGGCGTCCCGGCGACGGGAGTCGTCGTCTACGGCTGCGACCCGGACGAGGCCGCGCTCTTCCGCGAGCTCGCGCCGCGCTTCGGCGTCGTCCCGACGATCACGGACGCGCCGGTCTCCGAGGCGTCGCTCGGCCTCGCCCGTGGCAACCGGTGCGTCAGCGTCGGGCACAAGACGCCGGTCGACGAGGCCGTTCTGCGCGGCCTCAGCCGGGTCGGCGTCGCGTACCTGTCCACGAGGAGCGCCGGCTACGACCACATCGACGTCGCGTACGCCCGGAGCGTCGGGATCGCGGTCGAGAACGTCGCCTACTCGGCCGACGGCGTCGCCGACTACACGCTGATGCTGATGCTCATGCTGGTGCGGCACGCCCGGACCCTCGTCCGGCGGGTCGACGCCCACGACTTCCGGCTGGGCGACGAGCGCGGCCGGGAACTCCGAGACCTGACCGTCGGCGTGGTGGGGACGGGGCGCATCGGACGAGCGGTGATCGACCGGCTGCGCGGCTTCGGCTGTCGCATCCTCGCCTGCGACGAGCGTCGCGGAACCTCCGCGGAGGACGTGCCGCTGGAGGACCTGCTCCGGCGGAGCGACCTCGTCACGCTCCACACGCCGCTCACGGCGGAGACGCGTCATCTCCTGAGCCGCCGCCGGATCGGCGAGATGAAGCGCGGGGCGCTCGTCGTCAACACCGGACGCGGGCCGCTGCTCGACACCGAGGCGCTGGCGGAGGCGCTCGAGGACGGCGCGCTGGGCGGCGCGGCGCTGGACGTGCTCGAGGGCGAGGCGGGGATCTTCTACGCCGACTGGAGCGGCAGGCCCGTCGAGCACGCGTCGCTGCTGCGGCTGCTGCGCCTGCCGAACGTGATCGTCAGCCCGCACACCGCCTACTACACCGACCACGCGCTCCACGACGTCGTGCAGAACACGCTGGCGAACTGCGCGGCCTTCGAAAGGCGGCACGGCCGATGGGCCGCGTGAGGCTCGGGATCGTCTTCGGCGGCTGCTCCGAGGAGCATCCCGTCTCCGTCAAGTCTGCGCGGGAGATCGCGAGGCACCTCGACACCGAGAGGTACGAGCCCGTCTGGATCGGGATCACGACCGGCGGGACGTGGATGCTGTGCGACGGACCAGACGGCGACTGGGAGGCCCGCGGCGGCCGGCCGGCCGTCCTGTCGCCCGACCGGCGCGTGCGCGGCCTGCTCGTGCTCGGGGAGGAGCGGTACGAGACGATCGCGCTGGACGCGGTGCTGCCGGTCTTGCACGGCAGGCTCGGCGAGGACGGGGCGATGCAGGGCCTGCTGGAGCTCGGCGGCATCCCGTACGTCGGCTGCGACGTCCAGAGCTCCGCCGTGTGCATGGACAAGAGCCTCGCGTACGTCGTCGTCCGGAGCGCCGGGATCGCGACGCCGGCGTTCTCGATCGTCGCGGCGGGCGAGGCTGTCGATCCCGGCCGGTTCACGTATCCCGTCTTCGTCAAGCCCGCCCGCTCGGGCTCGTCGTTCGGGGTGGGCAAGGTCGAGCGCGCGGACGAGCTGCGGGAGGCGATCGAGGCCGCGAGGCGCTACGACTCGAAGGTCCTGATCGAGGAGGCCGTCCCCGGCAGCGAGGTCGGCTGCGCGATCCTCGGGGACGAGCGGGAGCTCGTCGTCGGCGAGGTCGACCGGATCGGCCTCTCGCACGGCTTCTTCCGGATCCACCAGGAGAGCGAGCCCGAGCGCGGGTCGGACAACGCCACGGTGACCGTGCCCGCGGACATCCCGGCCGAGTCGCGCGCCCTCGTGCAGCAGACGGCCATGGCGATCTACCGGGCGCTCGGCTGCCGCGGCTTGGCGCGAGTGGACACGTTCCTGACCGACGACGGCCGCGTCGTGCTCAACGAGGTCAACACCTTCCCCGGCCTGACCGCCTACAGCCGCTACCCCAGGATGATGGCGGCCGCAGGCTGGTCGCTCGCCGACGTGATCGACCGCCTGGTCGCCCTGGCAGTGGCGGCACACGGCGCATGAACGACGGGTTCGTCTTCGTCGACGAGGTCGTCGCCGGCATCCGGTGGGACGCGAAGTACGCGACGTGGGACAACTTCACCGGCAAGCCGGTGGACGGGTACCTGGCGAACCGCATCGCCGGGACGGCGGTCCTCTGCGCGGCGCTCCGGGACGCGCAGGCCGAAGCGGCCGCCCGCGGCTTCGGCCTGCTCCTCTGGGACGGGTACCGGCCCCGGCGCGCCGTCGAGTGCTTCGTCCGCTGGTCGAGACAGCCCGAGGACGGCCGGACGAAGCCGCGGCACTACCCCAACCTCGACCGGTCCGAGCTGTTCGAACGCGGCTACGTCGCGGCCCGGTCGGCCCACAGCCGGGGCGGCGCCGTCGACCTGACCCTCTACCGCCTGGACACGGGCGAGCTCGCGCCGATGGGCGGCGGCTACGACCTGATGGACGAGCTCTCGCACCACGCGGCGCGGGGGATCGGGCGGGCCGAGGCGGAGAACCGCGAGTGCCTCCGGGCGATCATGGAGCGCTGCGGGTTCGCCTCCTACGCGCGCGAGTGGTGGCACTACACCCTGCGCGACGAGCCGTACCCGGACACGTACTTCGACTTTCCGATCGCGTAGGTGGGCCGGCGGAGCCAGCCGCGGTCGCCGCGGCGGACTCGCGCGCGCCGCGACGGGGCGGTGGTGGCCGTCCTGGCCCTGCTCGCGCTCACCGGCGCGGCTGCGGTCGTCGTCACGGCACATACGACAACGATGCGGGCGCCGCTCCCGACGTTCCGGGTCGTCTTCCCCGAGGGGCTCACGCGAGCGCAGATGGCGGCCCGCGTCGGGGCCGCCGCCGCGAGCGCGGCGCGCCGGTCCCGGGGGTCCTTCGCGCTCAGCGAGCGGGCGTACGTCGCGGCGACGGCGGCGGCGCGCGTCCCGTGCTTCGGCGGGACGGTGCGCCGGAACCTCGAGGGGTTCCTCTTCCCGGCGACGTACGACTTCGACGCCGCCACGACGGCGAGGGAGCTGGTCGCGGCGCAGATCCAGGCGTTCTGCCGCGCGTGGGGGACGGTCGACCTCTCCTACGCGCGGACGAAGAACCTGACGCCCTACGAGGTCCTCGAGATCGCCTCGATGATCGAGCGGGAGGTGCGGGCGCCGGCGGAGCGTCCGCTCGTGGCCGCGGTCGTCTACAACCGCCTGCGCGCCGGCATGCCGCTCGGCCTCGACGCGACGCTGCGGTACGGCCTGCACATCCCGGCGGCGCAGGAGATCCTCGCCTCCCAGCTCGCCGACCCGACGCCGTACAACACGCGGCTGCACGCGGGGCTGCCGCCGACCCCGATCGCGAATCCCGGGCTGGCGGCGATCCGCGCCGCTGCCGACCCGGCCCGGGTCGGCTATCTCTACTTCGTCCGGCGACCGGACGGCGTGCACCACTTCTTCACGGCCTCCGCCGACGCCTTCTACGCCTACGAGTGCGCGCACGGGTACGGCTGCTGACCCGTGTGTCGTCGGCGTATCGAAAACCGGATACGTGCCTGCAACGGGGCGCTCCCTTGAATGAGCGCATGAGCTCACGCGCACCGCTCCGGGCGACGCCCGGGCGCGTCCGGATCCGCACGATCCGCCTTGCCGGGCTGCTGGCCGCCGTCGCGGTCGCCGCCGCGTTCGGCTACCGCGCGCTCGCGTCCGCGTCGTCCACGACGGCGCCGTCCATCGAGACCCTCCGCAGCGCGCAGCACGGTGCGGCCGGCGAGGCGGTGCCGAGCACGGTGTGGCCGGCGTACGGCCAGGCCGCGTTCGTCCGGGCCGGAGAGACGCGGATCCAGGCCGGCCCGAACCAGCACGCCGCGCCGATCGCCAGCGTCGCGAAGGTGATGACCGCCTACCTCGTGCTCCGCGACCATCCGCTCGCGCCGACCGCGGAGGGTCCGGCGATCACGCTCACCGCCGCCGACGTCGCCGACACCGAGCGCCGCAGCGCGCGGCAGGAGTCGCTCGTGCCGATCGTCGCGGGCGAGCAGCTGACCGAGCGGCAGGCGCTGAAGGCGCTGCTGCTCCCGTCGGCGAACAACATCGCCGCGGTGCTGGCGCGCTGGGACGCCGGCTCGGTCGAGCGGTTCGTCGCCCGGATGAACGAGACCGCGCGATCCCTGGGCATGACCCGCACCCGCTACACCGACCCGAGCGGCTTCGACCCGGGAACGGTGTCGACCGCCGCTGACCAGGTGCGCGTCGTCGTCCGGGCGATGCGGCTGCCGGTGTTCGCGAGCATCGTCGCCACGCCGAGCGCGACCCTCCCGGTCGCCGGAACCGTGCGCAACACCGACTCGCTGCTCGGCCACGACGGGTTCGTCGGCGTGAAGACCGGCTCGGACGACGCGGC
>DASZWI010000139.1:0-6394 GCA_035546715.1 Gaiellaceae bacterium | reverse complement strand
AACAGCATGCAGAGACGGTAACGGAAGCGGAGGTCACCCTTCGCCGAACCGTCGCGAGGGCCGAGAACCAGGGTCAGACCCGGGTCTGACCCTGCCGCTCGGCCCGGCACCGGCGCGCGCCCGACGGTCGACCCGCTCCTGTGCAGCGGTTTCTCACTTCGGACCGACAAACCAGGGTCAGACCCGGGTCTGACCCTGCCGGTACGGCCCGCCGCCCCGCGCCGGGGCTAGAGGCCTTCGGTCAGGCCGAGGTGGCGCGCGATGACCATGCGCTGCACCTCGTTCGTGCCCTCGCCGATCTCGAGGATCTTCTGGTCGCGGTAGAGGCGCGAGATCGGATACTCGTCCATGAAGCCGTAGCCGCCGTGGATCTGCAGCGCCCAGTTGGCGGCGCGGTGCGAGAGCTCGCCGGAGTAGAGCTTCGCCATCGCGGCGGTGCGCGCGAACGGGCGACCCTGATCCTTCTCCCACGCCGCCTTGAGGACGAGCTGGCGGGCCGCCTCGATCTCGGTCGCCATGTCGACGAGCTTCTCCTGCACGGCCTGGAAGCGGACGATCGGCTTGCCGAACTGCTCCCGCTCGCGGGCGTAGGCGACGGCGAGGTCGTAGCAGCCCTGCGCGAGGCCGACGCCCATCGCCGCGACCGAGATCCGGCCACCGTCGAGGATCTGCAGGAACTGCCGGAAGCCCTCGCCGCGCTCGCCGAGCAGGTGCCCCTCGGGGACGCGCGCGCCGGTGAACGACAGCTCCCGCGTGTCCGACGCGCGCCAGCCGAGCTTCTGCATCGGCGGCGAGACCGTGTAGCCGGGCGTCCCGTTCTCGACCACGATGTTCGAGATCTCGCCGTCTCCCGTGCGCGCCGTGATCGTCACGCCCCACGTGATGTCGGTGCCGGCGTTCGTGATGAAGATCTTCGAGCCGTCCACGACCCACTCGCCGTCCTCGAGCCGGGCGGTGGTGCGGGCGTTCCCGGCGTCGGAGCCCGCGCCGGGCTCGGTGAGCCCGAAGGCGGCGAGGCGCTTGCCGGAGGCGAGGTCAGGCAGCCAGGCGCGCTTCTGCTCCTCGCTGCCGAAGTAGAGGATCGGCAGGGTGCCGAGGGAGTGGTGCGCGGCGACCGTGATCGCGACGGACGAGTCGATCCGGGTCAGCTCCTCGACGACGAGCGCGTACGAGACGGTGTCGGCGCCGGCGCCGCCGTACTCCTCCGGCACCGTCATGCCCATCAGGCCGAGCTCGGCGAGCTCCGCGACGATCTCGTAGGGGAACCGCTTCTCGCGGTCGAGCTCCTCGGCGACGGGAGCCACCTTCTCGAGCGCGAACTGCCGCGCGAGGTCGCGGATCTCGGCGTGCTCCGCACTCAGGTCGTAGTTCATCGGCGGGACGGTACCGTCCGAGCAGTGCGGACGGAGATCGACAGGCGCGCGATGACGCTGCTCGCGAGCGGCCATCTCGCCACCGATTTCGCGAACGGCGCGCTGCCCGCGCTGATCCCGTACTTCAAGGACCGCTTCGATCTCTCGTACACGCTCTCGGCCGCGCTCATCCTCGCGTCGACCGCGTCGTCGTCCGTCATCCAGCCGTTCTTCGGCCTCTGGTCGGACCGCCGCGGCGCCCTGTGGCTGCTGCCCGGCGGCGTCCTGCTCGCCGGCGTGGGCATCGCGCTCGCGGCCGATGCGCCGAGCTACTGGCTCGTCGTCCTCCTCGTGATCGTGTCGGGGCTCGGCGTCGCGGCCTACCACCCGGAGGGCACGAAGTTCGCCGCGTACGCGAGCGGCACGAAGCGGGCGAGTGGGATGAGCGCGTTCTCGATCGGCGGGAACTTCGGCTTCGCGCTCGGCCCGATCGCCACCGGCGCGGTGGTCGCCTGGCTCGGGCTCCGCGGCGGCTTCCTCCTCGTCGTGCCGGGGATCGCCGTCGGCCTCGCCCTCGTCCTCCGGTACGCGCAGCTCGCCGCGCTGGCCCCGTCGCGGGAGCGCCAGCGCGCGCCGCGGACCGGCGACGACCAGGTCGGCGCGCTCGGCCTCCTGCTCGGCCTGATCGCCCTGCGAAGCCTCGCGTGGTACGGGCTGATCACGTTCGTCCCGCTCTGGGAGGTCTCGCTCGGGCACTCGAAGGCCCACGGCAACCACCTGCTGTCGCTGATGCTGCTCGTCGGCGGCGTCGGGACGATCGTCGCGGGGCCGCTCGCCGACCGGATCGGCATGCGGCGCGTGCTGCTGACGAGCCTCGTCGCGACGCCGGCGCTGATCGCCGCCTACGTCGCCGTCGGCGGCGTGCTCGGCGCGATCTGCCTGTCGCTCGTCGGGGCGTGCATCATCGGCACCTTCGGCATCTCGGCGGTGCTGAGCCAGGAGTACCTCCCGAGCCGCATGGGCCTGGCGAGCGGCCTCTCGGTGGGGCTCTCCGTCGGCCTCGGCGGTCTCGGGGCGGTGCTGCTCGGCGCGATCGCCGACTCCGTCGACCTGCGCGCCGCGATGTGGACGGCTGCCGTTGCGCCCGCCGCGGCCGTGTTGCTCGGCCTGCGGCTGCCCGGTGGGCGCCGGCGGGCTGCGGTAGCGTTGCAGGCGTCCTGACACGCGTCGACGGAAGGAGCGAGCAGTGGCAGCACGGGAGTTCTTCGAGGGCCTCGAGTCCCGGGTCGACGAGTCGCAGCTCGCCGGCATGAACAACTCGTACCTGTTCGACATCGACGGCGAGGGACAGTGGGTGGTCGCCGTCAGCGACGGCAAGCTCACGGTCACCGAGGGCGCGGGCGACGCGGACACGACGATCTCCACGTCGGGCGAGACGTTCGACAAGATCGCGAGCGGCGACCAGAACCCGACGACCGCCTACATGACCGGCAAGCTGAAGATCAAGGGCGATCTCGGCGCCGCCATGAAGCTCCAGAAGCTCTTCTGAACGGCGTCGCTCCGATCGGCGCCGGCGCCGGGCCGTCCGACCTTGTGTCGACTCGACACAAGGTGGTTCGGGTTCGGCCCTAGCCGGCGGTCTCGAGCTCGATCAGCAGGGCGCCGCCCGCGACGCGGTCGCCTTCGGCGACATGGACGGCGGCGACCGTCGCCTCGTAGGGCGCGACCAGCGGCGTCTCCATCTTCATCGCCTCGAGGACGACGAGGGGCTGGCGGGCCGTCACCGTTGCGCCGGGCTCGACGTGGACGCGGATGACGGTGCCGGGCATCGGGGCGAGGATCGCTCCCGACGCCGCATCGCCGCCGCCGTGCTCGCCCACGGCGAGGTCGACGTCGGGCGCGGGCTGCGGCGCCGGCGAGGGCAGGTTGAGCCGGAACGGCTCCCGCCAGACCGCCTCGGGCAGCGCCGCGGGCGGGGCGGAGAGCGGCGGGTGCTCGGTCAGGAACGCCGTCGTGGCCTCGCCCGCGCGGAACGCCGGGTGGGCGACGAGCCAGCGCAGGAACGGCAGGTTCGTCGTGACGCCCGCCACCTCCGTCACGGCGAGTGCGGCGGCCAGCCGGTCGAGCGCGTCGGCGCGGGTGGCCCCCGTGGCGACCAGCTTCGCGATCAGCGGGTCGTAGCCCGTCCCGACCTCGTCGCCCTCGACGACGCCGCTGTCGACGCGAATCGTGTCCGGGAGGCGGAGGCGCTCGATGCGGCCCGCCTGCGGCAGGAAGCTGCGGGGGTCCTCCGCGTAGAGCCGTGCCTCCACGGCGTGTCCGAGCAGCGACGGCTCGAGGCTGTCGATCCGCTCGCCGTCCGCGATCCGGAGCTGCCACTGCACCAGGTCGAGGCCGGTGACCGCCTCGGTGACGGGGTGCTCGACCTGGATGCGCGCGTTCAGCTCGAGGAAGAAGAAGTCGCGGCCGTCGAGGACGAACTCGGCCGTGCCGGCGCCGGCGTAGCCGATCGCCTCGGCGAAGCGCACCGCGGCGGCGCTCATCGCGGCGCGCAGCTCGGGGTCGAGCGCGGGCGAGGGCGATTCCTCCAGCACCTTCTGATGGCGGCGCTGCACGGAGCAGTCGCGCTCGCCGAGCGCGAGCGTCGTGCCGTGGGCGTCCGCGAGGAGCTGGACCTCCACGTGGCGCGGGCGCTCGAGGTAGCGCTCCGCGTACACGCGGTCGTCGCCGAACGCCGCCTGTGCCTCCCGGCGCGCGGCCTCGAGCGCCTCGGCGAGCTCGTCCTCGGCGCGGACGACGCGCATGCCGCGGCCGCCGCCGCCGGCGCTCGCCTTGACGAGCAGCGGATAGCCGAGCTCCGACGGATCGCCGTCGGGGACGACGGGCACGCCCGCGCCACGCGCGATCTCCTTCGCGGCCAGCTTGTCGCCCCCGGCGCGGAGGGCGGACGGAGGCGGGCCGACCCAGGTCAGCCCCGCGGCGAGCACGGCCTCGGCGAAGGCGGCGGACTCGGCGAGGAACCCGTAGCCGGGATGGACGGCGTCGGCGCCCGTCTCCCGGGCCGCCCGGACGTGCTCGGCGGCGTCGAGGTACGACGCGATCTCGACCGTCTCGCCGGCCGAGCGGGCGTGCAGCGAGGTGCGGTCGTCCGGCGCCGCCACCGCGACGGTGGCGATTCCCAGCTCGCGGGCGGCGCGGAAGACGCGCAGCGCGATCTCGCCGCGGTTGGCCACGAGCAGCTTCTGCATCGGCCGGGAACCTACCCCGCTGCGGCCGCGGCCGTGACGGCCGCCCGCCGCCGTGCGAGCGCGGCGAACGTGAGCACGCACAGAGCCGAGAGCGTCACGTACGGCACGGCGTCGGCGGTTGCGTGGGCGAGGGCGCCGCTCCCGGCGGCGCCGAGCGTCTGCCCCGGCGCCCATGCGAGGCTGACGAGCGCGAACGTGTACCCGTGGTCGAGGCCGCGCTCCTCCGAGAGGTGCGAGAGCCGGGTCATGCCGGGTGTGTAGAAGCCGCCGAACGCGACCCCGGCGACGACGACGAGCGCGCTGAGCACGTACGGATTGGCAGGCCACGGCAGCACGACCGCGACGACGGCCGACAGGGCGAGCCCGAACAGCAGCAGCGGGGTCGTGCCGTGCCGGTCGGCGAGCTTGCCGAGGATGGTGTTGTTCACGGTCTCGAGCGCCGACGAGCCGAGGAACGCGGCCCCGATCGCGATCGCGCCGAAGCCGAGCGCCGACAGCCGAAGCGGGACGAGCACCCCGAGCGTCCCGAAGAGGAGCGCCGGCAGCACGACGAACCAGATGCCCGCGATCATCGGCGCGTCTCCCAGGGACCGCAGGAAGACGCCCGGCCCCTGCGCCTGCTCGGGCCGCTCCGCCGGCGTGGCGATCGCCCACGCGGCGAGCACGAGCTCGAGCATGCCGACGGCCGAGAACGTCCAGCGGGTCCCGCCGACCGACGCGATCGCTCCGAGGACGGGTCCGAGCAGCGAGCCGGCGACCGCCGCGGCGAACGCCTGCCCGATCAGCTCCCCGCGCCGGCTCGCGGGCGACACCGCGACGAGCCAGGCGAGGCCGCCGGTCCACGAGAAGGTGCTCGCGACGCCCTGCGCGAAGCGCGCCAGGTCGAGCTGCCACGCCTCCGTCCCGAACCCGAACAGCACCGTGCAGAACGCCACCGCGAGCAGACCGACGAGCACGGTGGGCTTGACGCCCCAGCGCGCCGCGACGACCCCGCTCGGGATCGCACCCAGGAGACAGCCCGCCGGATAGGCGCCGGCCAGCGCGCCCGCGCCGGTCTTGCCGAGCCCGAGCGAGTCGGAGTAGTGCGGCAGCAGCGGCGTGAGCGCGGAGAAGAAGATCGTGTCGACGAGGACGATCGCGCCGACGAGGAGCAGGATCCTGCGCATCGCCCTGAGTCTACGATCGGGCCCATGGGCGGCCCGGAGTGGGGGACGGCGAGCGAGGAGCTGAACGCGACGATCCTGGCCTGGGAGCCCGGCGAGGGGCCGGCCGAGAGCGTGAACGCGGAGCGCGACGTCGCGCTGGTCGTCATCCAGGGCTCGCTGCTCCTCGTGGAGGACGGCGAGCAGCGCCTCCTGGTCGAGGGCGAGGCGACGATCGTCCCGAAGGGCGCGCGCCGGAAGCTGACCGCGGGGCCGGAAGGCGTCCGCTACGCGTCGGTGCACCGGAAGCGGGGCGGGCTCGGCATCGCGAGCCGTTCCCGGCAGGGTCAGACCCGGGTCTGACCCTGGGTTGGCGGTTCGAAGTGGGAACTGCCTGCTGAGGAACGTCTTCCGCGCGGGGCGAGCGGTCTGGCCGGGCCGACCGGCAGGGTCAGACCCGGGTCTGACCCTGGTGTCCGCTACGCGCTGCCCTGCCAGCTCGGCGGGCGCTTCTCCAGGAACGCCCGCAGGCCCTCCTGGCCCTCGGCGCTCGCGCGCGCCTGCGCGATCGACGCGGCTGTCTGCTCGGCGCTCAGGGGGGCGCGGGCGAGGCGCTTCGCCTCTCCCACTGCCGATGGCCCGGCGCTCAGCA
>DASZWI010000138.1:0-4720 GCA_035546715.1 Gaiellaceae bacterium | reverse complement strand
TCGTCGCTCGGATCGGCCCCGGCCTCGCCCAGGGCGAGCGCGGCGATCGCTGCGTCGGTGAGCCCGGCCGTGGCGAGGCCCTGCAGATCGAGCTCGACCCCGGTTACGTCCCGCAGCGCCTGCTCCAAGGCGAAGACGCCTGCCCGCGCGGTCGACAGCAGCGTGCCGTCGATGTCCCAGAACAGCGCGACGCTCATGCCGGGGCGGTGGTGCGGGCGGCGACCGCCTGGACAGCGACCTGCTCGATCGACCCGGCCAAGGCCACGGCGTTCTCCTGCGACCGGTCGACGAGGACCGGCACGCCCGGCAGCGTCGCACGCATCGCCGCCGCGAGGAAGCGGACGATCAGCTCCGGGTCCGGCCGGAAGCGCAGGAGCTCGGGGACCTTCGCGCGGATCTCTGCGAAGGAGTCGACGTCCAGCGTCGTCCCGTAGCCGGAGTAGAAGGGCTGCCCGATGGTCAACACCGGCTTGTCGTAGAGCAGCGCCTCGATCCCGACCGTGGACGAGATCACCGTGATCGCCTCGGCCCGCCGGATCAGGTCGTGCGACGAGGTGTGCGGCTCGACGAGCCGCACGTTCGGACGGGTGCGCAGCCGGCGGAGAAGCCGGATGCTGTTCCGGCCCACCGACATCGGATGCTCCTTGAGGACGAGATCGTGCCCGGGAGGGAGGGCGTCGGCGACCTGCTCGAGGATCGAGACCTGGTCGACGCAGTGCGGGATGACCTTGCGGATCTTGTAGTCGTCCGTCACGTGCAAGGGGAAGTAGACGAAGGGCCGCGTCGGGTGCAGGCGGTCGTAGAAGGGCCGGGCTGCGCGCGCCCGCAGCGTCTCGGCGAGATTCGTCCAGAGCAGGCGCCACGGCTCGAGGTACTCGTTGTCGGCGTCCTCGGTCCGCTTGCGGCGCACGTGGTCGACGAAAAGCTTCACGCGCCGCCACTCGACCGGCCAGCGCCGGTAGCCGCGGATCGGCCGTGCGGCGTCGGTGAACGTCCGCCGGAACGCCTCCACGCGCTCACGCTCCTCCGGCGTCGGCTCCCGCAGCTCCTCGCGCGGGACGATCGGCGCGTGCAGGGTGTCGACGGTCAGGCGGAGCGGGTCGGGGAAGAGCGTGTAGAGCAGGAACAGCACCGGGATGCCCCGCTCGAGGCCGACGAGATGGGATACGACCCGGATCGTCTCGTTGCCCACCTCGGGCACGAGGACGTCGGGGGCGACGTCGTCGACGATGCGCTCGAGCGCCCGAAAGTGCTGGACCGTCCGGTGCGCGCTCCACTCCTCGGAACGGCCGTCGACGACCCGGTCGGCGTAGTAGACGTCGCGGATGTGCGGGATCGGGTAGGTCGCCTCGATCCTCCGCAGCTCGTCCTCCAGCGAGGCGGGCTCACCGAGCTCGGCGATCACGTCGTGGATGCAACGCGCGTCGCGACCCTGCTCGCGCAGCAGTCGTGCGGCCTGGCGTGAGACCGTGACATGCGCGACCTCGTGTCCATGCCTCTCCAGCTCCGCGCCGACACGGCCGTAGAAGTCGCTTTCGTACGTCTGAAGGGTCGTGAACAGAAAGCGCATGCTCAGATGATCGTGCGCAGCAGCTCGACCAGACGGGCGGGAGCGTGCTCGCGCTGCACGTAGGCGCGGCCGCGCGCCCGCATCGCGACGAGGGTATCAGCGTCCGTCAGCATTGCCGCCGCCGTCGCGGCGAGCTCGTCCGCGGCGAACGACGACAGGACCACGCCCGCGCCCGACGCGGTCACCAGCTCCTCCGGGCCGCCCGAAGGCGTCGTCAGCACGGGCACGCCGGAGGCGAGCGCCTCGGCCGCGGCGATGCCGAAGCCCTCCTGCCACGAGGGCAGCACGAAGAGCGACGCGGTTCGGAGGTGCTCGGCGACGGAAGCCACCTTCCCGGTCGCCTCGACGCCGACGGGGAGCGTCCCGGTGGGCGGCTCGCCGATGAGCCGCAGCCGTGCGCCGGGCAGGCGGGCGCGGATGGCCGGCAGCGCGTCCAGCAGCAGGCGGACGTTCTTGCGCGGGTCCCAGGCGCGGCCGACGAACGCGAGGACCGGCGCGTCCAGCCGCGCGGCCCACACCGCGTCGTCCTCGGGCGCGAAGTCCTCCACGTCGACGGGGATGGGCAGGATCCCGATCGCCGCCGGATCGATTCCCGCTGCCGCTGCGACGCCCGCCCGGCTCGCGGCGCTCGTGGCGTAGAGCTCCGATGCGCCGCGGAGCACCTCCCGCTCGAGCCGGCGGAGAGGGCCGAGGCTGAGCGCGAACGCCGCCCGGCGGCTGCGCGGGAGGCCCGCGGCGCGGCCGCGCCATTCGACGTCGAGCGACGTCCCGATCCAGGCGCGGTAGGCGCGACCCGACCGCGCGGCCGCCCCGCCGTGCGTCGCGGTGGTCGAGACGACCCACACGTCGGGCGCGGCAGCCACGCGCGGCGCCAGGGTCCGCGCGGCGCGCAGCTGGCGCACCGCCTCGACCCGATCGACCGAGAAGCGGCTGCCCGCCAGCACCGGATGCGGCGGAAAGACGAGCTCGGTGCGACGTCCGAGCGCCGCCGCCGCCGCGAGGAACGCCTCGGTCTGGGCGTGCGCCCCGCCGCCGAAGCGCGGGTCGGGGGCGACGACTGTCAGGTCGGCGGCTGGGTCGCCCACAGAGCGAGACGTTAGCCTTCCGGCCCGATGCCCGGATTCCGCCGCAACGGACGCAGGCCCCGCCTCCTCGTGCTGAACCAGTACTACTCGCCGGGGGTCGAGGCCACGGCCCATTTGCTCGCGGAGCTCGTGACGGCGCTGGGCGAGGAGTACGACGTGCGGGTCGTCACCGGAAAGCTCCACTCGCATCGCGACGTGCCGGCACACGAGACGCGCGGCAATGTCGAGATCGTGCGCGTGCGCTCCACCTCGTACGACCGCACGCAGCTGAGCCGGAGGGCCGCC
Organism: Gaiellaceae bacterium; assembly: GCA_035546715.1. Lineage (GTDB taxonomy): Bacteria > Actinomycetota > Thermoleophilia > Gaiellales > Gaiellaceae > PALSA-600. The sequence goes on along the minus strand of DASZWI010000138.1, from coordinate 1,780 downwards.
AACTACGTCACCTACCTCGTCGCGTCGTTGCAGGAGGGCCTGCGCGGCCCGCGGCCGGACGTCGTGCTCTGCATGACCGATCCGCCGGTCGTCGCGGATGTCGCGCTCCTCGTCGCCCGCCTGCGTCGAGCGCCGCTCGTCGTCATCAGCCAGGACGTGTTCCCGGAGATCGCGGTTCAGCTCGGCCGGCTGACCAACCCGGTGGCGATCAGCGTGCTGCGGCAGCTCGTCCGGCTGTACCTCCGCCGGGCCGAGCGGGTGGTCGCGATCGGCGAGACGATGCGCGAGCGGCTCGTGGCAAAGGGCGCGCCGCCGGAGTGCGTGACGATCATCCCGAACTGGGTCGACACCCGGAAGCTGCGGCCCGAGTCGAAGGACAACCGGTGGGCGCGCGCGCAGGGTCTCGACGACCGGTTCGTGGTCATGCACTCCGGCAACGTCGGGCACGCCCAGGATCTCGACTCGCTCGTGCGGGCCGCGACGTTCCTGCGCGACCTCGACGACCTGCGCATCGTCGTCGTCGGGCGGGGCGCCCGGCACGCCGAGCTCGTGGCGCTCGCCGAGCGCCTCGAGGTGAGCGACGCCGTCACGTTCCTGCCCTACCAGCCACGGTCGTCCCTCTCGCAGTCTCTCTCGGCCGCGGACGTGCACGTCGTCGGGCTCGCGCGCGGCCTCGCCGGCTACATCGTCCCCAGCCGCTTCTACGGCGTCGCTGCCGTCGGACGGCCGACGATCGTCGCCGCGGACGACGAGACGGAGACGGCGCGCGTGGTGCGCGAGGTCGGCAACGGCGTGGTCGTGCCGCCGGGCCGCCCGGAGCTGCTCGCGGTGGCGATCCGGCGGGCGCACGACGGCGAGCTCGACCTGGCCGAGATGGGTCGCCGGGGCCGCGACTGGGTGGTCGCGACCGCCGACCGGAGTGTCGCGGTGGCGCGGTACCGCGAGCTGCTCGGCGAGGTGGTGGCGAATGGTCGCGGTTGAGATCGTCTTCTGGCTCGCGCTCGCCGGTCTCGCCTGGACGCACGTGGCGTATCCCGCGTTCGCTGCGCTGCTCGCACGCGCGCGGCCGAGGCGGATCCGCAAGGGCGACGTCGAGCCGACCGTGGCGGTGATCGTCGCCGCCTACAACGAGGAGACGGTCATCGCGCGCCGTCTCGAGAACCTGCTCGCGCTCGACTATCCGGCCGACAAGCTGCGCGTCGTCGTCACGTCGGACGCCTCGAGCGACCGCACCGAGGAGATCGCCGCCGGGTTCCCGGGCGTGACCGTGATCCGCAACGAGCGGGGCGGGAAGGTCGCCGCGCAGGACCGGGCGGTGCGCGAGACCGACAGCGAGATCGTCGCCTTCTCCGACGCCAACGCGACCTGGGCGCCGGACGCCCTGCGGCAGCTCGTGCGGCCGTTCGCCGATCCCGACGTGGCGTACGTCTGCGGCCAGCTGAAGATCCTCGCGGCCGACGGCTCGAACCGCGAGGGCGCCTACTGGCGCTACGAGATGCTCGTCCGCTCCGCGGAGTCGACGCTCGGCTCGGTGACCGGCGGGAACGGCTCGATCTACGCGGTGCGGCGGAGCGACTACGCCGAGGTCGACCCGCGCTTCGGCCACGACTTGTCGTTGCCGTACCTGATGGTGCAGCGGGGCCGGCGCGCCGTCTACGAGCCGGCGGCGCAGGCGTTCGAGAAGCCGACGCCGACCAACGAGACCGAGTACCGCCGGAAGGTGCGGATGTTCGAGCACTGCTGGCTGATCCTGCTGCGCGGCCGGATGCTGCGCCGCCTC
>DASZWI010000137.1:0-6619 GCA_035546715.1 Gaiellaceae bacterium | reverse complement strand
CACGGGCAGGCGGCCGATGAACTCGGGGATCAGCCCGAAGTTGAGGAGATCCTCGGGCATGACCTCGGCGAGCAGCTCGGCGCTCTCCGCGTCGCGCTTCGAGGAGATCTCGCGTCCGAAGCCGACGGCGTTCTTGCCGATCCGCTTCGCGATGATCTTGTCGAGGCCGGCGAACGCGCCGCCGCAGATGAACAGGATGTTCGTCGTGTCGATCGACAGGAACTCCTGGTGCGGATGCTTGCGCCCGCCCTGCGGCGGCACCGAGGCGACGGTGCCCTCGAGGATCTTCAGCAGCGCCTGCTGGACACCCTCGCCCGAGACGTCGCGCGTGATCGACGGGTTGTCCGCCTTGCGCGCGATCTTGTCGACCTCGTCGATGTAGATGATCCCCGTCTCCGCCTTCTTGATGTCGAAGTCGGCGGCCTGGATCAGCTTGAGGAGGATGTTCTCGACGTCCTCGCCGACGTAGCCGGCCTCGGTGAGGGCGGTCGCGTCTGCGATCGCAAACGGGACGTTCAGGATCCGCGCGAGCGTCTGGGCGAGGTGCGTCTTGCCGCAGCCCGTCGGGCCGAGCAGGAGGATGTTCGACTTCTGGAGCTCGACCTCGCCGTCGTCCGTCCCCATCTGGACGCGCTTGTAGTGGTTGTAGACGGCGACGGAGAGCGTGCGCTTCGCCTCTTCCTGCGAGACGACGTAGTCGTTGAGCGCCGCGTAGATCTCCATCGGGCGCGGCAGGTTGTCGAGGTCGAGCGAGCTCGGAGCGGTCAGCTCCTCGTCGATGATCTCGTTGCAGAGATCGATGCACTCGTCGCAGATGTAGACGCCCGGGCCGGCGATGAGCTTCTTGACCTGCCGCTGGGACTTCCCGCAGAAGCTGCAGAGAAGCTGCTCGTTGCCTTCGCTCGCGCGCGCCATCGTCTCGTTGTACCGCGGATCAGCCCGATCGGCTAGACCCGATTTACGCCGCGGCCTCCGCGCGACCTGCTTCGCGGTGGGTGATCACGGTGTCGATCAGGCCGTATTCCTTGGCTTCCGCGGGGCTGAGGAAGAAGTCCCGTTCCATGTCGCGCGAGATCTCCTCCTGGGACTTGCCGGTGTGGACGGTGTAGATCTCCTCGAGCCGCCGCTTGAGTCCGATGACCTCGCGGGCCTGGATCTCGATGTCGGTGCCCTGGCCCTGGAACCCGCCGGAGACCTGATGGATCAGGATCCTCGAGTTCGGCAGCGACATGCGCTTCCCTTTCGCGCCGCCCGCCAGGAGCAGCGAGCCCATGCTCATCGCGATGCCGACGCAGATCGTCTGCACGTCCGGCTTGATGAACTGCATCGTGTCGTAGATGGCGAGGCCGGCGTACACCGAGCCGCCCGGCGAGTTGATGTAGAGGAAGATGTCCTTGTCCGGATCCTCGGACTCCAGGTGCAGCAGCTGGGCGATGATCAGGTTCGCGATCTGGTCGTCGACCGGGGTGCCGAGGAAGACGATGCGCTCGGCGAGCAGGCGCGAGTAGATGTCGAACGCGCGCTCGCCGCGCGAGGTCTGCTCTACCACCATCGGTACCAACGGACTCATCTGCTCATCACTCCTCGCTGCCGGGGGTCCACAGTTTCGCGCCGGCCTGCGCCTGCTCCTTCTCCGGCGTCCAGATGCTCTCGCGCGCCTCGTGCAGGTCGGGCGCGATCGGCTTGACCTCGGCCGCGATACGGTCGAGCGCCTTCTTGAAGCGGAGGTCGTCCCGGATCCGGTCGGCGCCTCCGCGCTCGACGAACTCCTCGATGTCGGCCTCGTCCTCGCCGGCGTCGCGGAGCTCCTGCCGGATCTCGTCGTCGGTGACCTCGAGCCCGAGCCGGTCGGCGACCGCCTCGAGCACGAGCTCGCGCCCGACGGACTGCGACGCCTCGGCCCGCAGGCGTCCGACGAGCTGGGCCGGGTCCTGCCCCGTGACGGCGAAGTACGTGTCGGCGTCGATCCCGCGGGCCGCGAGGCTCCGCTCCAGACCCGAGATCAGCTCGCGCGTGCGCGCCTCGACGAGCGGCCCGGTGGCGTTGACGCCCGACGCGCGGACGAGCTCGTCGATCGCCGCCGCGCGGAAGACGCCCTCGACCTCGTCCTCGACCTGGGCGCGCAGGCTGCCCTCGACGTCGGCCTTCAGCTCCTCGTACGTGTCGAACTCGGAGGCGGCGCGCGCCAGCTCGTCGTCGAGCGGCGGCAGCACCTTCTCCATCAGCTCCTTGACCGTGACCGTCGCCTGGCGCCGCGAGCCGTCGCCCAGCTCGTACGCGATCTCGCGCGACTCGCCGACGTCGAGCCCGCGGATGCCGTTCTCGATCTCCTCGACGAGGCGGCCCGACCCGAGCTCGACGACGTAGTCGCGCTGGGCGGTGCCGTCCTCGGCGACGAGGTCGACCACCACGGTGTCCCCGTCGCTCGCCGTGCGGCCGCTCACGGGCACCAGCTCGGCGACGGAGCGCTGCAGCGCCTCGAGCTCCGCCTGGACGGCCTCCTCGGGGACCTCGATCTCGTGCTTCGGCACCTCGAGCGTCGTCCAGTCGGCCACCTCGGGCTTCGGCTGCACCTCGACGGTCGCCGAGAACGTCCAGTCCTCCCCGTCGGAGCTCGGCAGCTCGTAGTCGTACTCGGGCTGCGCCACCGGGTTGAGGCGGGCGCGGGCGGCCGCGTTCCAGAACCAGCCGCCGATGTGGCTCTCCACGGCCTCGCTGTAGAGACGCTCCTTGCCGACGCGCTGGAGCAGGATCGGCATCGGCACCTTCCCGCGCCGGAAGCCGGGGATGCGAACGGTGGCGGCGAGGTCGGAGGCCGCGTGCTCGACCGCGTGGTGCAGGTCGTGCGCGGGGACGTCGACGGTCACGCGGACCTTGTCGTCGCCGAGCTCTTCGATCGTCGCCGGCTGCATGGTCCGGCCATTGAACCAGACCGCTACCGTGCTGGGCCGTGGACGTCGAGACGGCCATCCGCCTCCGGCGGACGCACAAGCAGTACGGCGCGGAGCCGGTCGACCGCGCCGAGCTGCTCGAGCTCCTCGACCTGGCGCGCTGGGCGCCCAACCACCACCTGTCCCAGCCGTGGCGGTTCCGGGTGCTCGGACCCGGCACGCGCGCCGCGCTCGAGGAGGCCCTCGGCGAGAAGGAGGCGGCGAAGCTCCGCCGCGCGCCGACCCTCGTCCTCGCCACCGCCGTCCTCTCCGGCGACCCCGAGACCGACGAGGAGGACCTGCACGCGACCGCCTGCGCCGTGTACGCGGTGCTGCTCGGCGCGACCGCGCGCGGGCTCGCCAGCTACTGGCGCACGCCGCAGTCGCTGCACGCCGACGACGTGCGCGCGCTGCTCGGCGTCGGCGCGACCGAGCGCGTCGTCGCGCTGGTCCACCTCGGCCCGGCGGCGAGCGAGCCGCCGGCGAAGGAGCGCGCCGCCCTGGCCGAGGTCGTCGCCTTCCTGCCGTGAGAAGGCTCGCCGTCGCGCTGGTCGTCGCCGGGCTGCTGCTCGTGCCGGCGGCGGCTGCCGACGACGGCGTCATGCACATCCGCTTCCCGGAGGGCCAGAGCGTCCGCCAGATGGTCGACCGCGTCTCCGCCGTCCGCTCGATCGCGATCCACCGGCGCCACATCACGCCCGTGCTCACCGCGACGGCCTACGCGAAGGCCGCGGCACGAGCGTCCGCCCCGGCGCCGTTCCGCGCCGACGACAAGCGGCACAGCATCGAGGGCTTCCTCTTTCCCGCCACGTACGAGTTCGTCCAGGGCACGACGGCCGGCCAGCTGATCCACCAGCAGCTGCTCGCGTTCGACCAGCGCTGGTCGACGGTAAGGCTCTCGCCGCGCGCGAAGAAGGTCACGCCGTACGCCGTCGTCACGATCGCGTCCATGGTCGAGCGCGAGGCCGTCCTCCCGAAGGAGCGGCCGCTGATCGCGGCGGTCATCTACAACCGGCTCGACAAGGACATGCCGCTCGGGATCGACGCCACGATTCGCTACGGGCTCGGCATCCAGGGGACGCTGCCGCTGACGGCGGCCGAGCTGGCGAACCCGTCGCCCTACAACACCGATCTCCACACGGGCCTCCCGCCGACCCCGATCGGCAACCCGGGCCTCCCGTCGCTCCAGGCGGCGGCCGCCCCGGCGGACGTCGACGATCTCTACTACCTGCGCAGGCCGGGGAGCCACGCCCACTTCTTCACCGACTCGGAGTCGGAGTTCTGCGCCAAGGCCCAGGCGTGGGGCTACCACGGCTGCTGAGCCGCGAGCCGCACCGATGCGGGCGAGAGGAGTCGAACCTCCAAGGGCCGAAGCCCGCCGGGACCTAAACCCGGTGCGTCTGCCAGTTCCGCCACGCCCGCTGGCGAGAACAGCCTAGACGGGGACATGCTCGAGCCCACGCGCCGCGCTGGTGAAGCGGCGGGGAGCGGCGCCGGGCGCCGCTCCCCGCGGGCCTGCTCAGCCCCGGATGAAGGGGCCGGCGGCAGCCAGGACCTCGGCCTTGGTCTTCGCCGTGTCGAACGCCGCCGGGGCACCCGGCTCGTGCAGGAGCGCCTTCACCCACGCGGCGTGCTGCGCCTCGACCGCGACGATCGACGCCGCGGCCTGCTTCACCGCGATCGCGTTCAGCGACGGGCCCGCGCCGTTGTAGGCGCTGACGCCGGTCTCCTCGAGCGCCGTCGAGGTGCGGAGGAACGCCGACTGGCTCGAGAAGGCGGAGCCGAAGTCGAACGACGGCTTCGCCACGGGGCGGCCGCCCAGCTTCGACACGGTCGCCTTCAGCGCCCCGACGTGCTGCGCCTCGTGGGCCGCGACGGTCCGGGCGAACGTCTTGACCTCGCCCGTGAGCGGCGCCTTCGCGGCGGCCGTCGCGTAGAACGCCGCCTCCAGGTACTCGAGGGTGAGCGCGAAGTTGAGGATCGCGACGTCGCCCTGCTTGCCCGGCGCGGCGAACGCGGTCGCCGGGAGCGCGGACGCCGCCAGCACGCCGCCGCCGAAGACGGCGGCCCGCCTGAGGAAGGCCGTCCGCGTCGTCGCGGCGGCGTCCTCGTGGAAGAGCTCGGTCATCGTCTGTCTCCTCTCTCTCATGCGAAGAACGGCTGGGCGCGCCGGAGGACGTCCGCCTCCGTCAGGTCGTGGTAGAAGGCGTCGGGCGCCGGGCTGACCCCGGCGAGCCGCCGCGCCCAGGCGTGGTGGCGCGCCTCGACGGAGTGGATGGCGAGCGCGGCCTCCTTGACCGGCTCGAGCTTCAGCATCGGGAACGCGCCGCCGTACGCCCCGACGCCGGTGCCCTCGAGCGCGATGGCGGTGCGGAGGAACGTCCGCTGGTCGAGCGGCGGGATCTTCAGCCCCGGCTTGGCGACCGGGTGACCGCCGAGCTTCGGGATCGTCGCGACGAGCGCGTCGACGTGCTCCTGCTCGTGCTCGGCCAGCGTCTCGGCGAGCTGCTGGACCGGCGGCGCGAGCCGCCCGTACGCGCCGTTGGCCGCCCGCTCGTAGAACGCGGCCTCGAGGTACTCGAGCTTGAGCGCGAAGTTGAGGATCGCGACGTCGCCGGCCACCGACGGCGCGCCGCGCGCGACGCCGGCGAACACGCCGACGCCCGAGGCGGCGAGCGCGCCGCCGCCGAGCATGAGCGCCTTGGTCAGGAAGCCGCGCCGGCTCTGGAGCGCCGGATCGACGGCAGCCGCGTCGGCGGCGACCTCGTCCTGCATGTACGGCATGGAGCCCTCCTCCGGATCGTCTGCGGCGCCAACCGACGGACGGAGGTGGTTCGCCTGTCGGCGCGGACCGGTTCGGCGCCAACCGGTTTGCCCGGCCGGGCGAATGCCGTGCGGAGCTGCGGGGACCGCGCGGACCCGGCGCCAACCGACGCGCGGCCCCCGGCTCCGTCCGTCTAGCGGTGACCGCCGGCGAACGGCAGGTGCAGGTGCCCGTTGACGACGGCCGTCACGAGCGCCGTCACCCGCGACAGGAGGGCCTGCTCGCGCGCCGGCGTGATCACCCCGGCGGAGACGGCGGAGTCGAGCTCGGCCTTCGCGGCCGTGGTCAGGGTCTGGATCAGGCCCGCGGCCGACTTGCCCGGCGTCGCATCCGCGATCTGCCCGAGCGTCTTGCCGGACGCGAGGTCGGCGACGATCTGCGCCGGCGTCAGGCCCAGGTAGGCGAGCGCCTCCTTCACCCCGGGCAGCGGCAGCGTGACGTGCTTGGCGCTGGCGCCGTTCACGAACGCCGAGATCGCCGGCGTCAGCTTCGCGAGCGCGAACTGCTCCTGCGCGGAGGTCAGCCTGCCGGCGGCCACGGCCGCGTCGAGGCGGGCCTTCGCGGCGGCGGTGAGCGCCTGCACCAGGCCGGCGGCGGACTTTCCGGGCGTTGCGTTCGCGATCTGCGCGAGCGTCTGGCCGGCCTTCAGGTCGGCCCGGAGCTGGGCCGCGGTGATGCCGAGGTAGTCCGTCACCACGTTCGCGCCGCCGGCGTGCGCGCGTGCGGGCGCAGCGGCACGGCGGCCTCCGTCGTCGTGCCCGCCGTGGCCACCGGCCCAGGCGGCTCCGGCGCCGACCGCGAGGATGGCGGCGGCGGCGCCCGTCGCGATTCCGAGTCTGCTGCGTGTCATACGGTGGATCCCCCC
>DASZWI010000136.1:0-2988 GCA_035546715.1 Gaiellaceae bacterium | reverse complement strand
CAGGAACCGCGCGCCGTCGGCGCCGTAGACCACCCGGTGGTCGGCGCTCAGGGTCAGCGTCATCGCGTCGCGGAAGCGGACGCGGTCGCCGTCCTCGACGGGCTCGCGGCGGACTCCGCCGACGGCGAGGATGCCGACCTGGGGCGGGTCGACGATGGCGGTGAACGAGCGCACGCCGAACATGCCGAGGTTGGAGACGGTGAACGTCGCACCCTGCAGGTCATCGGGCCGCAGCGCGCGCCGGCGGGCGCCGTCGGCGAGCCGCCGCGTCTCGGCGGCGATGTCGGCGAGCGAGCGACGGTCGGCGTCGGCGACGACGGGCACGAGCAGCGCGTCGTCGGTGGCGACGGCGACGCCGACGTTGACGCGCGAGTAGAGCTCGACGCGGCCGTCGACCCACGAGGCGTTGAAGCGCGGCAGCTCGCGCAGCGCGAGCGCGGCTGCCCGGACGACGAAGTCGTTCAGCGAGGGGACGTCCTCGCGACCGTCCGCGCGCGCCCCCCGGCGTAGGGCGACAACCTGCGAGACGTCCGCGTCCGCCGAGACGGTGAAGACGGGGATGGTCGTGGCGGACTCCGCCATGCGGCGGGCGATCGTCGCCTGCGTGGGCGTCGGCTCGACGACCGTCACGTCGCCCCGGGGCGTACCGGCAGGGTCAGACCCGGGTCTGACCCTGGTTTGACGGTCCGAACCGGGAAAACCCTGCTCGGAGTGCGGCGCCGGGGCGGCGGCGCGGTCCGCCGCGGCCGCCGCGCGCCGGACGTCCTCGCGGGTGATCCGGCCGCCCGGGCCGGTGCCGCCGACGTCGTGGAGCGAGAGGCCGAGCTCGGCCGCCGTCCGCCGCGCGACCGGCGTCGCGTTCGGCCGCTCCCCGTTGGCGGCGGGGTCCGCGGCCGCGGCGGAGGCGCCGTTCGTCGCCCGCCCCGGAGCCGCGACGGGCGCCGGAGGCTCGGCCGGCGCGGGCGCGGGCGCTGCCGCACCGTCGCCCGCGAGCCTCGCGATCGGCTCGCCGACCCCGGCGGAGCCGCCCTCCTCGACGAGGATCGCCTCGAGCGTCCCGTCCGCCTCCGCCTCGTACACGACCGTCGCCTTGTCGGTCTCGACCTCGAGCAGCGCCTCGCCGCGGCGGAAGCCCTCGCCAGGCGACTTCAGCCACTTGAGGATGACCGCGTCGGCCATCGAGTCGGAGAGCTTCGGCATCGTCAGCTCGGCGGCCACGCCTCAGTCCTTGAACTCGCTCGCGACGAACGGCTCGGGGAACGGCGCGGCGAGCCCTCGCTCGCGCATCCGCTCCAGCTCGGCGGCGACCTCCTGTTCGACGCCGTCGAGCTCGGCGGCGTCCGCGCCCTCCTCCTCGAGCTGCGCACGGAGGAGGACGATCGGGTCGCGCGCGCGCCATTCGTCGAGCTCGCCGTCGGGGCGGTACGCGCCCGGGTCGCTGCGAGAATGGCCGACGAAGCGGTAGGTGAGCGCCTCGAGGAACGCCGGGCCGTTGCCCTCGCGCGCGTGGGCGATCGCGCGCGCGGCGGCCTCCCGCACGTGCCAGACGCTCATGCCGTCGACCGTCTCGGCGGGCACCTCCATCGCCTCCGGCCGCGCCGTGATCGCGCCCGCGGTGACCGACTCGAACGCCGTGTACTCGCCGTAGCGGTTGTTCTCGCAGACGAGGACGAGCGGCAGCTTCAGCACCTGCGCGAAGTTGAGGCACTCGAACACGTAGCCCTGGTTCATCGCCCCGTCGCCGAAGTACGCGACGGCGACGCCGCCGGTCGTCCGCGACAGCCCGAGCGCGGCGCCGGTGGCGGCCGCGATGCTGCCGCCGACGATCCCGAACGAGCCGATCAGCCGGTTGGCCGGCGACGTGACGTTCATGGAGCCGGCGCGGCCGCCGTTGACGCCGGTCGAGCGGCCGAGCATCTCGTCGAGCAGCGCCTGCGGGTCGACCCCGAGCGCGAGCGCGTGCCCGTGCCCGCGGTAGGTGGCGGCGACGCGGTCGCGCTCCTCGAGGAGGCTCGCGACGCCGGTCGCGACCGCCTCCTGGCCGGAGTAGAGATGCGTCGTCCCGTAGACCTCGCCCTTCAGGAAGAGCGACTGGACGAGGTCCTCGAATCCCCGGATGAGCAGCATCTGGCGGTAGATCCGCGTGTAGAGCCCGAGGTCGTCGAGCACGCGCGCACCGGCCCGGCTCATGCCACGCCGACCTCGCCGGCGAGCCGCTCGGAGAGATAGTCCCAGTCGCGCTCGAAGCGGTAGGAGTGACGGGCGGGCGGGCCGGGGGCCGACGTCTCGAGCCAGCGGACGCGGCCGCCCTGCGTCTCGTAGAACGCGTGGACGCAGCCGGTCGCCGTCCAGAAGAAGTCGCCGGGCCGGAGCGTGTAGCGGTCGCCGTCCGCGACGACGTCGACCTCTCCCTCGAGCATGTAGTACGACTCCTCGAACGGGTGGTCGTGCGGGTGTGCGCACGCGCCCGGCTGGTAGTCGACCATGAACATCGTGTGCAGCTGGGCGTCGAGCCGCTGGTCGACGAGCATCTTCACGGCGATGCCGCTGTAGGCGAGGACGGCCGTGGCCATGCTCGCGGAGACCGTCGGCGCGCCGACCGGCGCGCCGTGGCGGAGCACGTCGAGGTCCATCTGGCCGTCGCTCAGCAGGAAGAGGTTGCGGTTGCGCGGGTCGCGGACGTCGAGCGGCGCGGGCGGCGCGTCCGGAGCCGGGCCGAGGAAGAACGTATCGCTCCCGTCGAGGCGCGGCCGCGGCGCCGCCATCTCGATCCAGCGCCCCTCTTCCTCGCTCCGGAAGGCGTGCGGCACGCCGACGGGCACGACCCCGCAGGCGCCGGGCTCGAGCCGCACGCCGCGCCCGTCGAGGTAGAGCACCGGCTCGCCCTCGAGGACGTAGAAGCCGGTCTCGAACGAGTGGACGTGCGTGTCGACGTGCCCGCCGGCGAGCGAGACGAGGGTCAGCGCCATGTGGGTCGAGCCGAGGGAG
>DASZWI010000135.1:0-27049 GCA_035546715.1 Gaiellaceae bacterium | reverse complement strand
CCGATGAACTCCGCGACGAACGGCGTCGCCGGCGAGCCGTACATCTCGGTCGGCGTGCCGATCTGCTCGATCTTGCCGCCGTGCATGACCGCCACCCGGTCGGAGACCGCGAGGGCCTCTTCCTGGTCGTGCGTGACGTAGAGCGTCGTGATGCCGAGCTCGAGCTGGATGCGGCGGATCTCCTCGCGGAGCTGGACGCGCACCTTCGCGTCGAGCGCCGACAGGGGCTCGTCGAGCAGCAGCACGCGCGGCTCGATCGCGAGCGCCCGGGCGAGGGCGACGCGCTGCTGCATCCCGCCCGAGAGCTGGTGCGGGTAGCGGTCGCCCGCGTGGCCGAGGCCGACCAGCTCGAGCAGGTCGGCGACGCGCGAGGCGCGCTCCGGCCGGGGGCGGCCGCGGATGCGGAGCCCGAACGCGACGTTGTCGGCGGCGGTGAGGTTCGGGAAGAGCGAGTACGCCTGGAACACCATCCCCATGCCGCGCTTGTTCGGCGGCACGCGGGTCAGGTCGCGGCCGTCGACGCGGACGGCGCCGGCGTCGGGCCGGTCGAAGCCCGCGACGATGCGGAGCGCGGTCGTCTTCCCGCAGCCCGACGGCCCGAGCAGCGAGAGGAACTCGCCCTCCGGCAGGTCGATGTCGATGCCGTCGAGCGCCGTGTGGGCGCCGAAGCGGCGGACGAGGGATCGGAGCTCGAGGTGGGCCATCAGCGTGCTCCCGCGACGAGGGTGGGCCGGGCGCCGCGGCGGCGCCCGAGGACGAGGAGCCCGAGCATCGCGGCCCACGTCAGGCCGAAGCTGACGAGCGAGACGGCGGCCGCGCCGTACGCCTGCGACTCCTGGACGTACTGGATGAAGATCGGGAAGGTGTGGAACTGCGCGAGGTTCGCGATCGTGAACTCGCCCAGCACCACCGCGAGCGCGAGGAAGGAGCCGCCCAGCGCCGCCGAGCGGATGTTCGGGACGATCACGCGCAGCAGGGTCGCCGGCCAGCTCGCCCCGAGGCTCTGCGCGGCCTCCGTCAGCGTGTGCACGTCGATCGCGCGGAACCCGGCGTCGAGCGAGAAGAACATGTAGGGGAACACGAGGATCAGGTACGAGGCGACGAGGAACCCCCACGGCTGGCCGTAGAACCAGGACGGCGCGCCGCGGTAGACGTCCAGCATCCCGACCACGAGCACGATTGGCGGCACGACGAACGGGATCAGCGCCAGGAACGCGATGACCGGCCGCAGCTTCGGCAGCCGCAGGTGGACGAGGTAGAGCGTCGGGACGAAGACCGCCAGCGCGACGGCGATCGTCTCCAGGCCCAGCTCGAGCGACAGGCGCAGCGTGTGCCAGAAGTCGCCGTCGTGCAGGAAGAAGCCGTACGCGGCGAGCGAGCAGCACTTCCCGGTCTGGTTGCTCTTCAAGCTGAAGAGCAGGGTCGCGACCAAAGGGACAAGGAAGTAGGCCGCGCCGAGCACGAGCCAGACCACCGCCGACGGCGCGATCCGCCGCCTCACCGCGACCACCGGCTCGCGCGCCGCTGCAGCGGCACGTAGACGAGCATCGTCGCCGCGAGCACCACGAACATCCCGAGCGCCAGCGCCTGCGCGAGGTGCGGGTTGTCGAGGACGTTGCCCGTGTAGTACTGGCCGATCACGATCGGCACGAGATCGAGCGCGCCCGAGGTGAGGCTGTACGCGGTCGCGTAGGCGGCGAAGGCGTTCCCGAAGAGCAGGATCGTCGCGCCCAGGATCGAGGGCAGCAGGACGGGAACGCCGACGAGGCGCCAGAACTGCCACGAGCCTGCGCCGAGGCTCTCCGCCGCCTCGCGCCACTCGCGCCTGAGCCCCTCGATCGCCGGCGCGATGACGAGCACCATCAGCGGCAGCTGGAAGTAGAGGTAGACGACCTCGACCCCGGTCTTCGAGAAGAGGCTGAAGCCGTCGCCGTAGATGTCGACGTGGAGCTGGTCGCGCAGGAACTGCGTGACGATCCCGATCGTCCCCAGGGTGGCGATGAACGCGAAGGCGAGCGGGATGCCGCCGAAGTTCGCGGCGACGCCCGAGAACGTGGTCAGGAGCGACCGGATCCAGACGGGCGTGCCCTCGCGCAGGGCCGCGTAGGCGAGCGCGAAGCCGCCCGCGCCGCCGATCAGCGCGGTGACGAGGCTGATCTCGACCGAGTTGCGGTACGCCCCGAGGTACGGCTGGTGGAAGAGCAGCCGGACGTTGTCGAGCGTCCAGCCGCCGTGCGCGCCCTTGAACGCTCCCACCAGCACCTCGCCCGCGGGCACGAACAGGAAGAGCGCCAGCACCGCGAAGAACGGCACGACGCCGAGCCACGCCACCGGCAGCCGCCGGCCGGACGCGAGCGCGTCCGGCCGGCTGGGCGCCGCGATGCCGACGTCGGCGGCGATGGCTAGGCCCCGATCTTCGCCGGCCACTGGCTGGCGATCTTGGCCTTGGCCGCCGTCTGCTGCGCGTCGCTGGCGAACTTGACCTTCGCGTAGAGCGAGGCCGGCGGAAGCGACTTCAGCATCGACTTCGGGATCGCGCCCTTCTTCGCCAGGTCCTGGAAGCGGGCCGGATGCGAGAAGCCCTTCAGGAACAACAGCTGCCCCTGGTCGGAGTAGAGGAACTCCTCCCAGAGCCGCGCCGCGAACGGGTGCGGAGCGTGAGCGTTGATCGCCTGGCAGTAGAACGAGCCGTACACCCCGTCGGCCGGGATGACGGTCGTCCACTTCGCTGCCGGGAACTGCTTCGTGTAGCCGAGGTTGAGGTAGTCCCAGTCGATCGAGATCGGCGTCTGGCCCGATGCGACCGTCTGCGGCGTCGACTGCACCGGGATGAAGTTGCCCGACTGCTTCAGCTTCGCGAAGAAGTCGATCCCCGGCCCGACGTCGTTCAGCGAGCCGCCGTTCCCGAGCGCCGCGGCGAACACGCCGCCGACGGCCGACCCGGACGTGAGCGGGCTGCCGTTGAGCGCGACCTGGCCGTGGTAGTCGGGCTTGAGCAGGTCCTTCCACGTCTTCGGCGGCGTCTTGACGAGGTTGGCGTTGTAGCCGATCGAGATCGCGCCCCAGTAGTCGCCCGTCCAGTAGCCCTGGGGGTTCTTCATGTTCGCCGGGACGGTGGAGAACGCGGTCACCTGGTAGCGGGCGAAGAGGCCGTCCTTCGTGCCCGAGATGGCGAAGGCCGGGCCGTCGTCGACGACGTCCGGCGCGCGCGGGTCGCCCTTCAGCGACTGCACGGCCTGGTTCTCCTCGGCCGAGCTGCCGTCCGGGTTCGCGTTCGTGATCTTGAGGCCGTACTTCTTCTGGAAGGTGGACATGATCTCGCCGTAGTTGGCCCAGTCGGGCGGCAGGGCGATCGTGTTCAGGTGGCCTTCCTTCTTGGCCTCGGCGATGAGGTCGCCGAGCGCGATCTGCGAGCCCTTGCGCGGCGGGGTCGCGCGCATCAGCCGGCGCGCGCCGAGCGCCGCGCCCGGGGTGACGATCACGGTGAGCCCGGCGGCCGCCGCCAGGCTGCGGCGGAGCATCTGCGAGCGGCTGATGCCCTCCTCGCCGAGCTTCGCCCAGAACTCCTGCTCCTGCTCCTCGTGCTGCTCCATGGGTCCTCCCAAGTCGTGGGGTCGGCCCGATGCAAGCAGCGTGGGTCCGCCCCGGGCAACGCCCGGACCAGGCCTGTCACGAACGTTTCACCAGAGCGTCACGCGCTCGTGCCGGGCCGAAGACCGGGGTCAGACCCGGGTCTGACCCCGGGGGGAGCGGTGGGCCTGGGGCGGCGGCTCGTCCTCGGCGCGCGCTCGGGGCTCCCGTCCGGACGGCGGACTATCCTCGCCACGGTCCACCCCGCCGCCGCCCACGCCGTCCTGCCGCTCCCCGTTCCGACATACCGCCCTCCGGCCGGCACGGTGACCGCGTGACTCTTGGGCGCCTCTCAGGCGGGGCTGGTTGGGTTCGCCCCCGCATGCGCACGCTGCCGCTCGCCCTGCTCCTCGCCGTCGGCGGCCTCGCCGTCGGCGTCGCCGCGTCTCGAGGTGCGGGCGCCGCCGGGCCGGCGGTCCGCACCGCACCGGCGATCGTCGGGGCGCCGATCGTCGGCCAGCGGCTGACGGCGCTCGGCGGCACGTGGAGCGGCAACGGCGCGCTCTCGCTCCACTACCAGTGGTACCGCTGCGACGCGGGCGTCGCCCACTGCGCGTCCGTCCACGGCGCCACCGGGCCGAGCTACCAGGTGGTCGCCGGCGACGCCGGGCACACGATCGCCCTCACGGTCAGCGCGACGGACACGGGCGGGACGACGAGCGCCTACGCGAACGCGGTCGGCCCCGTCGTCAAGGCGGCGAGCCCCCTCGTCTCCGTCGTCCAGCCGGTCGCCGCGGGATCGGTGAAGGCGGGCCTCACGGTGCAGGTCACCGACGGGTTCTGGAACCGCAAGCCGACCACGGTCGCCTATGCGTGGCAGCGCTGCAACGCGAACGGGCGCCTGTGCACCCCGATCGCAGGCGCGACCGCGAACACGTACATCGTCACGTCGGCCGACGCGGGTCACGCGCTCGCCGCGCTCGTCACCGGCACGTCCGGGGCGACCACCGTGGCCGCGCTGAGCACCGTCGTCGGGAGCGGCGCGGCGGGCGGTACGACGACGACCACCACGACGACCGGTGGGACCACCACGGCCCCGGCCGGTCCCGGGCCGACGAACAGCGCGCCCCCGACGATCACCGGCACGCCGGCGCAGGGCTCCAAGCTCACCTCGACCGCCGGGACGTGGGTCGGGTCGGGGACGATCTCCTACCACTACCAGTGGTACCGCTGCGACACCTCGGGCGCCCACTGCGCCTCGATCCACGGCGCCACCGGCGCGACGTACACGCTCGTCGGGACGGACGTCTCGCACACGATGGCGCTGACCGTCTCGGCCACCGACTCGAAGGGGACGACGAGCGCCTACGCGAGCCTGCTCGGCCCGGTGTCGCAGGCCGAGGCGACCCTGGTCGCGACGGCCCAACCGACCGTGACCGGCACCGGCAAGGTGGGCGACACCCTGACCGCGACGAACGGCACGTGGACCGGGTCGCCCACCTCGTACAACTACGCCTGGCAGCGCTGCAACGCGAACGGCCGCATCTGCGCGCCGATCGCGAACGCGACGTCGTCGACGTACAAGACCACGAGCGCCGACGCGGGCCACAAGCTCCTCGTGATCGTGCAGGCGGTCGCGGGCGACAGCACGTCCGAGGCGCTCAGCCGCAGCCTGCTCGTCGGCTAGGGCTAGCCCTCCCGCCCGGCGAGCCGCTGGAGCAGCGGGATCGCCCGGAGGAGCTGCTCGCGCTCGTCGCGGTCGAACTCCTCCTCGAGCGCGCGCGCGAGCCAGCCGGCGCGGCGGTCGCGATCGTCGTGCAGCGCTTCCACCCCGCGCTCGGTGATCTCGACGAGGATCCGGCGGCCGTCGGAGGGGTCCGGGCGGCGCAGGACGAGCCCTTCCTCGAGCAGCTCTCCGACCACCTGGGCCATCGACTGCGGCCGCATCCGCTCCGCCGCCGCGAGCGCGCTCGCCGTCGACGGGCCTTCGCGGTCGAGCCGGCCGAGCACGGCGCCGTGCGAGATCGGGAAGCGGTGCTCGGCGCGCAACCGGCGCACGAGCTGTCCGAGGACGATGCGCAGCTCGCTGGCGGACGAGGCGAGATCGGTTCCCCCGCGCACGCCACAATCCTACAGGTAACCTGAACAGGTTGCCTGAACACCTGGCCAGACGGCGTCGACGCAGCGGCCCGATCGACTACAAGTGGATCGCGCTGTCGAACGTCAACCTCGCGGTCATCCTCGCGACGCTCGACGCCTCGATCACGCTGATCGCGATGCCCGACATCTTCCGGGGCATCCACCTCAACCCGCTGCTCCCGGAGAACAGCTTCTACCTCGTCTGGATGATCCTCGGGTTCCTCGTCGTGTCGAGCGTGCTCGTGGTCAGCGTCGGCCGCCTGGGCGACCTGTTCGGGCGCGTGCGGATGTACAACCTCGGCTTCGTCGTCTACACGGTCGCGTCGCTGTTCCTCACGATCGACTGGATGCACGGCCGCGCCGGCGCCGACTGGCTGATCGTCTTCCGGATCGTCCAGGGCATCGGCGCCGCGTTCCTGCTCGGGCAGTCGTCGGCGATCCTCACCGACGCGTTCCCGCCCGACCAGCGCGGGCTGGCGCTCGGGCTGACGAACGTGATCGGGATCAGCGGCCAGTTCATCGGCCTCGTCCTCGGCGGGATCCTCGCGCCGATCGACTGGCGGCTCGTGTTCCTCATCTCCGTCCCCTTCGGGGCCGCCGGGACGATCTGGTCGTACCTGAAGCTGCGCGAGACGAGCACGCCGCAGCGCGCGCCGATCGACTGGCTCGGCAACCTGACCTTCGCCGGCGGGCTCGTCCTGGTGATGATCGGCGTCACGTACGGGATCCGGCCGCACGGCTCGAGCAACATGGGCTGGACGAGCCCGACCGTGGACGGATGCCTCGTGGGCGGCGTCGCGCTGCTGGCGGCGTTCGTCGCGATCGAGCTGAACGTGGCGCATCCCATGTTCCGGCTGCCGCTCTTCCGGATCCGCGCCTACACGTTCGGCGTCCTCTCCAGCTTCCTCTCGGCGGTGGCGCGCGGCGGCCTGATGTTCATGCTGATCATCTGGCTCCAGGGGATCTGGCTGCCGGCGCACGGCTACGACTTCCACCAGACGCCGCTCTGGGCGGGCATCTACATGCTGCCGCTCACGATCGGCTTCCTGATCGCCGGACCGGTCGCCGGCTATCTGTCCGACCGCCACGGGTCACGCGAGCTGGCGACGGGCGGGATGGTCGTCTGCGCCGCGGCGTTCGTGCTCCTCGCGACGCTGCCGATCGACTTCTCGTATCCCGTGTTCGCCGCGGTGCTGCTGCTCATGGGGCTCTCGATGGGCGCCTTCGCCTCGCCGAACAGGGCCGGTGTGATGAACGCGCTGCCGCCCGCGCACCGCGGCGCCGGAGGCGGGATGAACCAGACGTTCCAGAACTCGGCGCAGGTCCTGTCGATCGGGATCTTCTTCACGTTGATGATCGTCGGGCTGTCCGCCACGCTGCCGCACACGCTCGCGTCCGGTCTCGAGGCGCACGGCGTCCCCGCCGCGACGGCGACGCAGGCGGGTCACCTGCCGCCCGTGTCGGTGCTCTTCGCGACGTTCCTCGGCTACAACCCGATCAAGCAGCTCGTCGGCCCGCACGTCCTCGCCCACCTGTCGCACGCCAACCAGGCGGCGCTGAGCGGGCGGAGCTTCTTCCCGGATCTGATCGCCGGCCCGTTCCGGTCGGGCCTCCACCACGCGTTCGCCTTCGCGGTCGTCGCATGCCTGATCGCCGCCGCCGCGTCGTGGTCGCGCGGCGCCCGCGTCGACCGGGCGGTGAGAGCGGCCGAGCCCGACCTCGAGGTCGACGCCGCCTAGGACCTCGGGGCCACGTACGGACCACGCCCGAGCGCGTCCCGTACCAGGCCCCGGCGTTCACCAATCGGACGCGGCTGCGGCGTACAGCGGCTCGTAGACGGGCTGCGGGCGGCGGCCCTTCCGCGCGTGCTTCTCGGCGCGGCGGATCGCGGCGGCGATCGTCTGCTCGTCGACCTCGAGCCCCGACTTGCGGCAGTGCTGGAGCCACAGCTCGGCTGAGCGGTTCGAGCGCTTGTGGTTGCAGGCGGCGCAGGCCAGCACCAGGTTCTCGAGCGCGTCGCTGCCTCCGGCGGAGCGGCAGCGGACGTGGTCGACGGTCGCGTCGGGCGAGCGGTAGCTGAGCTGCTTCGAGCACCACACGCAGCGCTCGCCGTCGCGCTCGCCGAGGAGCAGCATCCGGCGGCGGTTCGCCGTCAGGGACGGCGAGGGGCGGCAGGCGCGCCAGCGATCCGGCGCCAGCGTGAGCGCGCGCCGGGCCGACGCGACGACGACGAGGTCGGCCCGGGCCGCGCTGACGAGGACGAGCTCGCGCCGCACCGCGGGCCGGAGGCTGCGGAGCTCGAGCCGACCCTCCTCCGCCCACGGCTCGAGGAGCCGGCAGGCCTCGGCGAACAGCTTGGTGAGGGCGACCCGGCGCACCGCGCGGACGCCGGCGAAGCCGAGCACGATCGTGCGCTCGCCGCCGTACGCCGCCGCCAGCTCGCAGGCTGCGCGGGTCCCGCCGTTGGCGCGCGTGAGGCGCAGGTCGAGCTCCCCCAGCTCGAGTCGGAGTCGCTCGTCTCGAGCGGTCGCGGCCGGCAGTTCGACGCGAGCCCAAAGCTGCACTTGCCCCCTGTCTTCGACAGGGAGGCCGGAATCCATCGCACCGGATGGGTGATTTGCGAGACCGTCACCCGACGGTCGCCGGACGCGACGGTTCAGCCGGCCGAACGGGTCGTCCGTCACGAACCCGACTCCAGGCGTTCACGAGACCGTGTCCGTTCGGCGATGATCCGCGGACATGCCCGACGACCCGCAGTTCTTCCGGACGACCGACGTCCCCACCGACGGGCCGCCGCGCGAGCTCGTGGGCTACGGCGAGCACCCGCCGCGCGTGGAGTGGGAAGGCGGCGCGCGGGTCGCCGTCCAGATCGTCGTCAACTACGAGGAGGGCTCGGAGAAGAGCTTCGCGATGGGCGACGGCGTCAACGACATCCTCTACGAGCTGCCGTGGGCGATCGAGGGCCAGCGCGACCTCGCGGTCGAGACGATGTACGAGTACGGCAGCCGCGCCGGGATCTGGCGGCTCTTTCGCGTCTTCGGCGCGGCGGGCATTCCGGTCACGGTCTTCGGGGCGGCGGTCGCGCTCGAGCGCAACCCGGACGTGGCCCGGAAGATCGTCGAGCGCGGAGACGAGGTGGTCGGGCACGGCTACCGGTGGAGCAACCACTTCGAGATGACGCGCGACGACGAGCGCGAGGCGATCCGCCTGGCGGTCGAGTCGATCGAGCGGACGACGGGCTCGCGGCCGCTCGGGTGGTACTGCCGCGAGATGAGCGTCAACACGCGCGAGCTGGTGGTCGAGGAAGGCGGGTTCCTCTACGACTCGGATACGTACAACGACGACCTGCCGTACTGGACGAGCGTCCACGGCAAGGCGCATCTCGTCGTGCCGTACACGCTGGTCGTCAACGACGTGCGGTACGTCGTCGGCACCGGCTACGGGAGCCCCGACCACTTCTTCGAGACGGCGAAGGCGTGCTTCGACCGGCTGCGCCACGACGGCGACGACGTGTCGCGGATGATGTCGATCGGGCTGCACCCGCGGATCACCGGCAACCCTGCCCGCTCCGACGGCCTCGCCCGCTTCATCGACTATGCGCAGTCCACCGGCGACGCCTGGTTCGCGAAGCGGATCGACATCGCGCGGACGTTCGTCGAGCAGCAGCCGGCCGAGCGCTGGCTCTGACCGCCTGTCCGTTCGGGCCATTGTCCACCCCACCGGCTGCCCGCCCTACGGAGCGGAAGGAACGGCCCGCAAACCCTGTGCGGAAGCCGTCTGCGAGCCAACCGTCCCTTCGGGCCATGTCCCAGGGACTGTCCCCGGGACATGGCCGCAATGGGCACGCAGCGGACCTCGGCGCGGCCGGTAGCTTGTCGGCTTGAGCGAGGACAGACAGAGCGACCCGCGGCTGACGCGGGCCCAGCTGCTGCGTCGTGCCGCGGCGGGCGCGGGGCTCGCCGTCCTGGGCGGCGGCGCCTACGGCATCGACCGGCTCGTCTCCGGCGGCGATTCCCCGAAGGTCACCGGCACGCGCGTCCGCACCTTCCACTCGCGGCCCGACCTCCAGCCGCAGCTCGTCGAGATCCTCCACCCCGCCGAGGGCGTCGGGCGCGGCCGCATCTTCCTCGCGCCGTCGTCGGGCGCCGGCCAGCGGGGGCCGATGATCGTCGACGACGCCGGCGAGGTGATCTGGTTCCGCCCGACCGACCCGCACACCGTGATGGACTTCCGCCCCGGCCTGTGGCGCGGCGAGCACGTCCTCACCTGGTGGGAGGCGAACGACGGCGGCGGGCTGGGCAACGGCGAGCACGTGATCGTGGACGCCTCGTACACGGAGCTCGCCCGCTTCCCGGCCGGCAACGGCCTGCCTTCCGACCTGCACGAGCTCCGGCTGACGACGGAGGGCACCGCGCTCGTGACGGCGTTCGAGACGCGGCCGATGGACCTCTCCGCGTACGGCGGCCCCAAGCACGGGCACGTGATGGGCGGCGTCGCCCAGGAGCTCGAGGTGCCGAGCGCCCGCGTGCTCCTGAACTGGGCGAGCCTCGACCACGTCGACGTCGCCGAGTCGTACACCCGGGCCGGCTACCCGTGGGACTACTTTCACATCAACTCGATCGACGTCGACTACGACGGCAACCTGCTCGTCTCGGGACGCAACACCTGGGCGGTCTACAAGGTGCACCGGCACACGGGCGAGGTCATCTGGCGCCTCGGCGGCAAGCGCAGCGACTTCAAGCTCGGCAAGGGCGCGCGCTTCGCGTTCCAGCACGACGCGCGCCGGCACGGCGACCGGGGAACGTCGATCAGCGTGTTCGACAACGGCGGCGCCGAGCGGCGCCAGGTCGAGTCGCAGTCGCGGGCGCTGTTCCTGACACTCGACCACCGGGCGAAGACGGCGACCGTCGCGCGCGAGTACACGCACTCGCCGCCGATCTTCGGCCGGCAGATGGGCAACGTGCAGGTGCTGCCGAACGGAAACGTCTTCGTCGGCTGGGGCACCGACCCGCACACGACCGAGTTCGCCGAGGACGGGTCGGTGCGCTTCGACGCGACCCTCCCCTACGGCGGCGAGAACTACCGCGCGTTCCGGTTCCCCTGGACGGGCAAGCCTGCCGACAGGCCGACGCTCGTGCAGCAGGTCGACCGCCTCTGGGCGAGCTGGAACGGCGCCACCGAGGTCGCCGCCTGGCGCGTCGACGCCGGCCCGTCGCCGACGCGGCTGCGGCCCGACGAGACCCGCCCGCGTACGGGCTTCGAGACGTCGCTGCCGGTGCCGCGGCGCGCCGCCTTCGCCGTGGCCGTCGCCCTCAACCGCGACGGCGAGACGCTCGGCCGCTCGCCCGCCCTGCGGATCGTCTAGCCGCCCGGGTCGCGCCCGTCGAGCCCGACGCGGGCCGATTCCGGCGGTCTACGGCGAGGCGGGCGCGCCACTCGCCGCCGTGGCGACCCTCGGCTTCGCCTTCTTCGGCAGCGGCCGGTCGCCGGGCAGGACGGGCCCGAGCAGGAGCCACGGCGAGTCCCACTCGTGCTCGACCGGCGCGTCGGGCAGGTCGCCCTGCGTGTACCACTTCGCCTGGAAGACGCTGTGGTGCCACGTGACCTTGTCGCCGACGCGGTAGATCGTCTTCGCGTGCCAGATCGGGTCGGGGCTCGTCGCGGGGTCGTCGCGGGGCGAGCTCGAGACGCCGCCGCCCGCCGTCCGCAGAGGCGGCTGGAGCGGCTGCTGGAGCTGGTCGAAGATCTGCGAGAACGCGAGCGGCGCCTGCGCGACGCCGCTGCAGACGGTCGAGACCGTTGCCGAGCCGACCTGGGCGCCGCACTGCTGGTCACGGTTCAGCGACCACATCGAGACGCGGCCGACCCCGCGCTCCCGCGCGAACCGCACGAGCCGCTGCGCGTCGTCCAGGCTCAGCACCTCGTCGGGCGTGTCGTTCTGGCCGATCATCACGGTCATGCCGATCCGGTGCCACACCGCCGGCGTGAGGTGCTGTCGGAGGCGGGCGTAGAGCGCGGTGAGCTGCGCGGCGGTGGCCTGGAGCGCCCGCTCGCTCGAGGCGACGAGGTCGGACGCGGCGGGATCGCCGTAGTCCATCGTCATCGCGTTGACGCCGGCGACCTTCACCTTCGCCCGCAGGATCTGCCGCACCGCGACCAGCGCGGCGTCCGGAAGGCCGTCCGGCGCGACCGGGACGGTCAGCCAGATCGCGACGTTCGGCCGGAGGCGCTGGAACGCGGCGAGCGCCTTCGCGCGCCGCTCGCCGCCCGCGGTGTCGGCGAGCGCCGCGCCCTCGACGTCGAGGTCGATCGCGGTGAGGCGGTAGCGGTCGACCACCCGCCGGTAGGCGTCCGTCAGGCCTGCGACGTCGCAGCGCTCGGCGAGATCGTCGTTGGCGACGCCGCCGAACGAGACGAGCACGCCGCCGCCGCGCTGCCGCAGGCGCGCGATCCGGCGGTCGAGGTCGAGGGCCCGCGCCGCGCCGGCGAGCGTGTAGTACGTCCCCCACGTCGGCGTGCACGCACCCGTCGCGCTCGCGACCACGAAGCCGAGGACGACGGCGTTGCTCGGGTTCTGGCCGGGATCCTGGAACTGCACCTCGGGCGTGTTCGTGGCGTCGACGTACGGGGCGTACCAGCCGGGCAGCGTCGCCGGCGAGACGTCCGAGCTGCGCGCGTACACGGCCGCGGCGGTCGCGCCGAGCGCGGCCGTCGCCAGGACGACGAGCGCGAGCCGCGGCAGCGACAGGCGCCGGCTCACGCGCGCTCCGGCACCGGGTCGACGGCGCGGCGGATCGCGGCCTCGATGTGCGCCGCCAGGTCCGCGGCGAGGAGCTGCGGGTCGAGGAGCGGCTCGGACGCCGTCTCCGCCTCCGCAGCGGCGGGCCGCGGCGGCGCCGGCGCCGGCTCGGCCGTCGCTTCGGCGAGCAGGACGTCGGGCGTCCCGTCGTAGAGGACAGCGACCCAGTCGAGATCGTCGCGCGCCGCGCGCTGCGGCTCGTCCCGGTCGCGGTACAGCCACTGGACGAGGTTCGCCCAGAGGTCGACGACCGAGGCCCCGAGGCCGACGAACGCGACGAGCGCGTACGCGCAGACGGCGGCGTTCAGGCCGGCGTACGCCGCGTGGACGTAGCGCTCGTGCTGCACGTCGCGCCACGTCGTGAACGCCGAGAAGGCGAGCAGCAGGTACGGGACGACGATGAACAGCGGCGCCGCCGCGGTGCGGTTCCGTACCTTCGGCGTCCGTGCGAACGCGATCTTCTCGCCGCCGATCGCCTGTCCGACCGACTTGACGACGCCGGCGACGTTGACGGCGAGCAGCAGCAGGTTGAACCCGTAGATGCGGATCACGTCCGTGCGCTTGTACCCGCACGTCCGCAGGTCGCTCGCCATCGCGACGAAGTACGGCAGGGCGGTGGCGAGGATGATCGGGCTCAGCAGCTGGCCGTCGAACGGGTAGGCGAGGAGGACGATCAGACCGAGGCTCGCCCAGGCGATCGACGCGAGGTAGTTGAGCCGCAGGAAGAGCTCGGCGGGCCTGACGCGACGGTTCTCCGCGCGCCGCAGCCGGCCGTACCGGCGGAGCTTGTCGACGATGAGCAGCCCGCCGTTCGCCCACCGCTGGCGCTGGATGCAGAGCGAGCCGAAGTCGGGCGGCGTCGCGCTGTAGCTGAGCCGCTCGGGGAAGTTGTAGAGCGACCAGCCGCGCGCGACCAGGTCGACGCTCGACTCGGTGTCCTCGATCACCGTGCGGTCCTTGATGTAGCGGCGGATCGGGTAGCCGCGCTCGCGGTCGACCTCGACGATCTCGTCGAGCGCGCGCTTGCGGATGATCGCGTTCGCGCCGACCCAGAAGGTCGCTCCGTAGTGCGTGAGCCCCTGGTGGACGAGGTGCTGGACGTCGGTGGTCGCGCCCCCGATCCGCTCGATCCGCGACTCGGCGTTCGGGAACGCGCTGTACGGCGTCTGGGCGACGGCGACGCGCTCGAACTCGGGCTGCTCGAGCAGGTGCACGAGGCGCAGGCAGTACTCGGGGAGGAGCACGCTGTCCGCGTCCAGGGTGAGGACGTAGTCGCTGTCCGGGACGTCGAGGTCGCAGGTGGGCCCGTCGGTGGGGACGAGCGTCCGGCCGCGCGAGTCGGCGTGCTCCAGGTAGCGGCCGCCCATCAGCCCGAGGTAGCTGTTCAGGTTCATGGCCTTGTTCGCCTCGTGCGACAGCGAGACGTACGTCTTCCGCTCGAAGCACTCGAACCGCGCCTGGAACGTCCACGCGAGCCGGCGGTGGAGATGTGCGACCCGCAGCGGCGAGACGTAGGCGTTTTCGCGGGCCGCCTGGTGGAGGGCCGCGGCGATCCGCCGGTAGTCGTCGGCCAGCGCGTCGTAGACGGCGCGTCCAACGAAGAGAGTGGCGTGGGCCCACGAGCGGTCGTCGTCGGCCAGCCGTAGCACGTGGAGCCGTGCGGACTCGTACTCCCGCGCGAGCGCGCGCAGCGTCTGCTGGTCGACCGGCCGGTCGGGGCCGGCGGCGAGGAACGCCTCGTACGCGGCGGTGAACCTCTCGCGCGGCTCGCGCAGCCGCTCGGCGAGCCGGGCGGTCAGGGCGCGGGCGTTCTCGAGCAGCTCCAGCTGCTGGGCATCGGATGGATGCGGCGGGTCGTCGAGGAGCAGGACGATCCGCAGACCCGGGTACTCCTGGAGCGCCGTCGTCAGCAGGGTCTGACGGATGACGTCGGTCTCCTCGCAGTACGACGGCACGAGCACTGTCAGCGACGGCGGGTCGCCGTCGAACGAGCGGTCGATCTCGACGCGGCCCGCGCGATGGTGCTTCCGCGCGCGGTAGAGCGCGCCGAGGCGGGCGAGCAGGTATGCGAGCGCCGACGCGGTGAGGAGCGTCGTCACGCCGATGTAGAGGACGGCGTCGACCGCGTAGCGGATGCTCAGACGGCCGCCGAAGAACGCCTTGGCCAGGGTCGTGACGGTGAACGCGATCCACCCGGCGACCGTCACGAAGATCGCGAACCGCGCCAGGCTGATCGCGCGGACGCCCGGGCGCCACAGGCGGTCGGCGGGCAGCTCCCCGGCGCGCAGCGCCCGCCGGGTCCGTTCCGAGACGAGGCCGTAGTGGACTTCGCGGGGGGTCGCGTCGAGCCGCACGTGTTCCAGTAAGCCCGCGGCAGGGGACCGAGCGCACCCCCGCGAGTCGGTGGCGACCAGGACCCTGGTCTAGGTCACGACCGTGTCGAGCCGGCTACGGCGCGGCGGCGCCGACCTCCGGAAGCGCGCAGATGGTGCACGCGCGCGTCTCGCCCGGGTCGTGGGCGGGCTGGACGAAAGCCTCGGGCTGCGCGCGCAGGACCGGGCAGTCCCACCTCGCGTGCCAGCGGGCGAAGCCGACCTCGATCAGCACCTCGGCGGCACGGGAGTGCGGGAGCAGGAGGCTATGCACGCGTCAGCGCGACGACGACGATGACGGCGATCCCGGCGGCAAACGCGGCCGCGGTCCCCACGAACAACAACGCGAGCGACATGCGCGTGACCCCCCGTGACGTGTCTCGACCCTGGACGTGCGCACCGCCGAGGCGGCCGCGCTGCCTGCATACCCGCTGCGTGCGCCTTCACACGCGACCTGCGAAGCGCGGAGGGTGGCCCGCTGCCGCCCTGTCCGCGCGCGACGTCCGAGCGGGTCGACGACGCCCTCGTCGCCGGGCCCTCCGCCTCGACCTGCCCTTGGGGGCCGCGCTCCCTGTGGAGCGTTCGTCACACTTCTGTGACCCTGGTCTGACCACGAAAGGTGGCCCGAACGGACGACTGTGGAAACAGCGCCAGGCCAGGCGCAGAGCCAAATCGCTCGGCTGTGGATCGTTCGTGACAGCTCTGTGACCCTGGTCTGACCACGGGGTTGGCCCTCGCGGACGCGTCTGCGGAGGGCGGAGCTGGGGAACGCCGCGGCCTGGCTGGGCGGCTCCGTCCGCCGCCGCGCGCATCGTTCGGGCGTGGCCGTGCCGCTGCTGGTGGTGGTCTTCGCCGCGGCGGCGGTCGCGACCTGGATCGCGGGGGTGGCGCTCTCGCGGACGACCGACGCGCTCGACGCCCGGCTGAACCTCGGCGACGAGCTCGGCGGGCTCGTGCTGCTGGCGATCGCAGGCAGCCTCCCGGAGCTGGCGATCACGATCTCCGCCGCGGCGGGCGGACACCTCGACCTCGCAGCCGGGAACCTGATCGGCGGCATCGCGGTGCAGACCATGGTGCTGCTCGTCTGCGACGTCGCGGCCGGCCCCGAGCGCCCGCTCACCTTCCTCGTCGGCCGCCTGACACCGGTGCTCGAAGGGTTGCTGGTGATCGTGGTCGTCGCCGGCGTCGAGCTCGGCTCGCTCCTGAAGCCCGCGACGGCGATCGCGGGCCGGGTCAGCCCGGCATCGATCGCGATCGTCGTCGTGTGGCTCGTCGGCCTCTACGTGATCGCCCGCTCGCGCAAGGCGCCCCGCTGGGAGCTGACCATGCCTGGCAGCCGGCCCGGTCGGCGCTCGCGGCGCGAGCCGCACCCGGAGGCGAAGCACCCGTACGCCGCGTGGTCGACCGCCCGGATCGCCGGGCTCTTCGGCGCCGCGTGCGCCGTCACCCTCGTCGCCGGCGTCGCGCTCGAGATCACCGGCGACTCGCTGGCCGACCACGTCGGCGTCAACGGCGTCATCTTCGGCGCGACCGTCCTCGCCACCGCGACCGCGCTGCCGGAGATCAGCTCGGGCATCGCGGCGGTGCGGCTCGGCGACAACGCCCTCGCGATCGGGGACATCTTCGGCGGCAACTCGTTCCAGGTCTGCCTCTTCCTGCTCGCAGACCTCGTCGCCGGCCGCCCCGTGCTGCCCGCGGCCGGGAACCAGAACGCCTGGCTCGCCGCGCTCGGCCTCGCGCTGACCGCCGTCTACGGCTTCGGCGTGATCGGCCGCCCGCAGCGGTGCCGCTGGCGGCTCGGGCCCGACTCGCTGCTCGCGCTCGCCGTGTTCGGCCTGGGCGTCGCCGGGCTGTTCTTCGTGCGCGGCTAGACGAGCGCCTCGGCCATCGACTCGTGGTCGAACGGGTCTGCAACCAGGTGTTCGCGGGCGACCTCGGCGCGTCGCCGCAGTCGTTCCCGGACCCGCCCTGCACGACCTGGCGACCACGCCCGTCTCGCGCGAGTCGCCGTACCTCCACGTCGACGGCAGCGGGGCGTGGAGCGGCCGGGCGGGCTCGCCGTCGCCGCCTCGTCCTCGAGGCCCGGCGGATCGGGCGGCGTCGTCAGCAGGAGTGCTCGAGCTCCACGCCTCTCCTCTCGGTCAGCGCGCCGTCCGGGGCGGGCGACCTCGCCCCGGACGGCGCGCTGCGGCTAGCCGGCGAGCGGCTCGCCCGTCTCCAGCAGGGTCTTGAGCCCGCTGAGGATGTACGCCCAGCCACCCGAGACGCTGGCGGCCGTCTTCGGCGCGCCCTCGAGCCGGTCGTGCACCACGGTGAGCAGGCACGTGGCGCCGTCCTCCTGCGGCTCGATCTCCCACGTGACGCGGCTCGGGTCCTCGGCGGCCAGCTCCTCGTCGTAGCGCGAGCGCCACTCGTGGACGAGCTTCTTCGGCGGGTCGTACCCGAGCACGCCGTCGTCGCCCCAGATCGCGTCGTCCGGCCCGAGCGCCCGGTAGCGGTCGGGCGTCACGCTGATGCGGGCGCCGTAGAAGTACCGGGCCGTGAACTCGGGCGTCGTGATCGCCTCCCAGATCGCCTCCGGAGTGGCCTTGATGTACATGCGGTAGAGCTGCGTCGTCTGCGCGGTGGTGGTGCTGGTCATGCCGTCTCCTTTTCCTCCAGCTCGTTCTCGAGGTCGAGGAGCGCCTCGACACGGCGCTCCGTGTACGTGTCACGACGAGCCCGCCCTCCTCGCGCACCTTCAGGCGCCTCATGACGCCGAAGCGCGTCGTCTCCAGCTCGGCGTCCAGCTCGGTCGGCGTGCGGCCGTCACGCTCGAAGAGCAGGTCGAGGAGGAGCCTCCGGCTCGGGCCGGCGAGCGCCTTGAACGCGAGGTCGTCGTCCACACCGGCATGATAGGTGACTGATTAGTCACATGTCAACCGCAGCGAAGCCGCCGCGTGGCGAGGCCACCCCGCCGCGTGCCGTCCCGTCAGGAGCGGCGCGCGAGCACGTCCTCGACCTGGGCGGGGTCGAGGCCGCGCGCGGCGAGCAGGACGTAGAGGTGGTAGACGAGGTCGGCGGCCTCCTCGAGCACGCGCTCGTCGGGCTCGTCGAGCGCCGCGACGGCGACCTCGACGCCCTCCTCGCCCACCTTGCGCGCGACCGCGCCGACGCCGGCGTTCAGCAGCTCGACCGTGTACGAGCCCTCCGGACGCTCCTGCGCCCGCGCGGCGATCGTCCGCCACAGGTCGGGCGCGAAGCACGAGAGCGACCCGGTGTGGCAGGCGGGGCCCGCCGGACGGACGCGCACGAGGAACGCGTCGCCGTCGCAGTCGTCCCGCAGCTCGACCACGGCGAAGGTGTTGCCCGACGTGGCGCCCTTGTGCCAGAGCTCCCCCCGCGAGCGGCTCCAGAACCAGACCTCGCCGCGCTCCCGTGTGCGGCGCTCGGCCTCGGCGTCCATCCAGCCGAGCATCAGCACGCGGCCGCTGTCCGCGTCCTGGACGATGGCGGCCCGCAGCTCGCCTTCAGGCTGCGTCACGGATCGGCACCCCCAGCTCGCGGAGCTCGCCGCGCAGCGTGCGCAGCCGGTCGGGATCCTCGTGGAGGATCGAGGCGAGCAGCGCCGCCTGGGCGACGCCGAGCGCGTCCGCCACGTGGCGCGCGTTGCCGGCGCCGCCGGAGGCGATCACCGGGACGTCGACGGCCGCGGCGACCGCCGAGGTCAGCTCGAGGTCGTAGCCGGCGCGGGTGCCGTCGGCGTCGATCGAGGTCAGCAGGATCTCCCCCGCCCCCCGTTCCTGCGCCTCGCGCGCCCAGGAGACGGCGTCGCGCGCGGTCTCGGTCGTGCCGGCGCGCGAGCGGACGCGGCCGCCCTCGGCGTCGATGGCGACGACGACCGCCTGCGAGCCCAGACGCTCGGCCAGCTCGGTGACGAGCTCGGGCCGCGCGAGGGCGGCCGAGTTGACGCCGACCTTGTCGGCGCCCGCCGCGAGCAGCTCCTCGGCGTCGGCCACCTGCCGCACGCCGCCGCCGACGGTGAACGGGATCGCGAGCCGCTCCGCCACGGCGCGCACGAGCCCGACGAGCGTCTGCCGCTCCTCGAGCGTCGCCTTCACGTCGAGGAAGACGAGCTCGTCGGCGCCCGCGTCGGAGTAGAGCGCGCCCAGCTCGACCGGGTCGCCGACGTCGCGCAGGCCCTGGAAGCGCACGCCCTTGACGACGCGGCCGGCGGCCACGTCGAGGCACGGGATCAGGCGAGGGAGAGGGATTGGACCTCCTCGAGGACGCGGGCGAGGTAGCGGGCGCCGGCGACGGCGCTCTTCTCGGGATGGAACTGGCAGCCGACGAACGATCCGTGCCGCGCCTCGGCGACGACGCCCTCCGCCCACGCGGTCGCGTGCGGCGTCTCGCAGGCGTAGGAGTGGGCGAAGTAGAAGGCCTCCCCGCTCGGCTCGACGGTCGACCAGCCCATCCTGGGCACGCGACCCTCGCGCAGGCGCACGGCGCGCCCCGGCAGCAGCCCGAGGCCCGCGACGCCGCCGTCCTCCTCGCTCTCCTCGAGCGCGAGCTGGAGCCCGAGGCAGATCCCGAGCACGGGCCGCCCGTCCGCGACGCGGGCCTTCAGGAGCTCGTCGTGGCCGCTGGCGCGCAGGCCGGCCAGCGCGGTCCGCGCGGAGCCGACCCCGGGCAGGACGGCGAGGTCGGCGCCTGCGACGTCGTCGACGATCTCGACGCCGAGCCGCTGCAGCGCGAGCGCGACGGAGCGGACGTTGCCCGCGCCGTACTCGGCGATCGCCGCCCTCACAGCAGCCCCTTCGTCGACGGGAGCCCTTCGCCCTCAGGCCGCACCGCGGCGCGCAGGGCGCGCCCGACCGCCTTGAACGCGGCCTCGGCGACGTGGTGGCCGTCGCGGCCCGAGGCCTCGACGTGGATCGCGGCCCGGGCCGCCTGCGAGAGGCTCTGGAGCATGTGCGTGGCCATCCCCGGGTCGTGCTCGAGCGTCAGCTCGGCGTGCGGGCGGCCGCCGAGATCGACGGCGGCGCGCGCGAGGGCGTCGTCCATCGGCACCACCGCGTCGCCGTAGCGCGCGATGCCGCGGCGGTCGCCGAGCGCGGCGTCGAGCGCCTGGCCCAGTGCGAGCGCCGCGTCCTCGGCGGTGTGGTGGTCGCCCGTCTCGAGGTCGCCCGCGCCCTCGAGGATCAGGTCGAAGCCGCCGTGGAAGGCGAGCTGCTCCAGGAAGTGGTCGTAGATCCCGGCGCCGGTGTCGACCCGCACGCGGCTCGCGCCGTCCAACCCGAGCCGCACCGAAATCCGGGTCTCGGCGGTCGCGCGCAGCGTGCGCACGCGGCGGTCGCCGGACGGCGCCGCAGGCGACGGCCGGTCGAGGATCCGCGCGAGCGTCTCGACGAGCAGGTCGTCGTCGGCCGGGTCGAGCACGGTGGCGCGGATCGCCCCGGGATACGCCCGGACGACGATGCCCTGCCGCAGCAGCGCGTCGGCGAGCGCGAGGCCGTCGTCGACGGGGACGTAGAGGAAGTTCGCGTGCGACTCGAGCGGCGTCAGGCCGATCGCGCGCAGCGCGGACGCGAAGCGCTCGCGCTCCTCGAGCTGCGGCGCGACGTCGGGCTTCGACGCGAGCGCCGCGATCGCCAGCTCGGAGGAGAGGGTCGAGATCGGCGCCGGCGCCTGGCGCGCGTTCAGCTCGGCGGCGACGTCGGCGGACGCGAGGGCGTAGCCGATGCGGGCGCCCGCGAGCGCGAACAGCTTCGAGAACGTGCGCAGGACGATCACCTCGTCCGTCTCGATCAGCGGCAGCGCGGTGACGCCCGAGTACTCGAAGTACGCCTCGTCGACCACGAGCGGCCGCGCGTCGGGCAGCGGGCCGAGCTCGCCGGTGGGGTTGTTCGGCCGGCAGGCGAACGTCAGCACCGGGTCGTCGTCTCCGAGCTGCGCCCCGGCGAGCTGGGCGGCGATGCGGAAGAGCGGGTAGGTCGGCGCGGCGGGGATGGCGATCGTGTCGCCGGGACCGGCGTACGCCCGCGCGCAGAGCAGGATCAGGTCGTCGGCGCCGGAGCCGAGCACGACGTTCTCGGGCTCGACGCCCGCGTAGTCGGCGATCGCCGCGCGCAGGCGGCGGTAGCCGCCGGCCGGGTAGCCGGCGATCCGCGCGAGCGGGCCGGCGATCGTGCCGGGGCGCGTCGAGGGGAGCGGCAGCGTCGGCGTGTTCTGGTCGAAGCGCACGACCTGCGAGGGGTCGATCCCGGCGAGCCGCGCGACCTCGTCGGTCGGTGGCGCCCACTTGTAGGCCTGGAACTCGGGTGCGAGGGCCCTCACCGGCGCACCGCCTCCGCGTGCGCGGGCAGGCCCTCGGCCGCGGCGAGCGCCTCGACCGTCGGACGGATCAGCGCCAGGCCCTCCGGCGTGAGCCGCTGCACGGTGACCGGCTTGAGGAAGGTCTCGAGCCCGAGCCCGCCCACCGACCGCGCCCAGCCGCCCGTGGGCAGGACGTGGTTGCCGCCGGTGGCGTAGTCGCCCGCGGCGACCGGCGACGAGGCGCCGACGAACACCGTGCCCGCGTTGCGGACGCGGTCGGCGAGCGCCTCGGCCTCGCCGAGGAGCACGAGGTGCTCCGGCGCGATGCGCTCCGCCTCCTCCAGCGAGTCGGCCGTGCGGCAGACGGCGTCGTGGCCGTGCTCCCGCTGTGCGGCGAGCTCCAGCTCGACCACCCGCGGGTCGCCGTCGCCGAGCACGACCACCTCCGACGGGCCGGCCGGCAGGTCGATCGGGACGTCGCGCCACACCTCGAGCTTCGCCTCGTTGACGAACGGGCCGCCTGGCCCGACGACCTTGTCGACGCGCTCGACGTAGGCCAGGAAGCCGATCGCCTGCGGGCCGCCGAGCGCCCACACCTCGTCGATCCCGAGCTCGGCGGCGGCCGCCGCGACGAGCCCGGAGCCCTCGGGCGGCGTGCAGACGACGAGCCGCCGCACGCCCGCGGCCTGCGCGGGCACGGCGCACATGACGAGCGTCGAGACGAGCTTGCGCGGCACGTAGATGCCGACGGTGTCGAGCGGCACCCAGCGGCGCTCGAGCACGACGCCCGGCTCGACCTCGAGCCGCACGTCGGCGGGCCGCTGGAGCTCGTGCCAGCGCCGGACGCGGTCGGTGAGCGCCAGGAGCGCCTCGCGCGGCAGCGCATCCGGGTCGGCCGTCGCGCGCTCCGGCTCGACACCGTCGAGCTGGAGCGACCAGCGGCGCACCGCCTCCATCCCCTCCGCCTTGATCTCCGAGACGACGCTCACGGCTGCGTTCGCTCCGCGCCGCTCACGCGGCCATCCGTTCGACGGGGACGATGAGGATCGACGAGCCGCCCGCGGCCTCGAGCTGCGGCAGCAGGCGCCACACGTCGGCGGCGGGGACCAGGACGTGCACCGCGACCATCTCGTCGTGCGCGAGCGGCAGGACGCTCGGCACCCGCGGCTGCACGAGCTGCTCGATGGCGGGCAGCGCGGAGACCGGGGCGTTCAGCATCAGGTAGCGATGGCGGCGCGCCTCGACGACCGCGCGCAGCATGGCGGCGAACGGCGCCGCCGCCTCCGTGTCGCGCGCGATCAGCACCGCCTCGGACTCGAGCAGCGTCCCGAGGGAGCGCAGGCCGTTCGTGCGCAGCGTGTTCCCGGACGAGACGAGGTCGACGATCGCCTCGGCCAGCCCGAGCCGCGGCGCGATCTCGACGGAGCCGGTGACGTCCACCAGCTCGACCTCGACCGGCAGGAGCTCGCGCGTCAGGCGCGGGTAGACGGTCGCGACCGTCATCCCGGCGAGGTCCTCGAGCCGCTCCGCCGGCGACTCCGCCGGCACGGCGGCGTCGAGCCGGCAGCCGCCGAAGCCGAGCCGGAGCAGCTCCTCGACGCTCGCACCGCGCTCGCGCACGAGGTCGATCCCGGTGATGCCGCAGTCGACGACGCCGTCCTGGACGTACTCCGGCACGTCGGCGGCCCGCACGAGCAGCACCTCGACGGGCGCGTTGCGGCACGGGAAGGCGAGCGCGCGCTCCCCGGGCTGCTCGGGTCCGAGGCCGGCGTCGTCGAGCAGGCGGAAGGCCGGCTCGCGCAGCCGGCCCTTCACCGGGACGGCGACCCTCAGGAAGCCTTCCGGGCGGCCGCCCGGTCGAGCGCCAGCCGGTAGCCGCCCTCGCCGTGCCTGAGCCAGTGCGCCACCCGCGTCACGGTCGTCGTCGAGGCGTGCGTCCGCTCCGCGACCTCCAGGTACGGCAGGCCGCGATCCAGCAGCTGCGCCACCTGCCACCGGTGCGCCATCGCCTCCAGCTCCGACAGGGTGCAGAGATCCCGGAAGAACCCCTCCACCTCCGCGGAGGTCTCCAGCGACTCGATCGCCGCGAACAGCTGCTTCATCTCCGGGGTACGCCAAGGGTGTCGACTCCGCTCCGCCATTTCGCTTCATGTTAGCACGCTAACATGTTGCCATGTGGAGCGAGACAGCGATCGAGGTGATCCCGGCCGTCGACGTCCTCGGCGTGGAGGCCGTGCGCCTCGGCCGCGGCGACTACGACGACGTCGTCGAGCGCGCCGACGACCCGGTCGCCCTCGCACGGAGGTTCGCCGCCGAGGGCGCCGCACGGATCCACCTCGTCGACCTCGACGGCGCCCGCTCGGGACGAGTGCGGCCGGAGCTCGTCGCCTCGGTCGCCGCCGCGGTGGCTCCCGCGCTCCTCCAGGCCTCCGGCGGCATCCGCAGCGTCGACGACGCGCGGACGCTGCTCGCCGCCGGCGCCGACCGCGTGATCGTCGGCACGGCCGCCTGGCCCGACCCGGCCCTGTGGGCAGAGGCGCTGGGCGAGGCGCTCCTGGTCGCGCTCGACGTGCGCGACGGCGAGGTGAAGGCGTCCGGCTGGACGCAGGGCAGCGGGCTCGCGCTCGAGGAAGCGGTGGAGCGCTGCCTGGCCGCCGGCGTCGCCCGCGTCCACTGCACCGCCATCGACCGCGACGGGACGCTCGCGGGCCCGGACGTCGACCTCGTCGCCCGGGTGGCGGCGAGCGGGCTGCGCGTCGTCGCCGCCGGCGGGGTGCGCTCCCCCGCCGACGTCGACGCGCTGGCCGCCGCAGGCGCGGAGGCGGCCGTCGTCGGCCGCGCCCTGCTCAGGCCGTGACGAGCTCCAGATCCGCCTTCAGCTCCTCGAGACGGAAGCCGGAAGGCGAGCGGCCGCCCGAGATGAAGTCCTGCGAGAGCAGGCAGTAGCACTCGTCGACGTAGCGGTCCCAGAACGCCCACGTCATCTGCTTGAGCGTCCCCCAGGTGACGAACGTCAGCGTGTCCGCGTCGTAGCGCACGACGTCGACCGCGTGCCCGCCCCAGGAGCCGGGCGCCGCGTCGCCGGCGAGGCTGCCGGTCCAGTCCCACACCTCCTGGCGCTGCGCGGTGAGCGGCAGCGCGATCCCGAGGTAGACGCCGCCGAAGAGGTACGTCCCCGTCTTGACGAGCTCGTGGTCGTGGATCGAGACCCCGGCGAAGGCGCCGATCCGGTGGCCGCCGATCCCCGACTTGCGCCAGTACTTGAGGACATCGAGCTCGACGGCGCCCTCCTCCCCGGTCTGCGGGTCGACCACCTTGACGTGGTCGAAAGCCGCGAGGACGTCCCGCTCGCCGATCTCCACGGCCGCACCCGACGCGGCGGCCGTCCACGCCTCGATCATGTGGCCCGCCGCGGCGCAGGTGCAGTCGCCGATCCGGTCGTTGGCGTACATCGGCCAGTCGGGGACGTGCGCCGTCTCGTCGAAGGCCGGCGGCGGGGCCGGCAGCTTGGCCGTGTCGACGTAGCGCGCGAGCCGCAGCGTGCGGACGTCGGTGCGGACGGGAAGCTTGCCGAGCTTCATCGTCGCGACCTGCTGGATGGTGGTCATGGCTCCTCCTTCGTGGGAGTCGATCCGACTCGTCGCAGAGGTGCCGCAGGCGGGTTCTACCGCCCCGCATCTTCTCGCGTCAATCCTCCGTCAGACGGGAATCGCCGCGGCGATCGCCCGCGGAGCCGGCGCCCTCGCCACCGTTGCGCCCCCAGTCGTCCCGTCAGACCCGGCGGCTCCCCGAGTTGTCGCGCGCCCAGGCGGAGAGCAGGCCGCGGTAGTGGGCGACGAAATGCTCGTGCTCGTGCGGCGGGAAGGTCGACTGGACGGTGCGGACGAGCAGGTCGTCGAACGACTGCGAGGTGAAGAGCTCGAAGGCCGCGTCGTCGAGGTACGCGAGGTGCTCCGCGCAGAACGCCTGGTAGGCGTCGACCTCGAAGTAGGCGTCGGCGAGCCGCCGGTACTCGGTCAGCTTCTCCTCGTAGGAGAGATCGCTGTCGCCGATCTCGACGTACACGCGGCGGTTCTGGTCGTAGTACGGCGCACGGGCGGTGCACGCGCAGAACGCCGACCAGCGGACGAGCGCGGTGATCGCCCACGGGAAGTAGTAGTGCAGCGAGGTGAGGGCCACGTCGGGCGAGGCGTTCGCGTAGTCGATCGGGTAGGCGACGCCGTCCTTGACGATCGTCTCGCACGAGTTGAACTCCCAGCGGAAGAACGCGTTCACGAGCCGGGAGATGGAGACGACCTCGTCGCCCAGCGGCGCCGAGAGGAACGCGTGCCGCACCTGGTAGCGGTCGTGCATCGGCTTCGACGGGTCGAACCACATGCTCATCGTCTCGGCCCCGATCGAGAGCGAGCGGACGAAGGCGTCGAAGCCCTCGAGCGCCGCCTGCACGTGCATGAGCCGCTCGCCCGACTCGTCGTAGGCGCGGCGCAGCTCGTCGGCCGACGCGACCCGGGAGACGCCCACCCACTGCCCGCCGTCGAACGGCTTGAGGTAGAGCGGGAAGCCGATGCGGCCGCCGATCTCCTCGAGCCGGAACGGCACGTTGTAGCGCTCGGCGGTCGGCTGGAAGCGCGGGTTGCTCGGCGGGACCTTGTGCGGGATCAGCCACGTCTCGGGCACCCGCAGGCCGAGCCGGATCATGGCGCAGTACGCCGAGTGCTTCTCCATCGCCTGGAACGTGAACGGGTCGTTGAGCAGGTAGACGTCGTCCATCAGCTGCGCCTTCTTCAGCCAGGCGCGCGGCAGGTCGTACCACCAGGCGAGCCGGTCGATGACGAGCCGGTAGCGCGGCCGGGAGCGGAGGTCGAACGGCTCGTTGAGGATCCGCTCGGTGCGCAGCGTCGTCCCGGCGATCGGGTCGAGCCGCTGCACGAGCGCCTCGAACGCGGCGGGCCAGTCCTCCTCCGTGCCCAGCAGAAGGCCGATGGTCAGCTCGCTCATAGGAACCTCGACAGATGATGCGCGAGCCGGCGCCGCCAGGCGAGCCGGTCGTGGGGGACGTCGATCTCGACGTGCCTCACGTCACCGCCTCGAGCAGCGCGGGCAGGTGCGGGTCGAACCCGTCGCGCCAGCAGGTCCAGTTGTGCGCGTCGCAGATCTCGGCGAGCCAGACTGGGTAGCCCTGCCGGTCGAGCGTGGCGACGAGCTCGCGGTTGTTGGCGAGGTTCTCCTCGGCGGTCCCGCAGGTGAGCGCGACCGGGATCGGCCGCACGGCGCTCTCCCCGCGCCGCGCGGCGCCGACGAAGCGGGTGATCCGCGCGTAGCGTGGGAAGCCCGACTCGTGCTTGTCGAAGCGCTGCCGGAAGTAGCTCCCCGACTGGAGGAACAGGCCGTCGAAGCTCGCCGGGTGGCGGCGGTGCGCGTGCAGCATCGCGAGCGCGCCGAGGCTGGCGCCCATCCCGATCCGCACGCCGTGCGGGGCGCGCTCGGCGAGCTGCGGCAGGAGCTCGCGCGTGAGCGCCGCCGCGTACTGGGCGGACGCCGAGAAGGTCTCGTCGCGGTCGATCGGCTGGATCAGCGCCACGCGGAGCGGCGGGATGCGCTCCTCCCAGCTCATCGCGTCGAGGAAGCGGGTGAGCAGCGAGTACTCGGCGTACTCGGGGCCGTCGTGGACGACGAGGAGCGGCGCGTCGACGCCGGGCGGCTCGGGCGTGGCGTAGAGCAGCACCGGCACGCGTGCGACGAGCCGGCGGCTACGCAGCTCGACCTGCTCGATCGGCCCGGTGTCGGCGGGCGTGTCGAGCCAGGCCGGCGGCTCGTACTCCGGCCACTCGACGACGGACTTCTCGCCGAACGGGCCGGGCGCGCGAAGCGG
>DASZWI010000134.1:0-10993 GCA_035546715.1 Gaiellaceae bacterium | reverse complement strand
ACCGCGTCTTCGAGCTGTTCCCGCGCCTGCACGAGCGGCGGAACCAGAAGGCGGGGACGATGTCGGGCGGCGAGCAGCAGATGTGCGCGATCGGCCGCGCGCTGATGGCCCGGCCGAAGCTCCTGCTCCTCGACGAGCCGTCCCTCGGTCTCGCGCCGATCTTCGTCGAGCGGATCTTCGACATCATCCGCCAGATCAACGAGCAGGGAACGTCGATCCTGCTCGTCGAGCAGAACGCGCTGATGGCGCTCGACCACGCCCACCGCGGCTACGTCCTCGAGACCGGCAACATCGTGCTCTCCGACAGCGCCGAGGCGCTGAAGACGAACGAGCAGGTCCGCAAGACCTACCTCGGCGAGTCGTAGCGCCCGCTCGGCTAGGGTGCCGCGTGGCCTTCCGCGCGATCCGCCCGGACGAGCTCGACTGGATCACGCGCCCGCACGACCCGGGCGAGCCGGCGCGCCACGTCGCCGAGCTGAGCGAGCTCGCCGGGTTCGCGCACACGCGCGGGAACCTCTGGCGCTACGACCCGGGCGCGCACGGCCGCCGCCACCGGCACCCGCTCCAGGAGGAGACGTTCCTCTGCGTCTCCGGGACGCTGACGATGTACCTCGGCGACCCGCCCGAGCGCGTCGACGTGCCGCCCGGCGGGCTGGTCCACGTCGATCCCGGCACGCCGCTCCAGACCGCGAACCACGGCGAGGTCGACCTGCTCGTCTACGTGTACGGCTATCCGCCGGAGGACGAGCACGCCGAGATCCTCGAGTCGGCGGTCTAGGGGCCGCTCGAGGAGCAGGGTCAGACCCGGGTCTGACCCTGTCGCACCCCGATCGCGGCCAGCCCGAGACGGCTCGCGTCGCCCTCGTACCAGGTACGCGAGTCTCGGAGCTCGGCCAGGCGGCGCGGAGCGGCGCACGCCCCCGAGCCGCGCTCGCGGCCCGGAGGCGTGGCCTCTCCTGACACGACGCCGCTAGGCGTCGATCCGTTGCGTCCAGCGCCGGCCCGCGGCGAGCGCGACCCCGACCCAGACCGCGATCACGAGCAGGGCGAGCCCGGTCGAGAACGTCAGCTTGTCGTCGATCGCACCCTGCGGGGCGAAGTGCTGGAAGGCGGCCACGTCGATCGCCTTGCGGACGCCGCCGAGGCTCCCGATCGAGATCAGGATCTGCGACACGATCGCGTTCCAGGCGATCAGGACGCCGACCACGATCCGCGAGCTGACGAACGCCGCGATCCCGACCGCGAGCGCCACCTCGGCGATGCCGTCCAGACCGACGTAGAGCGCCCAGTGGCCGACCGTCCCGGCCGACGCCGTCGGCTCGCTGCCGGCGAACGCGTACGACCCCAGGATGCCGAGG
The DNA here is from genome assembly GCA_035546715.1 of Gaiellaceae bacterium. Taxonomy (GTDB): domain Bacteria; phylum Actinomycetota; class Thermoleophilia; order Gaiellales; family Gaiellaceae; genus PALSA-600. The sequence continues at coordinate 9,635 of DASZWI010000134.1, read as the reverse complement.
CCGAACCCGACGGCGAGCATCGGCAGGTAGACCAGCAGCGCGCCGGGGAAGCGCACGTTGAAGAGCTGCGACCGCGGCCGTCCGGTGACGACGAGGTCGCGGAACACCCCGGCGGAGACGTCCTGGCTCCCGGCGGTGGAGCCGATGATGATCCCGGCCACGCCGCCGAGCCCGCTCAGGAGGAGCATGACGTGCTCGAGCTTGTGCACGCCGCCGGCCGGGCCGTGCTTCGTGCCGTTGACGGCATGGAGGATGACCAGGACCGCGTACACGATCACCACCGAGCCGACGGTGAGCAGGGCCGACCAGATCATCAGCGCGCGCCGGCGGACGAGCTTGAGGACCTCGGCTTGGATCGGTCTCATTCGTTCGTCTCCAGTCTCGAGGTGACGGCCAGGAAGCGCTCCTCCAGCGTCGAGCGGCTGAGCTCGAGCCGCGACACGCCGACGCCGGCGGTGACGAGCGCGCGGTTGAGCTCCGCGGGTCCGAGACCGTCGGAGAGCTGCACGCGGAGCTGGGCCCCGTCGTCGACGATCTTCTCGACGCGCGGCTCCGCGCCGAGGATGCGCCGCGCGGCCTCGGAGTCGTCCACCTCGAGGAGCAACACGGGCTCGCCGGTGGACGCGATCTCGGAGACCGCGCCCTGCACGACGACGCGGCCCTGGTCGACGATCGCGACCTGGTCGCACGTCCGCTCGACCTCGTCGAGGAGGTGCGACGAGAGGAACACGGTGCGCCCCTCCTCGACGAACGAGCGGATCAGCCCGCGCATCTCGAGGATGCCGGCCGGATCGAGCCCGTTCATCGGCTCGTCGAGGATCAGCAGCGCGGGGTCGGCCAGCAGGCAGCGGGCGATGCCGAGCCGCTGGCGCATGCCCAGCGAGTAGGTCTTCACGCGGTCGCCGGCGCGGGCGTGCAGCCCGACGCGGTCGATGGCGGCCTCGATGCGGCCCTCGGCCTCGCGTCCGCGCACGGCCGCGACGATCCAGAGGTTCTCGCGGCCGGTCAGGTGGGGGTGGAAGCGCGGCTCCTCGACGATGGCGCCGACGCGGGCGAGCGCCTCGCGCCGCTGCTTGGGCTGCGGCAGGCCGAGCAGCCGCACCTCGCCGGAGGACGGCTGGGTCAGCCCGAGCAGCGTCCGGATCAGCGTGGTCTTGCCTGCGCCGTTCGGGCCGAGGAAGCCGAACGCCACGCCGGCCGGGACGGTGAGGTCGACACGGTCGACCGCCGCCCGCCCGCCGAAGCGCTTGGTCAGCCCGGTGGTTTCGATGACGGTGTCCATGCGCCTCACGGTAGGACGCGTCGGGCCGCGGCGCATCGGCCGGAGCGACGATCTTCGGGCTCGTCCGCTAGGAGGATGCGGCCGGACGCACCAGACCTGCGTCGTAGGCGGCGATCACCGCCTGCACGCGGTCGCGCAGGCCCAGCTTGCGCAGGACCGACGAGACGTGCGTCTTCACCGTCGTCTCCGACACGACGAGTCGCTCGGCGATCTCGGCGTTCGAGAGCCCGCGCGCGACCAGGCCGAGGATCTCCCGCTCGCGCTCGGTCAGCTCGTCGAGCGCCGCCGGCGGCGACTCGTCCTCGAGCGTGCGGGCGAAGCGGTCGAGCAGCCGCCGGGTCACGGAGGGCGCGAGCAGGGCGTCCCCTGCGGCGACGACGCGGATCGCGTCCACGAGCTCGGCCGGGCGCACGTCCTTCAGCAGGAACCCGCTCGCGCCGGCCCGGATCGCCCGCACGACGTACTCGTCCAGGTCGAAGGTCGTGAGGATGAGGACGCGGGCTGGCGACCCGGCGGCGAGGATCTGCTGCGTCGCCTCGACGCCGTCGACGTCGGGCATGCGCACGTCCATGAGGATCACGTCGGGCCGAGTCGACGCGGCGAGCTCGACGGCCTCGCGCCCGTTCTCGGCTTCGCCGACGACCTCGAGGTCGTCGCGCGCCTCCAGGATCATGCGGAACCCCGAGCGGACGAGCGCCTGGTCGTCCACGAGCAGCACGCGGATGCTCACGACGCGGCCACCGGGATCCGGGCCCGCACGGCGAAGCCCCCGCCGGGGCGGCCGCCGACGCGCAGGTCGCCGCCGAAGAGCGCGACGCGCTCGCGCATGCCGAGCAGACCGCGGCCCGACTCGGCCGGCGCGCTCTCGCCGACGCCGTCGTCGGCGACCTCGACCTCCACCTCGCGCGCCCCGTAGCGCACGTGCACGGTCGCGTGCGAGGCCTGCGCGTGCCGGAGCGTGTTGGTGAGCGCTTCCTGGACGATGCGGTAGGCCGAGAGGTCGACGCCCTCGGGCAGCGGAAAGGCGGTGCCCTCGACGTGCAGCTCCACGGCAAGGCCGGCGCGGCGCACCTGCCCGACGAGGTCGTCGAGCCGGGCAAGGCCGGGCTGAGGGAGCGTCCCGTCGCCCGCCTCCACGTCGAGCAGCCGCCGCAGCTCGCCGAGCGCCCTGCGACCGGTCTCCTCGACGGCGCGCAGCGCGTCGCGGGCACGGTCGGGATGGGAGTCGAAGACGTCGTTGCCGGCCGCCGCCTGCACCACCATCACGCTCACGTTGTGCGTGACCACGTCGTGCAGTTCGCGGGCGATCCGCGCCCGCTCGGCGGCGGCGCCCGACCGGGCGCGCTCCTCGCGCTCGAGCTCGCGGGCCCGCTGGTTCTCGCCCCACAGCCAGGCCGCGAGGAACAGCGCGGAGATCGGTACCAGCTCGCCGGCGTGCGAGTGGCTCCGCACCACCATCGGCGTCCCGATGGCGACGCCGACCGCGACCAGCGCCCGGAACGAGCGCGCGCGGTCGACCCGGGCCGCGTAGCTGCCCAGGGCGACGAGGACGGCGGGGATCAGCCAGTGGTCGCCGAACCCGGCGGCGAGAGCCGCCAGGATCGTCTCGAGCGCCAGCACCTCCGCCGCGAGCCGGCGGCGGAGCAGCAGGGCGCCCGTGGCGAGCGCGGCGACCGGCAGGAACACGGGTTGGCCGTGGTGCGACGCGCCGCCGAGCGCGGCCGCACCGACGAGCAGGACGAGGAACCCGTCCGTGAGCGCGCGCGGGATGCGGCCCAGCATGACCCGAGGGTAGACCGCCCGGCGCGGCGCGTCCTCCTACCCAGGGAGGATCCGGCGCTCGGTCCTCAGACGGAGAGGCTCACAGGAGGCCGAAGGACGCGTCGGACACCGGACATGTCCCGACGCGACGGTTGGACATGGATATCCATGGATGTTGGACATGGATATCCATGTCCAACCATCGGCCCGAACGGCCCCCTTCCGGATGCAGCAGGGCGCGCAGGTCGGCCTCCCCGGCAGAGGGACGCCGGCCTGAAAGGACACGATCAGGTCGAGCCCGAGAGGACCACGGGGAAGTACGGCGGTGCGACGAGCCAGCCGATGCGTCTCGCGCCCCGGCCGCGGGCCATCTCGAGCGCCGCGCCGAGGCCGTGCGCCGGCACGAGGCCGAGCTGGCGGGCGGCCGCGGAGTCGCGGCAGCCGGCGACTAGCACGGGGCCGAGGCGGTGCGTGGAGACGTCGCACGCGCTCCACTCCACGAAGGGCTGCAGGGGGTGGCAGGCGCGGCCGGCACGGTAGTCGGCGATCGCGCGCGTGTCGGCGGCCGCGGCGTCTTCCGCCTCGCGCATCGCCTCGCTGTCACGGGCCGTCCGCGGGTCGAAGAAGAGCGCTCGGTACGGCGTCTGGGTCGGCCGCGGGAAGCGTCTCGGCAGCGGATGCACGAGGATCGCGGTGCCGCCGGCCGCGATGGGCGGAGCGTTCCGCCACATCCGGAGCGCGAGCCCGAGCCCGAGGTAGGCGGCGCTGACCGGGTTCGGCCGCTCGCGGGGCATGAACGGCGTCGTGGGCGGCACGCCGATCACGAGGGCGTCGACCTGGCCGTCGAGCTCGGCGCCCTTGTAGACGGTGCCCCGGAGGAGCGCCTCGGCGTGCGCGACCGACGGGGTGCCGCCGAACACCGCTGCGGCCGTCTGCTCCCGCGGGATCCGGTCGAGCAGCCGCTGCCGGATCCGCCCTGGCGCGAGCTGGAAGAGGCGCCGTGCGCCGGGCGCCGCGAGGTCGTCGATCGAGTGCGGGTAGCCCGCGAACGGCCCGGCGAGCCGCGGGACGTTGAGGGTCAGCGAGACGCCGGTCAGGGGGAGGCGCTCCGCAAGCGCGCGCTCGATCTTCAGCGCCATCTGCCAGCCCTGGGACGCGCTCGTCTCGAGCAGCGACAGCGCTCCGGCGGCTCGGAGGGCGTCGGGGGACGACGCGGCCAGCAGCGCCGCGGGCCCGCCGTGCAGCACGGTCTCGGCGGCCGTGACGGGCACGACCAGGTCGGTCTCGACGAGCGCACGGTTCACGCAGAGCCGCACGTTGCCGTCGACGTCCAGGTCGGCCAGGTCGTCGGCTTCGGCGTCGTGGACGATCACGCGGCCGCGGAAGCGGCGCCGGAACTCGGGCGGCACGAGCAGGGCGATGTCGCGCGGGCTGGTGCGCCGCAGGAGGCCGCCGGCGACGAGGATCGTGATGCGGCTGACCCCGAGGCGCTCGAGCTCGTCGACCACCGTCGCGACCGCGGCGTGGCGAGGGCCGAGCGTGACGCCCGGGATCGGCAGCGACGGCTGCTCGATCACCACGGTGGCGGTTCCGCCGCGGGTGACCAGATCCTCGATCGGCGCGCCGGCGAGCGGGTAGTGCAGCGCCTCGCGCACCGCGGCCGGGACGTCGTCGAGCGCGTCCGGCGGCGGTGGCGGGCGCAGGACGACGTCGTCGGGCCCCGCCTCCGCGAGCACGAGCCGGGAGTCGGCGAGGAGCGGGACACGGGTCATGGGACGCTGCGGTAGAGCCGCAGGTACTGCGGCCGGAAGCCGCGTCGCGGCCAGAACGGGCCGGCGAGCGGGTTGACGGTGCGCCAGTCGACCGTGACCGAGCGGTAGCCCTGCTCGTGCGCGCGCCGGAGCGTGTGCGCCACGAGCGCCGAGCCGACCCCCGTCCCGCGGTCGCCGAGCCGGGTGACCATCAGCGCGAGGTCGATGTTCGCCGGCGGCACGCGGAGGTCGCCCTCGGGGCGCTGGTAGAGGACGACCTGCCCGACGATCTCGCCGCCGCGCTCGGCGACGAGATGCTCCCAGTCCGACGTGTCGTCCCAGCCGCTGCTCCACTCGGTCCGCACCGCCTCGCGGTCGGCGGGTGGCAGGCCCGACCAGCTCGGCAGCATCGTCTGGAGCGCGTGCAGCTCGAGCTCGAGATCGACCGCTGCGTCGATGTCGTCCCGCGTTCCCGGGCGGATGGTCCCGCCGAAGTCGACCGGCGCCGCCGGCTCGCTCTCACGGATGCCCCAGGCGAACTGGCAGCCGAACGCGAGCCGGAAGAACGCGTCGATCAGCGCCTCGTCGCCGGCGGGCACCGAGATCGCGAACCGCTGCGTGTCCCACACGCGTGCACAGCGGACGAAGCAGAGCGTCAGCGCGTCCGCGTCCGACCCGGCGGCGCCGGCGAAGCCGACGCGGGCGACGTCGCCGTCGACCTCGCCCGCCAGGTAGGCGACGGCCGTGCCGTCCCGCACCGCTACCCAGCCGTCCGGCGGCAGGTGCGGCTCGAAGTCGTCGACCGCCGGGAGCAGCGGTTCGCGCGCCCGCTGGCGCGCGTAGCGCTCGGCGAGCAATGCGGCGCACTCCGCCCGCAGATCGCCTGCGAGCGGCTGGAGGTCGAGGCCCGGCATGGCCGGGCGACGATACCGCCGGTCAGCGCCGCGCGGCGGAGACGGAAATCGACCGCGCGGTGACGGTGCCGTCCTTGCCCGCCGTGCCGAGGACGGTGACCGTCTGGCCGGGGAGCACGGTCTTGATGCTGCCCTGGACCGTCTTCGTGACGGTCGACGACGGCGACGTCTTCACCTTCACCGTGTTCCCGGAGGCGTCGGTGACGTAGAGCGTCGAGCCCTTGATCAGCGTGACCGTCCCCACGGTTGCCGACCCGCCGCCGAAGCCGCCGAACCCGGCAGCGCCGCCCCCGCCGAAGCCGGTTGCCCGGCTCCCGCCGCCGAACCCGGTCGCACCCGAGCCCGAGGCGCCGCCGAACCCGGTGGCGCCGCCGCCCGTGCCGCCGAAGCGGCGGGACGCGGACGCGCCGGCCGCGCCGGTGATGCCGAACCGCGAGGCGAGCGCCGCGAGGCTCGTGGCCCGGTTCCCACCGCCGCCTCCGCCGGCCGCGGAGCTGTGCCCCCAGTGCTTCTGCGCCTCGATGCCGCCGATGAACGCCGCCGCCGCGACGACCAGGACGGCGAGCGTCAGCGTCAGCTTCGGCGTGCGGCGCTTGCGGCGCGCCAGGATCTCGGTGACGAAGTCGTCCTCGGCGGGGATCTCGGGGTGGGTTGCGCTCATGATGGTCGCTCCTACTCGTATCTCAGCGCCTCGATGGGCCGGAGAGCCGAGGCGCGGTTGGCGGGATAGATGCCGAAGAAGAGGCCGACGGCGACGCCGACGCCGAACGCGAGCGCCACCGAGTACGCCTGGGTGACGGGCTGGACGCCGACGATCTCGAACTGGCTGCCGATCAGGCCGGCGGCGACGCCGGCGAGGCCGCCGATGATCGAGAGCAGCACCGCCTCGGTCAGGAACTGGCCGAGGATGTCGCCGCGGCGCGCGCCGATCGCCTTGCGGATCCCGATCTCCCGCGTCCGCTCCGTGACGGTGACGAGCATGATGTTCATCACGCCGATCCCGCCGACGAGCAGCGAGATCGCCGCCACCGCCGCGAGCAGCACGGTGAACGTGTGGTTGTTCGAGCTCGTCGCGCTGAGCAGCGACGCCTGGTTGAGCACGTTGAACGAGGCGCTGCCGTCGGAGTTCTGGTGGGTCGGGAGGAGGATCGCGTCGATCTCGCTCTCGGCCGCGTCCACCGAGCCGGACGAGGTCGCCTCGACGACGATCTGGCTGAGGTCGCCGCTCTGGCCGACGACGAGGTCCTGCGCGGTCGTCAGCGGCACGATCACGATGTCGTCCTGGTCCTGGAGCCCGTTCGAGCCCTTCGACTTCAGCAGCCCCTCGACCTGGAACGTGGAGCCGTTGATCTGGATCGGCTGGCCGATCGGGTCGCCGAGGCCGAAGAGGTTCTCGGCGACGGTGGGCCCGATCACGGCGACGCGGCTGTGCGCCTGCTCGTCGGCCGCGGTGATGAACGTGCCGGCGGCGATCTCCTCCTTGCGCGCCTCGGCGTAGCTCGGCGTCGTCCCGATCAACTGGTCGGGCGTCTCGGTCGCCGAGTCGTGGGTCACCGTCAGCTGGCTGCCGCTGACGACGGGCGTCACCGACCGGATGTCGGGAGCGGCTGCCCTGTTCCGCAGGAGCTTGACGTCCTTCATGGTCAGGAACGTGAAGCTCGTCGAGGTGGCGGCCTGGCGTCCGAACAGCCGGCCGCCCGCCTGTACCGTCAGCATGTTCGTGCCCAGGTTCTCGATCTGGCTCTGGACGGCGACGGCCGAGCCGTGCCCGACCGCGACGAGGATGATCACCGACGCGACGCCGATGGTGATCCCGAGCAGCGTCAGCAGCGAGCGCAGCCGGTTGACCAGCACGCCCTGCACCGCCATGCGGAGCGCCTCCAGGATGCTCATGCGCCCCGGCCTCGCAGCGAGCCGTCGCCGTTCGCGTACCCCGCGTACCCGGTACGGCGCGCAGAACCGATCCGCGCGACGCGACGGCAGCGAGCGCGGTACCAGGGACGTGCGTTTCGGAGCTCGGCCAGGTTCATGCCGTCGCCGCCTGGTGGGCCCGCGTCCGGATGCCGGGGCGCGGCGGCGGGCCGTCGATCGGGGCCTGGCGCTCGTCGGAGACGATCTCGCCGTCGGCGAGCGTGATGACGCGCTTGGCGTGCGCGGCGACGTCGTGCTCGTGGGTGATCATCACGATCGTCCGGCCGGCGGCGTTCAGGTCGGCGAACACGCCGAGCACGTCGAGCGTGGAGGCCGTGTCGAGGTTGCCGGTCGGCTCGTCGGCGAGCAGGATCGCCGGGTCGGTGACGATCGCCCGCGCGATCGCCGCGCGCTGCTGCTGGCCGCCGGACAGCTCCGACGGGAGGTGGTGCGTGCGGTTGCCGAGCCCGACGAGCTCGGCGGCGCGGGTGGCCCGCTCGCGGCGCTCCTTCGCCTTCACCCGCTGGTAGACGAGCGGCAGCTCGACGTTCCGCAGCACCGAGGTGCGCGGGATCAGGTTGAAGCTCTGGAAGACGAGCCCGATCCGGCGGTTGCGGATGAACGACAGCTCGTAGTCGTCGAGCTGGCTGACGTCGACGCGGTCGAGGAGGTAGCGCCCGGAGGTGGGCACGTCGAGGCAGCCGATGAGGTTCATGAGCGTCGACTTGCCGCTGCCCGAGCTGCCCATGATCGCCACGTAGTCGCCGCGCTCGACCGCGAAGTCGACGGAGCGGAGCGCGTGGACCGAGATCTCGCCGGCGCCGTAGACCTTCGAGACGCCCCGCAGGACCATGATCGGCGCGCGGCGCGTCGCGGTCACGGCCCGCCGCGGCGGAGGACGCCTCCGCCGCCGAACGTCGCACCCAGTCCGCCGAAGCCCCCGCCGCCGAAGCGCGACGTTGCGTTCGTGGACGTCAGGCCGCTCAGGCTCGACGCCGAGAACGCGGCCCCGGTGGAGCTCACCACCGTCTCGCCGGCGGTGAGGCCGCTGACGATCTCCGTCGAGCTGTCGCCCTTCAGCCCGGCGACCACCGGCGTCACGACCTGCTTGCCGTTCTTCACGACCGTGACGCGGGCGTTGGCGCCGGTCCCCGTGACGGCGGAGCTCGGCACGTGCAGGACGTTGTCCCGCTCCTGCGTGGTGACCGAGACGGTGCCCGTCATGCCCGGCTTCAGGCGCTTGTTGGCCCGGTCGAGGGCGAAGGTGACCGTGTACTCGACGACGTCGGACGAGGAGCTCCCGACCGGGTCGATCTCGGCGACGTGAGCCGGCAGCTCGGCGTTCAGCGCCGACACGGTGACGGTCGCCGGCTGGCCGATCGCGAGCTTCGACGCGTCGCTCTCCGCGAACGACGCCTGCACCTCGAGCGACTTCAGGCCGATCAGGGAGACGAAGCCGGAGCTGCCGGACGAGCCGTTGCTCGCTGCGGCGGAGGACGAGCTGCTGCTCGACGAGCTCGCGGTCGACGCGACGCCGCCGGCCGCCGCGACGCCGCCGACCATGCCGTCGACCGCGGCGACGGTCCCGTCGGTGGGGGCGCGGAGCACGGTCTCGGCGAGGCTGCGCTTCGCGTCGGCGAGCGCGTTCTCGGCCTGCACGACCGCACCACGGAGCTGCGCGACGGTGCTCGCGGTCGGCGGCGCCTGCTTGACCGCGTTCGACGCCGCGGCGGCCTGGGCGGACAGCTTCGCCGAGGCGACTTGCTGCTGCGCGGCGGCGACCGCCTGCTTCGCGGTCGTCACGCCCTGCTTCGCCGTGACGACGCTCTGCTTGGCGGTCTCGATCTGTTGCTTGTCCTTCGCGAGCGTGGCCGCGGCGGTGTTCTGGGCCTGCGCGATCGCGTTGCGATCGGAGACGATCTTCGCCTCGTACGACACGATCGACGACTGGTCGGCCTTGATGGCCGTCTGGTCGGCGGTAACGTCGCTCTCGGCGGCGCTCTGCGTCTTCTGGTC